>JAZUBY010000064.1:0-10641 GCA_045638885.1 Emergencia sp. | reverse complement strand
CCTTTACAACGCCTTTACCCAGCTTGTTTAAGAAGCCCAGAGGTCTTCTTGCAGGACATACATAGGAACAGCTTCCGCATTCCATACACTGCATAACCTGTAAATGGCTTAATCTCTGTGCATCTCTGCGTTCATAAGCTTCAGCTAATCCTGTTGGCAGTAAGCCGAATGGACAAGCCTGGTGACATCTACCACAGTTGATACAAGCTGTTTCTTCAGGGATATAAGCCTTATCCTTGGAGAATGCTAAGATTGCATTGTTGTTCTTCACGATTGGCATTTCATCGGAGAAGATTGCTCTACCCATCATAGGACCACCCATGATGATCTTCTTTGGCTCAGCCTTGTAGCCGCCACAGAATTCGATTACATCGTGGATAGAAGCACCGATAGGAGCGATGATGTTCTTAGGTTCTGCTACTGCATCACCGTCAACAGTCATTCTCTTCTGGATTAGAGGAATACCATCCTTGAAGTACTGGCCAACGAAAGCAACGGATGTTACGTTGGATAAAATGATACCCAGATCTGCTGGCAGTACGCCTGCCTTCATTTCTTTACCAGTGATTTCGTATACCAGAACTCTTTCTGCACCCTTTGGATATCTATCCTGCAGAGTGAATGTGTGCATATTTGTCAGGCCCTGTTCAGCAAACATCTTGTCTAATAATGCGATTGCATCAGGCTTGTTTGCTTCGATACCAACGTATGCTTCGTCCAGTCCGATATACTCCATGATTAATTTCATACCGTCGATGATGTTCTGTGCATCTTCCAGCATACCTCTGTGGTCGGAAGTGATGAACGGTTCACATTCTGCAGCGTTTAAGATCAGAGTGTGTACATCGTCGATATTTCTAGGGTTGTACTTAATGTGTGTAGGGAAAGAAGCGCCGCCCAGACCAACCAGACCGGATTCTCTAATCGCCTTAACGAAAGATGGCAGGTCGTTTACTTCTGGAACCTTGATGCCTTCCCACAGTTCCTGTTTCTTGTCTGTTTCGATAACAACAAGAGTATCGTTTCCGCCTACAGCAGATCTCTGGGTTTCAATACCCACAACTGTACCGGATACGGAAGAGTGAATAGGTGCACTTACGAATGCATCAGTATCACCGATTAACTGTCCAACCTTAACAGTGTCACCCTTAGCAACTAATGGCTTACAAGGTGCACCAATGTGCTGAGACATGGAAATCTTCACCACATCAGGAATTGGCATAATTTCGGTTTCACAGCCGGCAGTGTTCTTATAGTGGCCAGCGTCAATGCTTGGTAAATGCTTTGCATTTAAACTCATATGTTTGAAACCTTCCTTTCTAAAAATAGTCGTCTTATAATCATACGCCATAGATTATACTACAAACCGCGACAAAAAACCATCAAAAAATGTGATTTTTTCAACATTTTCCTCGTTTTTTTACTTCCTCATTTTCCCTTTTGAAAAAAATTCTAAAAAACTGTTTCATTTTTTATTTTTGTGGTACAATGCTCTTGTAACAATTAAACGTTTACTTAATCGTTTAACAATTTCGAAGGAGAATATCATGAAAAAAGAGATTTATCTCCCCCACGATCACGGCAACGAGACCGGACTTTTTCTAAAAAACATGCCGGGGCAGGAGACTTTTGACAGGATTGCTGATACCTTTGATCTAATCAGCGATGCAACCCGGGTCAAAATTCTCTGGCTTTTATGTCATGCCGAAGACTGTGTTGCGAATATCGCAGCCTCAGTAGAAATGTCCTCACCGGCGGTATCTCATCACCTGCGCGTACTAAAACAGGCAGGTCTTTTAACGCACCGCAAAAGTGGGAAGGAAGTATATTACACCCTGGCTGATACCGACGAGGCCAGACAGATACACCATATCGTCGATATTATCTTTAATCTAAACTGCAAAGAGAGGTACTAATTATGAAAAAGATTTATAAAATGCAAAACTTAGACTGTGCAAACTGCGCTGCGAAAATGGAAGCTGCTATTGGAAAAATCGACGGCGTAGAAAGCTGCTCCATCAGCTTCATGGCACAGAAGATGACACTAGAAGTTGACGAATCTAAACTGGATGACATTCTGACAGCTGCACAGAACGCAGTAAAGAAAGTCGACCGTGCCTGCAAAATCATCAAGTAAGGACTGATACATATGACAAAATTTCAAAAAATTGATTTGGCGAAAATCGCCGTATCCGGTGTGCTATTTGCTGTTGGCCTTGCTACAAACATTATATGGTTCTACCTCGCAGCCTATGTCATCGCCGGCTACGAAACCATCATAGACGCAGTACTCGGCATCATCAACCGGCAATTTCTGGACGAACATTTCCTCATGACCATTGCATCCATCGGTGCAATTTACTGTCAGGAATATCCTGAGGCTGTAGCAGTTATGCTCTTCTTTCAGGTGGGAGAATTCTTCGAGCATTACGCAGTAAACAGTTCCCGTGCATCCATTGCAGAGCTGATGGATATCCGTGCTGATTTTGCAGTTCGTCTAGGCACTGATGAAAAAGAGGAAACCGTAGATCCTGAAGATCTGGCTATCGACGATATCATTTTGGTCCGTCCGGGTGAAAAAGTTCCCGTTGACGGTCTGGTTACAGATGGCTCCTCTACATTAGATACTGCTGCTTTGACCGGAGAATCCATCCCTAGAGATATTGCTCCGGGAGAAGAAATCATCAGCGGCACCATCAATCTGACTGGCGCGTTGAAAATACAGGTTACAAAACTTTACGAGGACTCTACCGTTGCAAAAGTTCTAGATTTAGTAGAAAATGCAAGCAGCCGAAAAGCTGCCGTTGAAAAATTTATTACGAAATTCGCGCGTTATTATACGCCTTTAGTGGTAGTTGCCGCTGTACTGCTGGCCGCACTTCCACCTTTGCTTCTGCAGCAGCCTTTCGAAGACTGGCTTTACAGAGCCATGATTTTCCTTGTAATCTCCTGCCCTTGTGCATTGGTAATCTCCGTTCCACTCAGCCTCTTTGCAGGCGTCGGCAGTGCATCAAAACAAGGCGTTCTCGTCAAAGGCTCCAATTATCTGGAAGCTTTGTCAAAGGTGGACACTTTTGCCTTTGATAAAACAGGTACACTGACGACAGGGAATTTCTCCGTAACAGAGGTTTGTGTATCAAGGCCGGAAGATTCGAATACCGAACAGCTGCTGGCAATCGCGGCTCATGCGGAGAGTTTATCCAATCATCCGATTGCCCAGGCTGTAGTAACTTATTACGAGCAAACCGACAATGTCAATCGTACACTGGTCACCGACTACAAAGAGATTTCCGGAAAAGGTGTTTTCTGTAAAGTTGACGGTGCTTCTGTATACTGTGGTAACCTGGCACTGATGAAAGACTTAGGTTACAAAGGCGGCAATCCGGATGCTGCCGGCTCCATTGTTCACGTGGCATGTGATGGCTTCTATCTGGGCTATATCATTGTAGCCGACAGAATACGCGAAAACAGCATTTCCACAGTTGAATCACTGAAAGAGCTGGGTGTGGCAGAAACAGTGATGCTGACCGGAGACCGTCAGGAAATTGCAAATACGGTAGGAAGCCAGTTAGGCATCGACAAAACACTTGGGGAATTGCTTCCAGGCGACAAAGTTTCTGCCTTTGAATCTTTGATAGACCGTACATCCAAAGGCCATACCGTCTTCGTAGGAGACGGCATCAACGACGCTCCGGTATTAGCTCGTGCCGATGTGGGTATTGCCATGGGTGCTTTTGGTTCTGATGCTGCCATTGAAGCCGCCGACGTGGTCATCATGGCCGATGACATTTCCAAATTAGCGACAGTTATGAAGATTGCCCGCAAGACGCTGCGCATCTGCAAACAGAATGTAATCTTCGCACTTACCATCAAATTCGGTGTGATGATTCTGGGCGCTATAGGCCTGGCCTCCATGTGGGCTGCTGTGTTCGCCGACGTAGGCGTTGCTGTCATTGCAATTCTCAATGCTATGCGAGCTTTGCATATTGAGGATGACCACTAATCCTATCAGAAAATACAAAACCACCGTCGTGTTACTGCAGAGAAGCAGTAGCACTCGGTGGTTTATTTTTATTTTATGCAGTGTAAGGATCTAACGTCCTACCAACACACAACCTCTCGCATCAATGCCCATGACTTTTTCGCCACGTGCACGAAGGTCTGCACAGTAGTCCAGAACTTCCTGGTCGATGATTTCGCCAGGACAGATAATCGGAATGCCTGGCGGATACGGAATGATGGATGCCGCGCAGACACGGCCTGCTGCTTCTTCCATTGGTACGCTTTCTTTTGTTGTCGGAATCGCAGTCTGCTGTAAACGTTTCATGGTAACAGCCTGGGTTGCCTCTGGCGCAGCGATACCGTCCGTCTCTTCACAAAGACCTCTCTCTTCCGCAATCTCTTTCAATGCTTCCAGCAGCCTTTCATAGTCACATCGTTTATTGCCGATTCCGGTCATGCACATGACAATATTGCCGGTTACCAGTTCCGGGAAGATAGCCCTTTTGTTCAGCAGGTCTTCCAGCTCCAGACCGTCAATACCGTAGGCACTCATATCCAGATTAATCTTGGTATGATCCAGCATCGGGTGTGCCATAAGGCGAAGGCCACTTATTATCTGGGGGGCAGTTTCATAGAACCATTTCAGGTTTTCTTCCCATTCCGCAATCAGCTTTCTCCCCTGCTTTTCCAACAGGTCTCCATTGATATCCAGTGAAGCCATTAACAAATAGGAAGGGCTTGTACTTTCAATCAACTGCAATTTATCTTCAAATAAATATTTATCGACACGGTCCGTACACAGATTTACAATGGCACTCTGCGTGAAAGATGCCAATGTCTTATGGGTACTTTGAATGACAATGTCTGCACCCAAATCATCCGCTGACTTATACGGTTCGTCTAAATGCGATCCAAAGAAGTGAAGGTGAGCGCCATGGGCCTGGTCAACGATGAGAACCATACCTGCTTCATGAACTGCGTCTGCAATAGATTTGATATCGCTACAGATGCCGTAGTAGTTCGGGCTTGGCAGAATGACCGCAGATGCATCCGGATTGGCTTTGATAGCAGCTTCCACAGTAGCCAAAGAAATTTCCCCGGAAATGCCGTAATCGTCAATCATCTCAGGATGCAGATATACAGGCTCTGCTCCCGCCATTAATAATCCGTTGAAGATGGACTTGTGGCAGTTTCTGGCCATAATCAGTTTACCACCGCGAGGCACGCAGGTCAGGATGGATGCCACCAGTCCGGCACTGCTACCGTTAATCAGCAAATAGCTTTCACGTACACCGTATAAGGCTCGGTATTTTGCCATGGTGTCCGCAATAATCTCTTCCGCCTGATACAAGTTATCTGCACCGGGAATTTCCGTAATATCGCAATCTACAAAATGTTCTAGAAAATCACTATAGCCGTTTTCTCTATAAATCGCGGAACCTTTGTGTCCCGGCATATGAAAAGAAACCGGATTCTTCTCCGCATGGGATAAAAGAAATTGAGTTACGCCTTTTTTCATCATTTTCTATCTCCTCAAAATTTCCTTAATATGTTAAAATCAGTATAGCATCGATTTAGAAAGGAATAAAGGGCATAATGAAGAAAGAATTATCTGCTGCAGCACTGGCCGTAGTGAAGAAAATGCAGCAAAATGAATTAACAGAAAGCGCAATCTACGCTGAGATTGCAAAATTCGCAAAAGGCGATGAAAATAAAGCAACTTTAAAACGTCTTTCACTGGAAGAATATAATCACTATGAAATTTGGAAGTCTTACTCCGGTGTGGAAATGAAACCACAGAAAGGAAAGGTTCTGAAATACAAGCTGATGGCGCGTATCTTTGGTTTTACTTTTGCAGTTAAGCTGATGGAACGCGGCGAAGAAGCAGCACAGGCTGAATATGAACTGCTGGCAAAGGAAGTAGAAGAAAGCGTTAGAATTAAGCAGGAAGAGGAAGAGCACGAACAGGCACTGTTAGGAATGCTGGACGAAGAAAGACTGCAGTATGTAGGCAGTATGGTATTAGGTCTTAATGACGCACTGGTTGAGCTGACAGGTTCCCTGGCAGGTTTCACTTTTGCAATGCAGAACACAAATCTGATTGCATTATCCGGTCTGATCATCGGGATCTCCGCTACCTTCTCCATGGCATCCAGTGAATTCCTGGCGGCAAGAAGTGAAGGCAGAAGCGACGCGTTGAAGTCCTGCTCCTACACAGGTACTGCTTATCTGATAACCGTAGTACTGCTGATACTGCCATATCTGCTTCTGGGCAGCAGCCAGTACCTGCTTGCACTAATCTGCATGCTGGCTATCGTAGTTCTGATCATCGCGGTATTTACATACTACACTTCTGTTGCACAGGATCAGCCTTTCACATCCAGATTTGCTGAAATGGCACTGATCAGCATCGGTGTTGCCGTAATCTCCTTCTTCGTAGGTATTCTGGCAAAGCAGTTCTTAGGCGTTGATCTGTAAACTGTATTTATATCAAAAAACACCAAAGGAGTTGTCTATATGACAACTCCTTTTTTATTATTTCTTTCTACCCACCAGGACTTCACCTTCAATAGTAATTTCTCTGACATTGCTTAAGTCCAGTTTGTTCTTATCTACGTCGAAGAGTAGTGGTGTCATTCGCACCAGGTTCTCCAGATTTTCCCCGGAAAGTTCCCTTGTCTGCGTACACTTCACTCTGCTTACCAACTCATAGTGGCCTTCGAAGTAATCTGTTACTTCCTCATTGGAATATTCCTTGTTCTGTAGCTGATGCTTCACTGCCTCTCGCAACTCCTGCAAGTGTGCAGACCCTGGAACAACTTTAATCAGATAACCATCATCCTTCAAGACACGATTAAATTCTTTGTAGTTGGCTGGCGTAAATACGTCCAGGATGCAGTCCACCACATCATCTTTCACCGGAATGTTTGTGATATCAGCAATCATCCACTTCACGTTATCGTTTCCGGCAGCAACTTTGATTGCATCGGCTGCAATATCAAAAGCCAGCACCTGTCCGTTGATGCCGCAATCTACAAAAGACGCTTCCAATGCAGCACTGTAACCGCCCTCGCCGCATCCTGCGTCCAGGACTACCAGCTCCTCTGCCTGGCCGTAAAGACGGCCTACCGTATCCACAACTTCTTTTACGATGTGGTCGTAATATCCCGCCTCAAAGAAAGCTCTTCGGCTCTTGAAAAAATCGCCATCATAGCCTTTGAAAGACTTGGTCTGCTGCAGCAGATTCACATAGCCTTTTGATGCAATATCAAAAGTGTGCTCTTTCTTACATACTAAGCCTCCTGCGTGGAATCTGATTTTCTTTTTGCATTTCGGACATTGAAACAGGTTCTTTGCCTCATAAAATTTATCAATTTTTCCCATTCATTTCACCTTATCTGTTATAACATCGGGCTGAGGAATCGAAGCAGTCCTTCAAACAGGATACGGAAGAAATTCCTTTTCATATCCTCTGCCTTTACTTCTCTGGACTGCTCAAACGTGTCCAGACAATCCTTCTTTAATCCCTGCAAAGCAGTGCATCCAATCATCAGCGTTGCACATTCAAAATGCAGATATAAACTTCTATAATCCATGTTTATGGTCCCAACGACACCGATTTGATCATCGCTGATAAAACTTTTCGCATGAATAAATCCTGGTGTATACTCGTAAATGCGCACCCCCGCTTTCAGTAATGCTCTATAGTAGGACCGTGTCAGTTTGAAAACCATCTTCTTATCCGGGATTCCCGGCGTAACCAGACGCACATCTACGCCGCGTTTTGCAGCCAGACAGAGCGCAGTCTGCATCTCATTATCGATGACCAAATACGGCGTAAAGATATACACATAGTCTCTGGCCTGATTCAGGATATCAATATAGACGTTTTCGCCAACACTTTCGTCATCTAGCGGCGTGTCGCTGTACGGCTGTACGATACCTCCATCGCTTTCAAAATTCTGCGGATGATGAGTATGCGGTTTGAAACCATCAAAACAATCTTCCGTCGGCACAAAAGCATTCCACATAGTCAGAAACATCACCGTATAATTCCAAACGCCATCACCCTCCAGACGGAGTCCGCTGTCTTTCCAGTGGCCGAAACGCTCTTCCACATTAATGTATTCATCTGCCAGATTGAATCCACCCGTATAGCAGATATAACTGTCGATGATGGTCATCTTTCTATGATCTCTGTTGTTGTAAACCAAAGAAAGAATTGGACGCAGCGGATTAAATGCATACACTTTGATGCCGGCTTTTCTCAATTCCCTGATAAAGCGTTTTGGCATCGTTGGCAGACTTCCAAAGTCATCGTAAATCAGGCGCACATCGACCCCCTGCGCCGCTTTCCGTTTCAGGATATCAAAAATCCCTCTCCACATACCGCCTTCAGAAATAATAAAGTATTCCATAAAGATGCTGTGCTCTGCTTTTTCCAAGTCCTCCAAGAGCTCCGGATAAGCATAATCAGCCAGTGGGTAATATCGGGTTTGCGTATTCTTCCATGCCGGGTAGGGACCGTGGTCACTGATGTAACGAATCGTACCTCTCTGTCTTGGGCACGCAAGGTCTTCCATCGGTTCTTCCTGGCGCAAGTCTTCCCTGTGTTTCGCTTCCATCGGCTCCATCTTCCGCATCAAAGGCTTTGCCGGTCTTTTGTTGCCAATGAAGAAATACATCACCGTCCCGAAAATCGGGAACAGACAAATAGCCAGGAGCCACCCCATTTTATAGGCCGGATTTTCATCCTTCCAAATAATATATAGTGACATGATGACTGCACCAATGAGGCAGGCCATATTAAACCAGCTGGAATAAGCACTCAGATTGAAGATCAGCACACAGAAATATGCCATCTGAATGAGAATCAGTACCCCTGTAATGGTCAAAGGATTTAAAACTCTATTCAATCCCTTGGTAAATTTCTCTAACATATCATATACATCCTTCTTTTGAAAAAGGGCGGTCCCTTAGGACCGCCCGCTTTGTTTATCTGTTCTTATAACAAACCTAAACCATTGCAGACATTATTCATAAAGTCCTGCACGTTGGTCACGATACCTTTTGCAGATAAGCTTCCTCTGTCACCCAGCTTGTTTGCTGCGAATTCAGAAGTATCTACCATGTAGAAATACAGCGGCCTAATAGTGCCGTCTTCTAACATACGGTATGTCGGTGTCATGTTCCCTGCCGCAATGGTATGCAGCACAGTTGCCAAACCAATTACGGTTGTTGCCTTACGGATGTGAGAACGGATAGTATCCTGCCCCTCATAAGTATGTTCATATACTTCCGGCAGTGGGCCATCATCACGGATGGATCCGTTCAGTACGAATGGTACATCATTTTTCACACAGGCATGGATGATGCCGTCTTTAATGCCCTCTTCCTCAATGAACTTTGGAATGGATCCGTGTGTATTGATTCTGTTAATAGTATCTAAATGATTATAGTGGGCGTTATATCCCTGTTCCTGGGTTTTAATATCAGCGCCCAGGGCTGTACCCAGATAGCCGCCTTCCAAGTCGTGAGTCGCCAAAGCATTGCCAGCCAGCAACGCCTGCACATAGCCATTATCAATCAGACTTGCAAAGCAGTCTCTGGCCTTTGCATCAAAAGAGCACGCAGGACCCATAACCCAAACCACATAACCGCCGTTTTCCTTTTCGTGCTTCAGCAGTTCAATCAGCTCTTCGTAGTCACGGCTGAATCCGGTTTCTCTGCTTCTGCTCTGTCTGAAAGCAAATGCGTTGTGCTTTGCCGTTTCTTCCTTTTCAAAGCAGTCTACGTGGACATAGATACCTTCTTCACAGTCTTCCGTTCTACCTACTACAACCAGGTCGTCTTTCTTAATGTTACGGAACTCTCTGATATAGATTTTACCGTTTTCGTAAACTGGCACGCTATCCATACGACTGTCTTCCGCCAGAATCCATTCTCCGTTGATTTTAAAGTATTCAGGGAAGATGGAAGTGGCATGGAAATTAGATGGCGCTGCCTTGTCTACAGGAGCTGCAACCAGAACCGCATCAGGTGCTTCTACGAAACGCTTTTCGGTAAAGTCCGGTTCTATATATTTTGGTAATTTCATTCTAGTCAATAACCTCCAAGATTATTTTGTAATCTTGTCAACTCCCATGTACTTTCTTAGAGCTTCTGGAATGATTACGCTGCCGTCAGCCTGCTGGAAGTTTTCTAAGATTGCAGCAACAGTTCTGCCTACTGCCAGACCGGAACCGTTTAATGTGTGAACGAATTCAGCCTTACCTGTTTCTTCGTTTCTGTATCTGATGTTTGCTCTTCTTGCCTGGTAATCTTCGAAGTTGGAACAGGAAGAAATTTCTACGTATCTGCCGTAAGATGGCATCCAAACTTCGATGTCGTATGTCATAGCAGAGGAGAAGCCTAAGTCACCAGTGGATAATCTAACAACTCTGTAAGGAATACCTAATACCTTCAGTACTTCTTCTGCATCGTTTGTTAATCTTTCTAACTGTTCGTAGGAAGTGTCAGGCTTTGCAAACTTCACTAATTCAACCTTGTTGAACTGGTGCTGTCTGATCAGGCCTCTTGTGTCTCTGCCTGCGGAACCAGCTTCAGCAAGTCGGATCGTAGCCATGTCGTTCTGTGGGC
>JAZUBY010000063.1:0-9291 GCA_045638885.1 Emergencia sp. | reverse complement strand
AGAAAACTTCCTGGAAGATGCTGTACTGGTTAACAACGTTAGAGGCGTACAGGGCTACACAGGAACATATAAAGGCAAGAGAGTATCCGTTATGGCTTCTGGTATGGGTATGCCAGCAATCGGTATTTACGCACACGAGTTATTCAACTTCTATGATGTAAAGAACATCATCAGAGTTGGTACTGCAGGCGGTCTGACTACAGATGTTAAGGTTAGAGACGTTGTAATGGGCCAGGCGGCTGTTACAAACTCCAACTGGGCTGCACAGTACGGCACAGGCGACGTGAAGATTCCTGCAATTGCATCTTTCGACCTGCTGAAGAAGGCAGAAGCTGCTGCAAAGGAAATCGGCGTAGAACCTAACATCGGTTTAATCTTCTCTTCCGACGTATTCTACGATGGAAACACAGATTATGACAAACTGAGAGATTTAGGCGTAATGGCTACAGAAATGGAATCTGCAGCTCTGTACATGGAAGCAACAAGAGCTGGCAAGAATGCACTTTGCATCTGCACAATTTCTGACCACTTAGTAACTGGAGAAGTAACAACACCAGAAGAAAGACAGAACACTTTCACTACTATGATGAAGATTGCGCTGGAAACAGCAATTGCTGAATAAGAATTATTGATAATCGGACAGGAGGCTCCAATGGGGCCTTCTGTTTTGTTTTTGTAGATGTTGATATTTAGCTGAAAAAATGGTAAAATAACTTAATTAAGGACGTGTTTTCTGCGGCCAAAAATAAGGGGAAAGAAGAGTATTATGAATAATATAAAATATGATGGGGTGTATTACCCGGTAAGATCAGTCTCTGATCTTCGAGACATGGTAAATAAGAGTGCAGAACTTTATGCTGACAGAGCAGCATATCTGCAGAAAGATAAACCAGGCGGTACGTTCCAGCCGGTATCCTACAAACGTTTCAAAGACGAGATGGATGCTTTTGGGACAAAGCTTGTGGACATGGGGCTGAAAGGCAAGAAGATTATTGTTGTAGGTGAAACCTGCTACCAGTGGATTCTGACCTATTTTGCTGTAGTCAATGGTGTAGGTACCATTGTGCCATTAGACAAGAACCTGCCTACAGGAGAAATGAAGAGTCTGGTAGAACGTTCCGGCGCAAGTGCTATTGTGTATACGAAGCGCATGGAAAAGAACCTGAAGGAAATCTTTGAAGAAAAGTATAGCCTGGAGCATTTCATTGCCATTGGTCCGGATGAACACCATGATGAAGTGTTATCTTTTGCACAGCTGATCAAAGAAGGTGAAGTGTTGCTACGTGAAGGCATCCGTGAATATGTAGATGCCGATATTGATCCTAATCAGATGGCGACTTTGATGTTCACGTCCGGTACGACAGGGATGTCCAAGGGCGTTATGCTATCTCATAAGAATATTGCAGCAAATGTGTACAATATGTCCAAACTGGTTAACGTGCCAAAGGGCAGTGTGGTGTTATCTATTTTACCGATTCATCACGCATATGAATTTACATGCTCTATTTGCACAACATTCTTCCAGGGCGGAACAATTGCAATCTGCGAAGGACTGAAATATATCCAGAAGAATATGAACGAAGTCAAGGCAACCATTATGCTGGGCGTGCCTTTGGTTTTCGAAAAGTTCTATGCCGGCATTTGGAAGCAGGCAGCAAAGCAGGGACAGGAAGAAAAACTGAAATCTGCACTTGCTTTATCTAAGAAACTGAAATTATGGAAGAATCCGAAACTGATGCAGAAGATGTTCGGCTCCATTCACCATAACTTCGGCGGTAACATCAAACTGTTCATTGCAGGTGGTGCAGCCATCGATCCGAAGGTAATCGAAGACTTTGAAGCCATGGGCTTCCCTATGATTCAGGGCTACGGTATGAGTGAGTGCGCTCCAATCATCGCAGTAAATCAGGACCGATACAGCAAAGCTGCTTCTGTAGGTAAACCAATGCCAGGAACAGAGGTAAAAATTATCAATCCGGATGAGGATGGTATTGGTGAAGTTGTCTGCAAATCTGATTCCGTGATGCTGGGCTACTACGAAAATGAAGAAGAAACGGCCAAGGTGTTACAGGATGGATGGCTTCATACCGGAGACCTGGGCTATTTTGATAAAGACGGGTTCCTGTATCTGACAGGCAGAAAGAAGACTGTCATCGTAACCAAGGGCGGCAAGAACATCTTCCCAGAAGAAATCGAAGCCGTGCTGATGGAAAACGAGCTGATTCAGGAAGTTCTCGTATATGGTAAGGAAGATAAGAAGGTAGGCAATGTCATGGTAACTGCTGATATCTTCCCGAACTATAAACTTCTAAAAGAGCAGAAGGGAGAACTCAGTGGTAGTGACATCTACCACTTCTATAAGGATCTCGTAGAGGAGGCCAATGAAAAGATGCCTTCTTACAAATCTGTGAAGCGTGTAAATATCCGTGATAAAGAGTTTGAAAAAACGACAACCGGAAAGATTAAGCGTTACGGTAATGTTCAGGCAGATGCGCCGCAGGAAGAACAGGAAACCTCTAAGGCGGGCTATGTAGAGCTGAAAGCCAAGGAAAAGAAACGCGTAAAGGCGCTGGTAGAATCCATCGTTCATAGCGGCGACCCATATGTTCGTTATCCGCATCAGTTGCGTCCTGTATGTGACCTGAAAGAAATGCTGGAGTCCAGCGCAGCGATGTATCCTGACCACATTGCATTCATGCAGAAGTTTGACCGTAATGAGCCTTACAAAGGTATCACATACAAGCAGGCTCTTGCAGATGTTAACGGCTTAGGTACTGCGCTTATTAACCGCAATCTGAAAGGCAAGAGAATTGCTGTCATTGGTGAAACCTGCTATCAGTGGGAATCCAGTTATCTGGCAGTCATCAATGGTACAGGTATTGTAGTTCCATTAGATAAGGAACTGGATGCCCGTGACCTGAAACAGCAGATTATCGAAGCGGAAGTTTCTGCAGTTATCTTTGGAAAGAAATACGAAAAGATGTTCAAAGAAATGAAGGCTTCCGGAGATACAAAGCTGGAAATGCTGGTAAGCTTTGATGCCAAGGACCACAAAGAAGAGGTTCTGTCATGGAGTAAACTGATTGAAGAGGGTACTGCACAGATTGCAACAGGAGACAGACAGTTCCTGGACGCTGAAATTATCGGAGATGATATGGCGGCTATGCTGTTTACATCGGGAACAACCGGCGTAGCAAAGGGCGTTATGATTTCCCACTATAACATGATTACTGTTATCATCGGTGCTTTGTCTATGATAAAAATTACGCCGAAGGAAATCCTGTTCTCTGTACTTCCGGTACACCACACTTACGAATGTACAGTAGGATTCCTGGCACCGCTTTATGCAGGTGCAACTATTGCATATTGTCAGGGACTGAAATATATTACAAGAAATCTGGAAGAAGTTCAGCCACACCTGATGCTGGGGGTTCCTGCACTGATTGAAACTCTGTACAAAAAGATTTGGCAGAGCATCAAGAAGCAGGGCAAAGAGAAAATGCTGACAAACCTGCTGAAGACGACCCGTGTGACAAGAAAACTGGGTATCGATATCAGTAAGCCGTTTACTGGAGAAATCAGAAAGCTTTTCGGTAAAAATCTGAGACTGATTGTTTCCGGCGGTGCGGCAATCGATCCGGATATCTTACAGTTCTTTAACGATCTAGGTATTGCAGCAATGCAGGGATATGGATTGACAGAATGTTGTCCGTTAACAGCAGTAAACCCAGACCTTCCAAAGGATATGAAACTGAGCTCCGCAGGCCACGTAATGCCGGGCATGGAAGTGAAAATCATTGATAAGGATGAAGAGGGTATCGGTGAAATCTGTTTCAAGGGTGCAAACGTGATGCTGGGCTATTATAATAAGCCGGCGGAAACAGCGGATGTCATCAAAGACGGCTGGTTCCATACAGGTGACCTGGGCTATGTGGATGATGATGATTTTGTTTTCATCACCGGACGTGCGAAAAACGTAATTATCACGAAGAATGGTAAAAACGTATATCCGGAAGAACTGGAATATCATCTGAATCACGTGCCATATATTGATGAGAGTATGGTATGGGGAGATGACACAGACGGAGCAAACGATACTTCTATTATTGCATCTGTGACTATCGATGAGTTCGAGGTTACAGAAAAGCTGGGCGAAGGTTATACCGATGAAGAGGTGGAAGCTTTGATCTGGGAAGAAGTTGATAAAATCAACGTAACCCTGCCGCTTTTCAAGAAAATCAAGAAGCTGAACGTGAGAAAAGAAGCTTTTGAAAAGAGTACAACCAAAAAAATCAAACGCAATGTGGCAAATAAAGAAATGACAAAGCATGAGGAATAGCGAGAACATTGACAGATTGGCCATTTTACAGTATAATATTTCGACTATGGTATGAAACCTGAAAGGAGAATATAGAAAATGTCAGAAGAATTACTTCTAACCCAGGAAGGATACGACAAATTAGAGGCGGAAAGAGATCATTTAGTTTCCGTTAGAAGAAAAGAAGTATCCGAAAGATTAAAGGAAGCGATCTCCTACGGAGACCTTTCCGAAAACGCTGAATATGATGCAGCAAAGAACGAACAGGCTGAACTGGAAGAAAGAATCCATAAGCTGGAAATGATGATGAAGACTGCAAAAATCATCAACGAAGATGAAATTTCCGGTGACCAGGTAAACGTTGGTCTGACTGTTACAGTAACACAGGAAGAAAGTGGCGAAGTGATGCAGTTCGTTATCGTTGGTTCCACAGAAGCTGATCCTTTTGCTGAACCAGCAAAAATTTCCAACGAGTCTATGATTGGACGTAACCTGTTAGGCAAGATGGTTGGAGACGTTGTAGAAGTTATCGTTCCAGACGGAACTTTCCATTACAGAGTAGACGAAATCGCTAGATAATTTAAAGGTGGTAAAATCATGAGTACACAAGAAATGAACGTAAATGTGAATCCGGAAGTAGAAGAGCTATCTGAAGAAAAGCTGAGTGAGCAGAGATTAATCAGAAGAGAAAAGCTGAAGAAACTTCAGGAAGCAGGCAGAAACCCTTATCTGCACGAAACATGGGATGTAACTGCGCACTCCATGGACATCAAGGAAAACTTTGATGCAATGGAAGAACAGCCAGTATCCTGTGCAGGCAGAATCATGGCATTCAGAGTGATGGGTAAAGCTTCCTTTATCGACATTCAGGATAAACAGGGAAGAATCCAGTGCTACGTTAGAAGAGATGAAATCGGTGAAGACGAGTACAAGTGGTTTAAGACTTATGACATCGGCGATATCGTTGGTGTAGAAGGTACTGTATTCAGAACAAAGCACGGCGAAGTTTCCATCAAGGCTGAAAAAGTTGTTCTGTTAACAAAGTCCCTGCAGGTATTACCTGACAAGTGGAGCGGTCTGAAGGACGTAGACACTAGATACAGACAGAGATACGTAGACTTAATCGTGAATCCGGACGTAAGAGGCACATTCTACAAGAGAGCTGCGATCATCCGTGAATTCAAGAGAGTTTTAGAAGAAGATTATGGCTTCTTAGAAGTTGATACACCAATCCTGACAACAATCGCAGGCGGTGCTAACGCAAGACCATTCAGCACACACCACAATACATTAGATATTGACATGAAGCTGAGAATTTCCAACGAATTATTCTTAAAGAGATGTATCGTTGGCGGTCTGGACAGAGTATACGAAATGGGTAAGATGTTCCGTAACGAAGGTATGGACAGAAACCACAACCCTGAGTTCACATCTATGGAATGCTACATGTCCTATGGCGATATGGAAAGTGTTATCGATGTAACAGAGCAGGTATTCTATCACTGTGCGATGGCAGTAAACGGTGAACCAGTGATTCACTATCAGGGTAAGTCCTTCGATGTAACTCCACCATGGAGAAGAATCGACATGACAGACGCTGTTAGAGATATCACAGGCGTTGACTTCCACAAAATCGACAACGATGAAGAAGCAAGAGCTGCAGCAATCGCTTACGGTATGAAGGCAGAAGACGTAGCTGATTGGACAAGAGGTAAGATTATTGCTGAAATGTTCGAAGACTACTGTGAAGACGTTCCAGGATTCTTAGATGGTCCGGTATTCGTTGTTGGTCACCCTGTTGAAATCTCCCCATTAGCAAAGAGAGATTCTAAGGACCCTAGAATCACAAGAAGATTCGAAGGTTACATCAACGGCTGGGAAGTATGTAACGGCTTCTCCGAATTAAACGACCCAATCGACCAGTTCGAAAGATTCTCCGAACAGCAGAAGCAGTTAGATACAGGTAAGGACGACGAAGCACATCCAATGGACATGGACTTCGTAAACGCTCTGGAAGTAGGTCTGCCTCCAACAGGCGGCTTAGGTATCGGTGTTGACAGAATGATTATCTTAATCACTGACTCCCCATCTATCAGAGACGTTATGCTGTTCCCAACAATGAAGCCATTAGATTCCGAAAAGAAGAAGGCTCCAGCTGTAGAAGAAGAAAAAGTTGACCTGAGCACAATTGACTTCTCCAAGGTAGAAATCGAGCCACTGTTCGAAGAAGATGTAGACTTTGAAACATTCTCCAAGTCCGACTTCAGAGCAGTAAAGGTTAAGGAATGTGAAGCAGTAAAGAAATCCGAAAAGTTACTGAAGTTCGTATTAGACGATGGTACTGATACAGACAGAATCATCTTAAGCGGTATTCACCCTTACTACGAACCAGAAGAATTAGTAGGAAAGACACTGGTTGCAATCACAAACCTGCCACCTAGAAAGATGATGGGCATCGAATCCAACGGTATGCTGTTATCCGCTATTCATAACGAAGAAGGCGAAGAAAAGCTGAACCTGATCATGGTTAGCCCAAGAATCCCAGCAGGAGCAAAATTATATTAATCAAAACATTTATCAAAACGAGCAAAAGACAGGATTATAGTCCTGTCTTTTTTTGTTGTTTTGCATAACAAACATAGTCTGAAAAAGCTGTGGAAAAGTCTAAAAAATATCAAATTTCAGAATATTTTATGGCTTGATTAAAATGTTTTATGGTATAATTAACAGATACAAAAAGTGTATTGTGCTCAAATCTAAAAGGAAAGAGGAGATAGTTTTATGGCAGATAAAGAGCTTCAGAAATTAAAAAGAGGAGATCTTTTAGAATTATTACTGGAGCAGAGTAAAGCTATAGATGATTTGAAAATACAGCTTCAGGAAAAGGATAACGTGATTGCTTCTTTGAATGAGAAGCTGGAAGCACGCAAGATTGATATTCAGGAAGCAGGAACCATTGCGGAAGCTTCTTTTAAACTAAATGGTGTCTTTGAGGCGGCAGAAAAAGCAGCACAACAGTATCTTGAAAATTTGAAAGACTTACATGATCGTGAACGAAATATCGTGTCTGCAAAAGAAGAAGAATTTGAAAACAGATGTGCAACGATACTCAAAGAAACAATGGAACGTTGTGATTCCATGAAAGTAAACACAATGAAGGAATGCGAAGCTTTTAAAGCTTCTGTAAAAACAAGATGTCAGCAATTAGAGGAAGCGACTGAACGCAGATGCAGACAAAGAGAGACAGAAGCAGAAACCAAATATGCTGATCTCGATGCCAGAGCAAAAGAAGCTGCGGAAAAACGTTGGAATGAACTGTCAACAAAATTGGAAGCTTTTTATAAAGCACATCAGGGGATCAAAGAACTTCTGACTATGACAAAAGTGAAGTAGGTGAAGCATATATGACAGAAGTGGGAAAGAGAGAACGGACATTTACAACTGAGGAAATTGAACAGGAATTGAAAATAGTCCGTTATAGAGAACGGTACGGGCGAACGTTAAGAAGTACGATTTATATGCTGATCACGGTAGCGGCGACTGCTGTTTTGGTAGCCGTATTGCTGCTTCCAGTATTTCAGATTTACGGACATTCTATGACCCCTACGCTAGACGATGGCGATATCGTTTTATCCGTGAAAAGCAGTTCTGTTGATAGCCAGGACATCATAGCTTTTTATTACAATAATAAGATTCTTGTAAAAAGAGTTATCGCTGAATCTGGACAATGGGTTGATGTTGATGAAGACGGTAATGTACGGGTAGACGGCACATTATTGGATGAACCGTATCTAACAGACAAGGCGCAAGGAGAGTGTGATATTGAAATGCCGTACCAGGTTCCCGAAGGAAAGGTGTTCGTAATGGGAGACCACCGTTCGGTTTCTGCAGACAGCCGAAGCCTTGCAATTGGATGCGTATCTGAAGAACAGATTGTAGGGAAACTGGTCATGTGTGTATGGCCGATGAAACATTTTGGCAAACTTGGAGAATAAGAGTTGATATAAATATCCTTGAAAAGGAGGTGCGAGGTGTGGATGACAGAATTCTGGACTTGGCAAACAAGATAGAGACATCAAGCAAAAAACATCGAAATTGGAAAAAGATAGTTATGGCACTAGCTATTATTGTTGTGTTCTGCACGACATATATACTGATACTTCCTGCAACTACCATGGAGAAAAATACAATCTGTGGTAAAGTGGAGCATGAACATAGTGAAAAGTGCTATGAAAAGATAACGACAGAACCGGTGCTACAGTTAGACTGTATATATGACAGCCTTGATGCGTACGTTCACAGTAGTGAATGTAAGGACGAACTAGGGAATTTAATCTGCAGTTTCGCCGACCATGTTATTCATGAGCATACAGATATGTGTTATGACGCAGATGAAAAGCTGGTATGCGAATTGACAGAAGTGAAGGTATATAAGCATACAGACGATTGCTATCAGGTTCAGGAAGAATCGATTGAACATGTTCATGATGATAGCTGCTACGAAATGGGAGCAGGCGAAATCATCTGTGGACTGGAAGAATCCGAAGAACATGCGCATGTGGATGAATGCTATGAACAGATAGAAACCGTAGTTTGTGGTATGGAAGAAGGAGATGCAGAAGACACCGTTGCTTCTGAACCGGTACTGGTTTGTGGCAAAACAGAAAGAGTGCCCCATGAACACACAGATGGCTGCTATGATACAAGGTCTGGAGAAAAAGTGCTGACTTGTGAAAAGCTGGAGGTTGTGGAACATAATCATGCGGAAGACTGTATGAAAAGTGTAGATGTTCCGGGAGAAACTGTTGAGAAACTGATTTGTAAAAAAGAAGAGCATAGACATGACGAGACATGCCTGCCAGAAGAAACGGCTGAAAATGAACCTGAAGCGAACCAGTGCGAAACAGACGAAGAATCCATCTCTGGAACCGATGACTCTGTGTCAAGTGAAGGAGGTTCCGCTCCTTCTGACT
>JAZUBY010000062.1:0-6218 GCA_045638885.1 Emergencia sp. | reverse complement strand
CTATCAGATTTATCCGCGCGAATTTTCAAACAATTCTGTCGCATATCTATTGACCTTTTAGTTCCTTCGGGTGTAAAATAAAAGCAGTATGAAAATGACAAAATTATTGTCGCGTGAAAATAGGAGGAGATTATTATGACTAACCAGACTATGTTCGATTTAGGCAACCAGCCTTCCCTAATCCGTGAATTATTTGCTTACGGTTTAGCTCAGGCAAAGGTAGTAGGCCCTGAAAACGTATATGATTACACTTTAGGTAACCCAAGCATCCCTACACCTGATGCAGTTACACAGGCTATCAAAGATATTTTAGACGACACTGACTCCATTAAGATCCACGGCTACTCTATGGCAGGCGGTTTTGATGGCACTAGAGATGCAATCGCTGCAAACTTAAATGAACGTTATGGAACAGACATCAAGGCTTCCAACCTGTTCATCACTTGTGGTGCTGCACCTGCTCTGATTTCCGTAATCAAGGGCTTAGCAGTTGAAGGCGCTGAAATCATGGCAATCGCACCTTTCTTCCCTGAATATCGTCCGTTCGTAAACAACAATGGCGCAAAATTAGTTGTTGTTCCTGCTGACAGAGAACATTTCCAGATTGACTTAGGTAAGGTTGAAGAACTGATTACTGCAAATACACAGGCTATCATCATCAACTCCCCTAACAACCCATCCGGTGTTGTTTACACAGAAGAAACACTGACAGCTTTAGCTGAACTGTTAACAAAGAAGGGTGAAGAATACGGACACCCAATTTACATCATCGCTGACGAACCTTACAGAGAATTAGTTTACGGAGATGTAAAGGTTCCATTCATCCCTAATATTTATAAGAATACAATCGTTTGCTACTCCTGGTCCAAGAGCTTATCCTTACCAGGTGAACGTATCGGTTACTTCTGCGTTCCTGATGCTTGCGAAAACGCACAGGAAGTATTCTTAGCAGCATGCGGTGCAGCAAGAGTAAACGGTCACGTTTGTGCACCTACTCTGCCTCAGATGGTAATCGAAAGATGCGTTGGTGAAATGCCAAACCTGCAGGCATACGATGACAACCGTACACTGTTATATGATTCCTTAACAGCAATGGGTTACAAGTGTGCAAAACCTGACGGCGCATTCTACTTATTCGTAGAAGTTCCTGGCGGCGATGACTTCGGTTACTGCATGAAGGCAAAAGAAGAACACAATCTGTTAGTTGTTCCAGGTACTGGTTTTGACTGTCCTGGTTACATGAGATTATCCTACTGCGTATCCAACGAAATGATCAGAAGATCCTTACCTGCATTCGAAAAGATGATCGCAGATCTGAAGTAATTACAAACAAAAACATCAAAAGAAGGCTTTCAAGTGAAAGCCTTCTTTTTTCATTTAAAACAACGACAGCTGATCTGTTTCCGGTAGACCTTGGAACACACCGTGTTCTCTCAGTGCCTCCACAGCCGTCTTATTTAGTTTTGCTCTATTGATTGCCTCTTCAATGGTATCAAAATGCTTTTCTTCGTAAGCTTCCACAAAAGCTTTCGCCGCGGATTCCCCAACACCTTCCAGCGCCACGAATGGTAATAGCACTTTACCCTCATCGGACCAGAACTTTGTTGCCTTGGACTTGCCTAAACGGGCCGGTGCAAACTCAAAACCTCTGGCATACATTTCGTAGGCGACTTCCAGAACCAGGATATCCCCCTGTTCTTTCGGCGTAGCGTTGTTACCCATAGCTTTGATCATTTCGATACGGTCCAAGCAGGCCTGTCCACCCTTCAGAATGGTCTCTGCATCAAAGTTGGAAACTACGGAGGAGAAATGGGTTGCATAAAACTCAACCGGATAATACACCTTATACCATGCCATACGGAAAGACATCATAACATAAGCCACCGCGTGAGCACGCGGGAACATGTACTGAATCTTGATACAGGAATCAATGTACCAGTCAGGCACGTTGTGTTCCTTCATAACCTTCAGCTGCTCTTCCTTCAGCGGACGATTCTTACGAACGTCCTCCATGATTTGGAAGGACGTTTTGTTTTCAATACCCTTCAGAATCAGATAGTTCATGATGTCATCTCGAGTAGAGATTACTTCACGCATCGTGGCGGTTCCGCTTCGGATATAATCCTGGGCATTGTTCAGCCATACGTCAGTACCGTGGGAGAAACCAGAGATACGTACCAGGTCCGCAAACTTGTCCGGCTTGGTATCATCCAGCATCTGTCTTACAAAGGAGGTACCAAATTCCGGAATGGCATAGGAACCGTGGGTGAACTGGTAATCCGGATCTTTGATTTCCAGCGCTTCGATGCCGTTGAAGATAGACAACACCGTTCTGTCAGTTAAGTCACACTTCATCGGGTCGATACCGGTCATATCCTGCAACTGACGAATCATGGACGGAATATTATGTCCCAGAATATCCAGTTTCAGAAGGTTTTCATCGATTTTATGATAGTCGAAGTGAGTGGTAATAATGTCACTCTTTACGTCGTTGGCCGGATGCTGTACAGGACAAAATTCGTAAATTTCATGGTCATCCGGCACGATGATGATACCGCCCGGGTGCTGGCCGGTGGTACGCTTTACGCCGGTACAACCCTGGGTCAGTCGCTCCGCTTCGAACTTGTTAATTGGTCTGTTAAACTCTTCGCCGAATTTCTTTACATACCCGAAGGCAGTCTTATCGGCTACGGTGCCTACAGTTCCGGCCTTGAATACGTTCTTTTCGCCGAAAATTTCCCCTACATATTTATGGGCAACAGGCTGGTATTCTCCAGCGAAGTTCAAGTCGATATCAGGTTCCTTGTCCCCATTAAAGCCTAAGAACGTAGCAAACGGAATGGTATAGCCGTCGCGGGTCATCATGGTTCCGCATTCCGGACATTCCTTTTCCGGCATGTCGATACCGCAGTCATAAAGCTGCATATCGCCCCATTCCAGGTGTTTGCAGTTTGGACAGATGTAGTGTGGGTCCAGCGGGTTAACTTCAGTGATACCCGCCATGGTCGCTGCAAAAGAGGATCCTACGGAACCTCTAGACCCTACCAGATAGCCGTCTTCCATTGACTTATGTACCAGCATCTGGGCTGATACGTACATTACCGCATAGCCGTTACCGATGATGGAGTTCAGCTCTGTTTCCAGTCTGGAACCGATGGCTTCCGGCAGTGGATTGCCGTAAATGCCATGGGCCTTGTCCATGCAGGTTTTACGCAGAGTTTCTTCCGCACCTGCAATCTTTGGCGGAAACTTGCCCTTCGGTACAGGCAGGATATCTCCATCTATCATATCCGCAATCTTATTGGTATTTTCAATAACTACTTTATAGGCAGTCTCTTCACCCAGATATGCGAACTCGTCCATCATTTCGTTGGTGGTTCTCATGTAGAGACCCTGTCCGCTTTCCGCATCCTTAAAGCCCATGCCGGCCATGAGGATGTTTCTGTAAATTGCGGAATCCGGCTCATCGTAGTGGGCATCAGTAGTGGCAACTACCAGCTTTCCCATCTTATCTGCCAGATCTACGATTTTTTTGTTATGTTCTCTCAGTTCATCGTAACCGGAGACTGTGCCGTTTTCAATCATGAAACGGTTATTAATCAGTGGCTGGATTTCCAGATAGTCATAGAAAGATGCCACTTTCTCCAGTTCATCATCCGCCAGACCTTTCGCGATGGCCTGATAAACTTCTCCCGCTTCACAGGCTGATCCAATGATAACCCCTTCTCTGTGCGCCTCAATCACAGATTTCGGCAACAGTGGTCTGTTATAGAAATACTGCAGATGGGAGAAAGATACCAGCTTATAGATATTCTTCAGCCCCTCCTGGGTCTGTGCCAGGAAGATGATGTGATTGGTCGTTACTTTGCCATCTTTGTTCTTTCTGCTTTTCTTCAGGTCTTCCTTAAACTGTTCGAAGTCAATTTCGCCTTCAGCCGTTCTATAGTTTGAATCATCAAAGACGTAACCTTCCATACCGTAGATAATCTTGATATGAATTGGATTGTCCTTATTTCCAGCCAGCTTCTTTGCTGCTTTGGCCGCATCTGGGAAGCTCTGTACTACACCGTGGTCTGTAATGGCCACTGCAGGCTGTCCCCATTTCGCAGCTGTATTTACCAAAGTTGCAACCTCGTTGAGCCCGTCCATGGAGCTCATCTTAGTGTGGGCATGCAGTTCGACACGCTTACCCCCTTCATATGTATCCAGACGCTTCTGACTCTTACCTTTGTTGATGTCTTTGATCATCACGGTCAGGCAGTTTTCAAAGCGGTCCCATTCGGTCTCACCGCGAACTTTAATAAAGTCTCCACTCTTTAAAAGGCCGTCCATTTCATCCCATTTTTCTTTGGAACAGAAAGTTTTCAGGCATGCGGAGTCTTTCTTATCTGTAATCAGAAGTGTCGCAATGACACGTCCTGTTTTTGTCACTTTATGGTCTTTCTTAAAGAGAATGCCCTGTAAAATTACATTCCCTGTATCCTGATCAATGCTGGAAATTTCCACTGCATCCCCAAAGATATCCTTGCCCATGATGCGGTTTCCTTCAGCTGGCATTTCTTTTTCTCTTCTGCGGAAGCCTCCGCCTCCATTGCCACCTTTGAAGCCACCGCCACCAAAGCCGCCACCTGCCGGTGCACCGCCACCGTTGCCGCCAGACATGCCGGAAGGTGCACTGCGTCTTGCCTCAGCAGCTTTGCTCTTGTCGTCCTCCAAAGAAGCCTGAACATCTCGGGATTCCTGGGTCTTCCATGTTTCCATCGCAGATGCATATACACTCTCATCATTTTTGAACTCAACCTTCTGCCGGATATCAAAATTTGTCCGCAGCAAAGACTGGAACTGGATAGCCACACGCTCATTGAGCTGTTCCGTAGAGAACTTGCCGAGAGCATAGATGACCAGTTTATCCTCATCCAGTTCAAACTTTTTGGGCTCAATGGTCTTGGTAATAGACGCATACTTACCGTTAATAATCTGAATCATGTGTGGGATAAACAGCGGGATGATTTCTTCTCTGCTCTGAATGACGTCTTTGAATTCGTAACGGAATTCCACTGACTTTAAGTCAGAGAATTGATTCAGCAGAATCCCGGACAGCTTTTCCATATCGATCACAGGCATAACAAAATTGAGCCGGAGTGTTATGGTCAATACTCCGGACTCGCTGTCAATCACTGCATCAGTAATTTCATATTGATATTCTTGTCTGTCATGGTTGCCAAGCTGGTCCCATGAAATAGATGTATCAATTAGATTTCTCATTTATTTTCCTTCAATGTTTATTTTCCTTCAATGGTCTTAATCAATTCGTCAACAATGTCGTCTTCATTGACAGTCTTTAGGATTTCTCCCTTGGCAAAAATGACACCTTTGCCGTCGCCGCCGGCAACGCCGAAGTCAGCTTCTTTTGCTTCTCCCGGTCCATTTACCACGCAGCCCATCACTGCAACTTTCAATCCTGCAGGCACATCTGCGTCCGAAAGACGTCTATCCACTTCTTCAGCCAGATGCTGCAGATTTACCTTCGTTCTGCCGCAAGTCGGACAGGATACCAAATTCACCTTCGGCTGTCTTAATCCCATGGACTCTAAAATTTCCTTGGCAAAGTACACTTCTTCCACAGGATCGGCAGTCAGAGATACACGCATGGTATCGCCGATGCCATCTAACAATAAAGCGCCAATACCCACTGCGGATTTCACTTTACCACGGGCTAAAGTTCCCGCTTCTGTAATACCGATATGGATTGGATGCTCCGTCTGTTCTGCCACCAGTTTATGTGCTTCGTAGTTCATCTTTACATCGGAAGATTTGAGGGAAACCACTAAATTGTCGTAACCCATGTCTTCGATGCGTTTCACATTGCGTAGTGCACTTTCTGCAAGGCCTGCCGCTGTAACACCACCGTTTTTTTCTACAATATCCTTTTCCAGAGAGCCGGAGTTGACACCGATTCTGATTGGGATATTCTTTGCTTTTGCCGCTTCTACAACAGCCTGCACGCGGTCATCACTGCCGATGTTACCGGGATTGATACGAATTTTGTCCGCACCCGCATCAATGGCTGCGATGGCCAGTCTGTAATCAAAGTGGATATCCGCAACCAGAGGCACGTTTACCTGGGGTTTTACCTTTGCCAGGGTCTCTGCTGCTTCCATATCAGGAATCGCAATGCGGACAATTTCACAGCCTGCATCCTGCAGCTGTCTGATTTG
>JAZUBY010000061.1:0-17936 GCA_045638885.1 Emergencia sp. | reverse complement strand
TGGCACACAGAACGACATGGCTACGATCCGACTTGTTGGTCATTTTATCGGCGACAATGCTCTCGCAGCGGTTGGCAGTGCTTTGCCGCTGCTGAACCTGATGCTGGTGCTCTTTATTGGTATTTCGGCAGGGGCAACCATCATGGTTTCTCAGTACTTTGGAGCAAGGGCGAAGGAAGAACTGGCGGCGACCATTGGTACCTGTGTAGCCATGACGGCAGTAGTTTCTTTAGGCGTTATGGTATGTGCGCCACCTTTGATGAAACCCTTCCTGCAGCTGCTGAACACGCCGGCAGACATCATCGATGACTGCAAAATGTACTTGATTATCAGCATGATTGGTATCGCCGGGATGGCTTTTTACAATATCCTCAGTGGGATTCTGCGAGGCATGGGAGACTCCACTTCTGCGTTGGTTTATCTGCTCATTGCTACTGTAATTAATATTGTATTAGACATTTTCTTTGTTGGTGTTCTTCGTACCGGTGTTTATGGCGTTGCGCTGGCAACTGTCATCGCTCAGGGAATTTCTGCAGCACTGTGTATGAAGAAACTGACAAAACTTCACCATATTTTCATACTGGAGAAGCGTCATTTTAAGATTAACAGAAAGTATATGATGCGCGTGATAGAGTTGGGTGTACCGTCTGGTGCGACCCAGGCGATTCTGTCTTCGGCTATGATTATCGTACAGTCTCTGACCAACTGCTTTGGCCCGATGTTCATTGCAGCCAACGTTATCGTGATGCGAGTAGATGGATTTGCTATGATGCCGAACCTGACTTTCGGTATGGCCATGACTACTTACTCCGGACAAAACGTAGGGGCAGGAAATCTGAAGCGTGTTGATATCGGGGCAAAACAGGGGACGATTCTGGGTGTTGCTTGTTCCACTGTCATCACTGCGACCATTTTAATCTTTGGTAAGTATCTGATGATGGTCTTCACCGACACAGCAGAGCTTGTGGATCTCAGCGTATATGTCATGAGGATTATGGCAGTTGGATACATTGCTATGGCAGTAACCCAGAGCTTATCTGGTATCATGCGTGGTGCAGGAGATACCCTGACACCAATGTGGATTTCTTTATGCACAACCGTACTCTTCCGTGTGCCGGTTGCTTACGGAATTTCCTTCCTGACCAGATCCGCAGAATTACCGTTCGGCAGATTTGAATGTATCGCTATTTCCCTGGTTTCCGCATGGGTATTAGGTTCCATTCTGACAACCATCTTCTATCGCAGAAGAAAGTGGAAGAAAAAGATTCAGACTCAGCTGGAAGCAAAATAAGAAAGTAACAAACAGAACTCGTTGTAATAAAAAAAGGAGAAAGACTCATGTTAAAGAACAAGACAGTTGTACTGGGCGTCAGCGGTGGTATCGCAGCTTACAAAATTGCATCTCTGGCAAGCCGTCTGGTAAAGGCGGGGGCAGACGTGCATGTGATTATGACAGAACATGCATGCAACTTCATCACACCAATTACTTTTGAAACCCTGACAGGCAACAAGTGCCTGGTTGATACTTTTGATAGAAACTTCCAGCACAACGTAGAACACGTGTCTCTGGCAAAGAGAGCAGACGTGTTTATGGTAGCACCAGCCACAGCGAACGTCATGGCAAAGCTGGCTCACGGCATCGCAGACGACATGCTGACAACCACATTCCTGGCAGCAAAGTGTCCAAAGCTGATTGCTCCGGCTATGAATACAGCTATGTTTGAAAATCCAATTACCCAGGACAACATGGCGACTTTGGAAAAGTACGGCATGACTGTCATTGCACCGGCATCCGGCTACCTGGCTTGCGGTGATACAGGTGCAGGCAAGATGCCTGAACCGGAAATTCTGCATGCTTACATAGAAAAGGAAATCGCCTGCGAAAAGGACATGATTGGCAAGAAGGTTCTGATTACAGCAGGTGCAACCAGAGAATCTATGGACCCGGTTCGTTTCATTACCAACCATTCTACTGGAAAGATGGGATTCGCTCTGGCTAAAGAATGCATGCTGCGCGGTGCGGATGTAACCATTGTCAAAGCAGCGACAACTGCGGAACTGCCAATGTTTGTCAACGTAGTACCTGTTGCAAGTGCGGCAGATATGTTCGAAGCTGTGACTGCAAGAGCAGATGAACAGGATATCATCATCAAAGCTGCAGCTGTTTCTGACTACACACCAGCTGTTGTATCTGACGAAAAGGTGAAGAAAAAGGACGGAGACCTGGCAATTCCAATGAAGAGAACCCAGGATATCCTGATGTATTTAGGCCAGCACAAGAAGGAGGGTCAGATTCTTTGTGGTTTCTCCATGGAGACAGAAAACATGCTGGAAAACTCCAAGAAAAAGCTGGAAAAGAAGAATGCTGATATGATTATCGCCAACAACCTGAAGGTGGACGGTGCAGGCTTCGGCACAGATACCAACGTGATTACACTAATCACCAGAGACGAAGTAAAAGAATACGAAATCATGGGTAAGGACGAGGTTGCAAAGACTATCGTTGACTATATTTTGACAAAGTAGTTTTCTTGACTTTTTAACCGAATATGATATAATCAAAACGCAAATCGTTTGCAAATTAAAACGGTTTGCGTTTTTGTCGTTTCGGGGGAGATTTCCTCGTTGAAAATATAGGAGAATTATATCATGCACGAAATTCTACATTTGATAGAACATATTTTACATCATAACTGGTCCCTGATACCGCTGCTCTTTGTTACCTATCTGATTATGGGTATCCTGGAGCATACGACAGGTGATCATGCGAAGAACATCATTCAAAAGGCCGGCATCACTGGTCCTGTCTGGGGAAGCCTGCTGGGGGTGATTCCTCAGTGCGGATTTTCTGCGGCGGCTTCTTACTTTTATGTTGGACGTGTTGTAACCATGGGGACTTTGATCGCGGTCTACATGTCTACTTCTGACGAAATGCTGCCGATTTTGATTTCTGAACAGGTGGCGCCATCTACCATTACAAAAATCTTAATCAGCAAAGTCATCATCGGCATCATCACAGGATTCCTGGTGGAACTCTTCTTCGGCTGGTATGCCCGCCGCAAGAAGAAACCAAGAGATTTTGTTTTAGGATCTACTTGCGGCACTGATTGCTGTGCGACTACCAAGGCTGGGATTATAAAAACAGCACTGATACACACACTGAAGGTGTTTTTCTTCATTTTTGCAATCAGCATCTGTATCGAAGTCATCATTCATGAGCTGGGAGACGACGCTTTGGCTGCAGTTTTCTCTAATGTTCCTGTAGTGGGACAGGCTATTGCCGCCCTGATGGGTCTGATTCCAAACTGCGCATCTTCTGTTGTCATCACCCAGTTATATCTGGATGGCATCATCGGCGCAGGCCCTATGATGAGCGGGCTGTTAGTCAGTGCGGGAATGGGCCTTCTGGTTCTTTTCGAAGAAAACAGACATCTGAAAGAAAACCTGATGATTACAGGAATTCTGCTAGGCTCCGGCATCGCATGGGGCTGTCTCATCGAATTCCTGGGCATTACATTTTAGGGGGTGTAGACCATGACACAGCAGACATACAAGACCAACAATAGAACAAAAATCATGGAATATCTCAGAGCTAACGCCAGCCGTACGGTCAGTGTCAAAGATATCGATGCTCACATGAAGAACCTGGACTGCCCGGTAAATATGACAACCATTTACCGCTATCTGGATAAGCTGGAACGGGATGGCGATGTGATGAAATATACCGGTGAACACGGCGAAAAGGCGACTTACCAGCTGGTAGAACGTAGTCATAAATGTGATTCTCATTTGCATCTCAAGTGCACAGACTGTGGCAATGTGATTCATTTGGACTGTCATTTCATGGACGAAATTGCAGGCCATATTGCGGATGACCATGGGTTTAGGCTGCAGTGCAGGAACTCCGTGATTTATGGTCTTTGCCAAAACTGTCAGAGCAAATAAGGGCATCAAATCCTATTGAAAGTTAGGGTTTTGAGTGATATACTGAAAAGAGTGAATGAAAATAAACAGGGAGGTCAAACATGATTTATACCACTGAAGTACAAAATATGTGCATCGTAAACAGAGATAATGCAAACCATGGACCTGCCCCAATTCCGGAAGAAGGAAGATGGGTTCAGGCGAAGGAAATCAAAGATATTTCCGGCTTAACACATGGTGTAGGCTGGTGTGCACCACAGCAGGGTGCCTGCAAGCTGACTCTGAACGTAAAAGAAGGCATCATCCAGGAAGCACTGGTTGAAACAATCGGCTGCTCCGGTATGACACACTCTGCTGCAATGGCAGGTGAAATCCTGGTTGGCAAGACTATCTTAGAAGCACTGAATACAGACCTTGTCTGTGATGCAATAAATACTGCTATGAGAGAACTGTTCCTGCAGATCGTTTATGGTAGAACACAGTCCGCGTTCTCCGAAGACGGCCTGCCAATCGGCGCAGGTTTAGAAGACCTGGGTAAGGGACACAGAAGCCAGGTGGGTACTATCTACACAACTGCAGATAAGGGCCCTAGATATTTAGAACTGGCAGAAGGTTACATTCTGGAAGTTGGCTTAGATGAAGACAACAACACCATCGGTTACAAGTACGTAAACTTAGGCAGAATGATGGACTTCATCAAAGGCGGCGTAGACCCAATGGAAGCGATCGAAAAGGCAAGCGGCACATACGGCAGATTTGCTGATGCTGTAAAGACCATCGATCCGCGTAAAGAGTAGGAGGTGCCAGTATGGAATTATTCCCAAACTATGAAAGAAGAATTGTCGGCATTGAAAAGGCAATGAAAGAATACGATATCGAAAGCCTGGAAGCTGCAAGAGAACTTTGCAAAGAAAAAGGCTTTGATCCATATGAAATCGCAGAAGGCATTCAGCCAATCTGTTTCGAAGATGCGAAGTGGGCTTATGTTTTAGGTGCTGCTATCGCAATCAAGAAGGACGCAACTTCCGCAGTGGAAGCTGCAAAAGCTATCGGTGAAGGTCTGCAGGCATTCTGCATCCCTGGTTCCGTTGCTGACGACAGAAAAGTTGGTATCGGTCACGGTAACTTAGCTTCTATGCTGTTATCCGAAGAATCCGAATGCTTTGCATTTTTAGCAGGCCACGAATCCTTTGCTGCTGCAGAAGGTGCCATTGGTATTGCTAACTCTGCAAACAAAGTTAGAAAAGAACCTCTGCGTGTTATCTTAAACGGTTTAGGTAAGGACGCAGCATTAATCATTTCCAGAATCAACGGCTTCACTTATGTACAGACAGAATTTGATCCGTTCACAGGTGAACTGAAGGTTGTAAAGGAAACTCCTTACTCCAAGGGCGACAGAGCAAAGGTTAAGTGCTATGGTGCTTTTGATGTAAGAGAAGGTGTTGCTATCATGCATCACGAAAACGTAGACGTATCCATCACTGGTAACTCTACAAACCCAACAAGATTCCAGCATCCTGTTGCAGGTACTTACAAGAAGGAAAGAGTTCTGTTAGGCAAGAAGTACTTCTCTGTGGCATCCGGCGGCGGTACAGGCAGAACCCTGCACCCAGACAACATGGCAGCAGGTCCTGCATCCTACGGTATGACAGATACTTTAGGCAGAATGCATTCCGATGCACAGTTCGCAGGTTCCTCCTCCGTACCGGCTCACGTAGCAATGATGGGTTACGTAGGCATGGGTAACAACCCAATGGTAGGTGCAACAGTAGCAGTTGCTGTAGCAATTCAGGAACATTGTAATTAATATGACAAATAAAAAACCTCAGGTGTATACCTGAGGTTTTTTGATTACTGTTTCACTGCCTTCCGCAGCATCCAAATCGCAGCAGCCAGCGTAATGACTTCCGCTACCGGCACGGCAATCCATACGCCCGTGATGCCGAAGATTCTGGACAAAAGAATCGCTGCCGGTGCGATCACCGCCAGGCCTCGCATCAGGGAGATGATGAATCCGAAATCGGCACGTTCCATAGCGCTTAAGAAGCCGGCGAAAACGATATTAAAACACGCTGCAAAATAGCTGACGAAATAAATGATTAAACCGCCCCTTGCAATTGTCTGAAGCAGGGGGTCTTTTTCTGGATTAAATAATCCGATAATCTGGTCATCAAAGACAGCAACGCCGGAAACCATGATAATGGAAATGGTTGCGGCTGTGATGCATGCGTAGAGAAGAATCTGTCTAACCTGTTTTGTCTGGCTGCGGCCGTACGCATCGCTGACCAGTGGCTGAATCCCCTGGGCAATCCCGGTGAAAATGGCGGTACCTACCAGAGCACAGTTGGCAATGACACCGTAAGCTGCTACGGCAATGTCTCCGCCTAAAGCAAATAACAGGAAGTTAAAAACCATGACTACCAGGCCTACAGACAGCTCATTGACCATAGAAGAAGTCCCCAGCTTACAGAAATCTAAAGTGGTTCTAATGGCGTAGCGGATTTTTCTCAGATGGAAGGTGTTGCGTTTTTTCAGAATATGAACGGACAGGATGGCTAAACTGATGACTGGCGACAATGCCGTTGCCAGGGCTGCCCCGAACATACCCATACCCATCGGGAAGATGAAGATATAGTCCAGAATAATATTTGCAGCATCAGATGTGAGCACTGCGATGGTTGCCAGTTTCGGGTTTGCGTCGTTACGAATGAAAGCCACCATAATTTGGTTCAGGATAATAAACGGTGCAAAGGTAAAGATGACACCCATGTATTCTATTGTTAAATCGGCAATGATGCCTTGTGCACCCAGGGCTTCGGCAATAGGGCGGTTTAGAAGGTTGCAAATGACTGCAATGGCAAGTCCGATGGCAAGTCCGGTTGTTACTGTATGGGTGTAGATTTTGTTTGCTTCTTCGGCGCGGTGTCGGGACTTTAAAATAGCGAATTTAGTAGCGCCCCCGATGCCAAGTAATAGGGCAATGGAGAACTGGAAGCTGAAGAGGGAGATAGCCACGTTCAGCGCTGTCAGTCCGTTCGGCCCGATGCCGTTGGCGATGAAAAATGTATCTGCCAGGATATAGCAGGAAGTACCCATCATGGACAGGATGTTCAGAGATACATATTTGATAAATTGCTTTTTTAATGTTACAGATTCTAAGGTCATGTTCTTTCCTTTCAAAAAAATATGCCTCATCGGACACCTTCCAAGACCTAACGGCTTCCGCGAGACATTCTGTAATCACCTACCCGGTGGCAGGTGTGAAGTTCATGTTTGTTTTGTCGAAGATATTGTAGCATGTGCAAGGGGAATTGTCAAAGCCAGATACCGCTACTTGATTCTTCTGTATCTTTCATGGTAAAATAATTTGTTTAGATTTATCGAAACCCTAGGAGGAAAAGGATTATGGCATATTTTTTAAGTAAAATTCCTGTTTTAATTATTGCGGCACTGGTAATGGCAGGCCTTTGCCTGGTGATGATTCTGTGCGCGGAAAAGAACGAAGCAGGCAGAGATATCAATCAGGAACGCTGCAATGGCAGATGCGGCAGCTGTGGTAACTATGAGATTTGCGGCAAGCCGGAAAAACAGGAAATCAGATAGATTATCAGATAGGAGCAAACGAATGAATATCCTGAATCCGAAAGGAGACAGCAATCTGCATACCCATACCACGTACTGCGATGGCAAGGACTTACCGGAGGAGCTGGTCTTAAGGGCTATCGAACTGGGTATGACGAGCCTGGGTTTTTCCGGGCACGAATATTCGCCCCACGATACAGACTTTTGTATGAGTAAAGAAGATACAAAGAAATACATCGCGGAGGTGCTTCGTCTAAGGGAAGCCTACAAAGACCAAATTGACATTTACCTGGGCATCGAACGTGATTATTTCGGTCAGATTGACAACTATTCGTACGATTATGTCATCGGGTCTCTTCACTATGTGGAAAAAGACGGTATACTGATGACGGTCGATTATACACCCGAAGTCATGGAAAAAAACGTCGAAAAATATTTCGAGGGTAATTATCGTGATTATGTGGAAAGATATTACGAGATCATTGCTGATGTGGCAGAGAAAACCAATGCAACCATCATTGGACATTTTGACCTGATTACAAAGTTCAACGAAGGGAACCGTTACTTCGATGAAGAGGCAGACTGGTACAAAGAGGCGGCGCTGAAGGCCCTTCGCAAGGTAGCAAAAGGAAGCCCAATCTTCGAAATCAATACTGGGGCCATGGCAAGAGGATACAGAAGCAGACCTTATCCGGCAGACTTTTTGATAGATGAAATCGAAAGGCTGGGATGCCCGATTATTGTCAACAGTGACTGCCACGATAAAAGGTATCTTAACCACGAATTTTGCAAAATTATAGAAAATTTCGCAAAAGATGTAGTGGTTTAGTAGTTGCGGACATCAAGTGATTGTGTTAAAATCGACATAGAAACATTTTTAAGCAAAACAAATGGAGGATCGATATGAAAAAGATTATTTCATTAGCGCTGGCAGTTGTTATGGTATTATCTATGGGTATGTTCATGACAGGCTGCGGCGGTGGCGGCGGTGAATCTGACGCTTTAGTAGTTAAGGCTGTATTATCTACAAACTTAGGCGATAAGTCTTTCAACGACTCCGCTAAATTAGGTATCGACAACTTAGCAGCAGCTGGTTTCGATGCTTCTGTTGTGGAATGTAATGCAAATGCTGACTTATTCGAACAGAACTTAAGATCTGCTGCAGACGTAGCTGACATCATCATTGGTGTTGGTTCCGAGCTGGACATGATCGGTACTGTTGCTAACGACTACCCAGACAAGAAGTTCGTATGGGTTGACAACGTAATGGATGACTTAGCTTCTTATCCTAACCTGACTTGCGTTTCCTACAAGCAGAACGAAGGTTCCTACTTAGTAGGTTATGTTGCTGGTAAGATGACTGAATCCAACGTTGTTGGTTTCATCGGTGGTATGGACATTCCTGTAATCAACGACTTCTACGTTGGTTATGCACAGGGTGCAAAGGATGCTAACCCAGATGTTAAGGTTGTTAAGAACTACACTGGTGACTGGTCCGATACTAACTTAGGTGCTGAATGTGGACAGGCTCTGGCTGCTCAGGGTGCTGACATCATCTTCTGCTGCGGTGGCGGTTCCGGTACAGGCGCTATCTTAAAGGCTGAAGAATTAGGTATCAAGTGCATCGGCGTTGACCAGGATATGAGAATTACAATGCCTGACTATGCTGATTACATCATCTGCTCCATGATTAAGGACATCGGCGCTTCTATCGAAGGTTTAGTAACAGCAGTTGCTGCTGACGAAGCTGCTTGGACTGGCGGTGAAGTATTCTTCGCTGGTATGGGTGAAGGCTATGTAGGCGCTGCATTCGGTGGTCCAGATCAGGAAGTATTAGTTCCACAGGAAATCGTTGATGAATTAGCTCCTATTAAGGAAAAGGTTGTAAACGGAGAATTAGTAGTAGATACTGTTCTGTAAATTATCGCAAAAATGTTTTCTATCAAGGCGTGGCGTATTTGCGCTGCGCCTTACTTTTTAAGAGTAAATAATATCGATTCCGATATTAAAAAAATTTAGAATGTGAGGTAATCACTTTGCAAGAGACGATTGTAAGATTTGAGAACGTTTCAATGCAGTTCCCAGGGGTCTTAGCAAATGATAACGTTTCCTTTGACATCAAGAAGGGCGAAGTATTCGCATTAGTTGGTGAAAACGGTGCCGGCAAGAGTACTCTGATGAATATTCTGTACGGTATTAATACTCCAACATCTGGTGAAGTTTACATCAGAGGGGAACGTATGGTTAAGCATACTCCTGCAGAATCCATTGAACATGGTATTGGGATGGTACATCAGCATTTTATGCTGGTTCCTTCTTTCACTGTAGCACAGAATATTGTACTGAGCAGAGAACCAAGAAAGAACAAGATTTTCTATGATTTAAAGGCTGCGGAAGATGCAACTTTAGATTTAGTAGAAAACTACGGCCTGGTTGTTGATCCAAAGGCTATTGTTGAAGAAATCAGTGTAGGTTTACAGCAGAGAGTTGAAATTCTGAAGACTTTATACAAGGGTGCAGATATTTTAATCCTGGACGAACCTACAGCGGTACTGACACCGCAGGAAACAGACGAATTGTTCGAAGTAATTCGTCGTATTGTTCGTGAAAAGGACATGACAGTTATCATCATCACACATAAGCTGAACGAAGTTATGGCAATTTCCGACAGAGTAGGTGTTATGAGACATGGTAAGCTGGTTGGTGTAGAAGAAACAAAGAACGTAAATGAAAAGATTCTGTCTTCCATGATGGTAGGTAGAGACGTTCTGTTTGATAACATGGACAAGACAGGTACACCTGGTGACGTTTTAATTGAAGCAAAGAACCTGTATGCTGTAGACAACAGAGGTCTGCTGGCTGTAAAGGGTCTGGACTTCCAGATTAGAGCAGGCGAAATCCTGGGTGTAGCTGCCATCGAAGGTAATGGTCAGAGTGAACTGTTAGAAGCCATCACTGGTCTGCGTAAGATTGAAGATGGTGAAGTTCTGGTACAGGGCACTGTTATCAACGGCATGAATCCTGGTCAGGTAAGAAAATTAGGTCTTGCCCACATTCCGGAAGATAGAATTGCTACCGGTATTGCACCACCATCTTCTGTAAAAGATAATCTGATTATCGGTAAGGAAAGAGACTCCATGTTTGCAAAATGGGGTATTCAGCTGAAGAAGAGCACGATTGCAAGATATGCAAAAGAACTGTCCGAAAAGTTCGACGTAAGAGGTGCCGGTATCGAAGCACAGGTTGGTTCCTTATCTGGTGGTAACATGCAGAAGGTTGTTGTTGCGAGAGAATTCTCCTTCAATACACCGGTTCTGATTATTGCACAGCCTACTCGTGGTGTCGACATCGGTGCTATCGAGTTCATCCACAGAAACATTATCGAAAAGAGAAATTCCGGTTGCGCGATTCTGTTAGTCAGCGCTGACCTGGATGAAATCTTCCGTCTGAGTGACAGAATTATTACCATGTATGAAGGTAAGATTACTGGTGAATTCAAGGAAGGCGAAATCGATAAGATGGGCATCAGTTATTACATGACTGGCCACAGAGACGAAGCGGGAGGTGAGCAGTAATGAAAGACTTATTAAACAAAGTTGACAAGAAATACATCATTACGCTGACTGTTTGTATCGTAGCTGCTCTGCTGTTCGGTGCATTACTGATGCTGGTAACCGGTTTCAACCCAATTGAAGGTTACAGTGCCATGATTTTCGGTGCATTAGGTAATGCCCGTCTGATTGGTAATACAATTGAAAAAGCAATGTCCCTGTGTCTGTTAGGTCTGGCTACTGCCATCGGTGCAAGAGGCGGCCTGTTCAACGTAGGGGGCGAAGGTCAGTTATTCTTCGGTGCGCTGATTTCCACAATGCTGGGCCTGTGGTTATCTGACTTACCTGCAATCATTGTAATTCCAATTGCATTCATCGGTGCAGTTGTTGTAGGTGGCTTCTATGCGTGGATTCCAGCTATGCTGAAGGTTAAACTGGGCGTAAGTGAAGTTATCACAACAATCATGTTAAATACAGTAGCGATTAAGGTTTGTACTTACCTGGTAAACGGTCCATGGGTTGCAAGCACAATGGCTACAACAAAAGGTACAGATTACTTACCAGATACATTAAGATTTGCTGATATCATCAAAGCTTCCAACCTGTCTACAGGTTTCTTTGCTGGTGCAGTGGTTGTATTCATGGTTTGGTATGTAATGAATATGACAAGCCAGGGCCTGCAGATGAAGGTAACTGGTGAAAACCGTCGTTTTGCGATCTTCTCCGGTCTGCCTGCTGATAAGATTATGGTTACATCCATGGTAGTTTCCGGTGCGATCTGCGGCTTCGTAGGTATGTTGCTGGTATATGGTTACCAGGGTCACATGACTGACGGCGTAAGTAATGAATTCTACTTTGATGGTCTGTTAGTTGCTATGATTATGAACTACAATCCTGTAGGTATCATCATCATGAGTTTCTTCTTTGCGATTTTAAGTACCGGTTCCACAATGATGGATATGACTGTTGGTATTTCCGCACAGTTATACGACATCATCTTCTCTGTGATCATCTTCCTGATGGCTGCACAGAGCGGTTTCACACACTGGTACACAGCTAGAAAAACAAAGAAGTTAGCAGCACAGGCTAAAGCAGGAAAGGAGGCGTAAATTATGTGGGAACAGATTACAGCATTATTTAGTGTTGGTTTATTCCAGAACACAATTCGTAACGCGACTCCGGTAATTCTTGCAGCTATGGGCGGTCTGTTTACAGAACATGCCGGTATCATGAATATCGGGATGGATGGTATGATTCTGATTGGTGCATTCGTTGCAGTAGTATTCAGTTTCTTATTTGCCAGCGCACCAATGGGCGTATTATTCGCTGTTATCATCGGTATCGCAATCGGTTTATTCTTCGCTTTATTCGTAGTAAAGCTGAAGGCGGACGAATTCGTTATTGGTACTACCGTTAATATCTTTGCAGGCGGTGTAACAGTTTACCTGTTACGTTCCGTGTTCCATCAGGTGGGTACATGGGTTTCCAAGGATATCAAGGGTCTGGCACCAATCGATATTCCTCTGATTAAGGACATTCCAGCGATTGGTGAGGTTCTGAGCGGATACTCTCTGTTCGTTTACCTGTCCTGGGTATTCGTTATCGTAGTATGGATCTTCTTATACAGAACCCCTTACGGTTTCTGGATCAGAGCATCCGGTGAACATCCATCTGCATTGGAAACAGCTGGTATCGACCCAGTTAAGATGAAGTTCTTAGCATCTGTACTGTGCGGTATTTTCTGTGGACTTGCAGGTGCGCATTTATCCTTAGGTTACCTGAACTGCTTTACAGAAGGCATGAGTGCATCCAGAGGCTTTATCGCCTTTGCCTGCGTAGTATTCGGTATGGCAAACCCTCCTAAGGTATTTGGTGCAGCATTGTTATTCGGTTTCTTACAGGCGTTAGGTCTGAGATTACAGTCTGTTGGCGTACCATCCGACTTAACTGCAGCAGTTCCATATCTGACTACAGTTCTGATGCTGGTTTACATCACAGTTTCTGCAAATACAAAGAAACGTAACAGAGCAAAAAAAGAATTAAAGGCAGAAGAAGCAGAACATGCTGAACTTGCTGAACCGTCTGCATAATTCTGATCCAATTATGTAGATTAACGATTCATTATCGAATTCATTTGTGTAAATGTATATGCCGTGATAAAATAATTATGTTTTATCACGGCATTTTATTTTTTGCCAGAAAAGAGGAGATAGAGATGAAAAAGAAACTATTAAGGTTGGGACTGATAGCAATCTTTGCAGTTGGTGCCATGACAATGATGACAGGATGTGGTGAGAAGGCGCCATATAGCGGATATGACTTTTCTGAATATGTAAAGGTTGGAGAATACAAGGGACTGGAATACAAGAAGGTGGAGGTTTCTGTTTCTGATGCAGAAATAGAGGCTGAAATCGAAAACAGATTGAATGCTGCGGCTGAAACGGTTGAAACAAAATCGGGAACTGTAGAAGACGGAGATGTGATCAATGTTGCTTACGAGGGTAAAATTGATGGAAAGACCTTCGAGGGCGGCAGCAGTGACAGCTTTGATATTACAGTAGGAAGCACACCTATGATTGACGGTTTCGTGGAAGGTCTGGTAGGACAGATCGTTGGTGAAACCGTAACTTTGGATTTAAAGTTTCCAGAGGACTATGGTGTAGAAGAATTAAACGGTAAGGATGTTGTATTTACAGTTACCATTAACAGTAAGAAAGTGCAGGAGACTCCAACTTATGATTTGGATTTTGTGAAGAAACAAGGCAAATACGAAAGCCTGGAGGCCTATGAAGAAGCTGTAGAAAAGGATCTTTTGACTGAAAAGAAAGAGAATCAGGAAACGGATGCACAGGGCGTTCTTTGGGAACAGATTGTAGAAAACTCTGAAATCATCCAGTATCCAAAAGAAAAAGAAGCACTGATGGAAACAACTCTGAACTCTTTTAAGACAGCTGCGGCAAATGCAGGAAAGGAATGGAATGTTTATCTGAAGGAACTCGGTTATACGGAAGAAACGTTGAACAATGAGATTGTGGGCTATGCCGAAACCAAAGTATTCCAGGAACTGATTATTTACGCCATTGCTGATGCAGAAGGCTTGAAAGTGACGGACGACGAATATGAGGCATATATGCAGGATGTATTAACGCAGTCTGGTTATAACGAAGAATCCTTCCAGCAGTATTATGGTACAACCATTGAAGCCTATTGTGAACAGGAAGGACTGCGTTCTTCCATGCTTTTAAACAAGGTTATGGAAAAGGTAATGGAATATGCTAAAGCTGTATAGTTGCTAAAACTATTTTGTATTACAAAAAACACAAAATATATTCGGAAAAATTGTTGCGAGAGACCAAATTGTATGGTATATTGACTATATTAGTTATCCATTTACAGTTTGGTCTTTTTATTTTGATCAGATTGTATCGGATTGGACTATCTCTGGAGAGAACCGAAAGGTCGCCGAAGGTTTAAGCAGGAAAGCCTAAGCAACTTCCCTGTGATATCTCAGGCAAAGAGGACGGAGCAAATAGTTTCAAAGCTACATAGCTTAGTCACCTCTCTAGAGCCGGATTCATAAGAATCGCGGCTTTTTGTTTTGCATTATCACATAAATGCAGGAGTTTTTTTAGAGAAGAGGAGATTTAAAATGACAATTACAGAATTACTAGTAAAAATTGACGACTTTGTATGGGGCGTTCCGCTCATGGTTTTAATCATGGGTGCCGGCATCCTGCTGACAATCAGATTAGGCGGTTTACAGATCAAACACCTGCCTAGAGCATTCAAGTACATGATCAGCAAAGAAGAAGGCGCAGCAGGTGAAGTATCCAGCTTCGGTGCATTCTGTACAGCCATGGCAGCGACCATCGGTACAGGTAACATCGTAGGTGTTGCAACAGCTGTAACGGCTGGTGGTCCGGGTGCTTTATTCTGGATGATTGTAGCAGCGTTCCTGGGTATGGCTACAAAATACGCAGAATGTCTGCTGGCTGTAAAGTACAGAACCATCGACGAAAACGGTCATGCATTGGGCGGTCCTTTCTATTATATCGAAAAAGGTATGGGTACAAAGTGGAAGCCACTGGCAGTGATGTTTGCCATCTTCGGTATCGGTGCCGGACTGTTAGGTATCGGTACGATCACACAGGTTAACGGTATTGCATCTGCAGTAAAGACTTTTGCTGACCCACACAATGAACATATGATAACTTTATTCGGTAACGAATATTCTATCGCTATCGTGGCGACTGCAGTGGTGGTTGCAGTGGTTACTGCGCTTGTAGTTATCGGCGGTATTCAGAGAATTGCCAACGTAACAACTGTTATCGTTCCATTCATGGCAGCGATTTATATTATCATCGGTATTTCTATTTTAGTTTATAACATCGACAAGGTTCCGGCAGCATTCGTACTGGTTATCGAATCTGCATTTGGCGCAAGAGCTATGGCAGGCGGTGCACTGGGTGCTATGATGCTGGCAATGCAGAAGGGTGTTGCAAGAGGTATCTTCTCCAACGAAGCCGGCTTAGGTTCCGCACCTATTGCAGCAGCTGCAGCACAGACAAACTCTCCTGTAAGACAGGGTTTAATCAACATGACTGGTACTTTCATCGACACAATCCTGATCTGTACTATGACTGGTACAACCCTGATTTTAACAGGTGCACATGAAACCGGTCTGGAAGGTGCAGAAGTAACTTCTTATGCGTTCAGCCACGGTTTACCTTGGGGTGAAAGTGTAGGTTCTTTCGTTCTGATGATGTGCCTGGCATTCTTCGCATTCACAACTATCTTAGGATGGGACTACTATTCCGAAAGATGTCTTGAATACTTAGTGGGCAAGAAAGAAGGCGTTCTGAAGGCTTACAGATGGTTATACATCCTGGCAGTTCTGATTGGCCCATTCTTAACAGTTTCCGCTGTATGGACACTGGCAGATATCATGAACGGTCTGATGGCACTTCCAAACTTAGTGGCACTGGTTGCATTAAGCGGCGTTGTTGTCAAGGAAACAAAGGACTTCTTCGAAAAAGAAGCACACATGAAACTGTAATCACATATTAGAAAATTCAAAGCGGATGCCGTCGGGCATCCGCTTTTTACGTGCTTGTCTGCATATTCAAGAAAGACAAACATATACTGTACCGTACAAAGAACGGGAGGAGAAATCATGTTAAGCACGGATAAACTAAAAAACCGGGAAGTCATCAATATCAGAGACGGCAAAAGCCTCGGATTTATATGCGATATCGAAGTGAATCTGGAGAAAGGGACCATTGAGGGGATTGTCATTCCAGCCGGAAAAAAACTTTTTTCTTTTCTGGCAGCCAAAGAGGAAGATATGCTGATTAAGTGGGAACGTATCCGGACCATTGGAGATGATGTGGTTTTGGTCGATGTGGAAAGCCATTAGCACAAGGAGAATTTTCTTATGGAAAAAAAGCACAAAATATAGTACAATAACAGGAGATAAACTGATAAAGAAAGGGGTTCAATACCATGAGATGCCCGTACTGTGAAAACCCGGATACAAAAGTAATCGACTCCAGACCAACGGAAGAAGGACATGCTATCAGAAGAAGACGAGGCTGTGAAAAATGCGGCAAGCGTTTTACTACTTATGAAAAAGTAGAAGAAACCATCATCATGATTATCAAGAAAGATGGTAGAAGAGAAGTTTTTGACCGCAATAAAGTTATGAGCGGTATTGTCAAGGCCTGTGAAAAACGACCGGTTCCTGTAGCTGAAATGGAACGCATCGTCAACGAAATCGAACGAGGCCTAAACAACATGATGGAAAAAGAAGTAGAAAGCAATTTCGTGGGCGAACTGGTTATGGAAAAGCTGAAGGAACTGGATGAGGTTGCCTATGTCCGCTTTGCATCCGTATACAGACAGTTTACAGACGTGAACACCTTTGTAAAAGAAATAGAAAAATTACTTGGTAACAAGAAATAAAGAGATAAACAGGAGAACACCAATGGATAAGATTTTAAGAATTGCAGTGGACGGTCCAAGCGGCGCAGGTAAAAGCACCATTGCGAAGGCGGTTGCAAAAAAATTGAACATCGACTATATTGACACCGGTGCAATGTATCGTGCAGTAGGATATAAAATGCTGCAGGAAGGCGTTGCGTTAACAGATATCGAAGGCCTGCAGGCTATGCTGGACAGAACGGAAATCGATTTTTCCCAGGGCAACATTTATCTGGATGGAGAAATCGTAAATGATGTAATCCGTACAGAGGAGATTTCTAAGCAGGCATCTAACTGTTCTGCCATCGGCATTGTAAGAAAGAAGCTGGTAGATTTGCAGCAGAAGATGGGAGAGTCTAAGAGTGTCATCATGGACGGCAGAGACATCGGGACTGTAGTTTTCCCGGATGCTGAGTTCAAGTTCTACGTGACTGCATCCGCTGAGGAACGTGCAAGAAGAAGATACGAAGAACTGATTGCAAAAGGCCAGGACGTCAACTATGATCAGGTGCTCATCGACATCAACACCCGTGACCATAACGATTCCACGAGAGAAATTACACCGCTGCGCAAGGCAGATGACGCTGTTGAAGTAGATACAACCAGTATGAACATTGACGAGGTAGTCGCACATATTTGTGGACTTATGGGACTGTAAATTCGCATATTAACGTATAAAGAAGCCTTTGAAGGGGAAAATACCTTCAAAGGTTTTTTATGTTCCAGGAGGCAGATTTTGATGGTACGTGCGAAATGGCTGCAGGCGATGTTTATCATACTGTTTCTGCTTTTAGCAGGCAGACTCTATTATATACAGCAGGTGTGAACATGGGCATCGCAAAGAATATCGTTGCTTACAGAGAAGAAAACGGCAACTTTACCAATAGAAAACAGCTGATG
>JAZUBY010000060.1:0-4218 GCA_045638885.1 Emergencia sp. | reverse complement strand
AGAGCAGCGTGTTTCATGCTTCCGAACTTCAGTCCTATGTTGGCGATAATCGTAATAGCAGCTGTAGCTCTTGGTAAAGAATCAGGGTTTATGCTGGGGGCGATGTCTGTGCTGGTTTCAAACTTTTTCTTTGGGCAAGCTCCTTGGACCCCATGGCAGATGATCGCTATGGCATTAGTCGGATATTTGGCGGGACTGATATTCCACAAGTACTCAGACAAGGTGAATAAATATGTGCTTATCGTCTTCGGTGCAGTGGCAACATTCTTCATATACAGCGGGATAGTTGACATCTGGTCTATATTCTTTATGATGCCGGAAGTGTCCTTGAAGAATGCTATGATCGTATATGGGGCAGCTCTTCCGATGAATTCGATGCATGCTGCATCTACTGTGATTTTTATATTCATTTTCGGCAAGCCTATGTTGGGCAAACTGGAAAGAGTGAAAGAAAAATACGGTATGGCAGTGTATAGTAAATAAGTTAAGAATAAAAAGTTTAGCCTTTTGCAATTTCTGCAAAAGGCTTTCTTTTACAGCAAAATAGTACAAGTTTAGTGCCAGCCTACGCCTTGACAACGTTTTGGGGACAATGTTAAAATATAACCAAATGAGTTGATACCAAAATCATTACGCAGCTTAATGATTTTAGTAAATACACCATAAATAATTAGAAAAGAATAGTTAAAAGAAAAAGGAGAATGATAAACATGACTGTTCAGAACAAAATCGAAAGAGCAAGAAAAGCAGTAGCTGAAATCAGCAATTACACTCAGGAACAGGTTGACAAGCTGGTATTTGAAGGTGCTAAGATCATCTACAAGAACGCAGAACCTTTAGCAAGACTGGCAGTTGACGAAACAGGCCTCGGCAGCTACGAAGATAAGATTGGTAAGAACACTGATACTCCAACAATGTTCTGGGATTACCTGAAAGATAAGAGATCAGTTGGTATCATCAACGAAGATCCATCACAGGGTCTGGTAGAAGCTGCACACCCAATCGGAGTTATCGGTGCTATCACACCTGCAACTAACCCTACAGTAACTCCACTCGGAAACTTCATGCACGCAATCAAGGGTAAGAATGCTATCATCATTTCACCTGCACCACGTGCTGAAAAGACTTCAACTGAAACTGTAAACCTGATCAGACAGGCACTGGCTGCTTGCGGAGCTCCAGAAGACCTGATCCAGATTATCAATGACGTATCAATCGAAAAGTCACAGGAACTGATGGCTAACTGCGACCTCGTAATCGCTACAGGTGGTGCTGGACTGACTAAGGCTGCTTACTCATCCGGAACTCCTGCTTACGGCGTAGGACCAGGAAACCCTCCAGCAATCATCGACAGAGATTATGATCTGAAGGATGCTGCTGAAAAGTCAATCATCGCTGTATGCGCTGACAACGGAATCCTGTGTGACGGTGACAACCTGCTTCTGTACCCAGAAGAAGTTGAAGCTGAATTCTTCGCTGAATTCAGAGAAGCTGGCGCTGTTATCTTCGAAGACGCTGCTGACGTTGCTAAGTTCAGAGACGCTCTGTTCGAAGACGGACACATCAACTCAGGTCTGGTAGGTAAGGACGTTGACGTTATCGCTGAAGCTGCTGGATTCGCAGTACCAGAAGGAACTAAGGTTGTTGGTCTGAAGGTTGACGCTATCGGAGCTGCTGACGTTCTGTGTAAGGAAATCATGGGACCTGTAGTTATCCTGAAGAGCTATGACACATTCGAAAACGCTGTTGAAATGGCAGTAAGAAACATGGAAGAAGCAGGCGGAACTGGACATACAGCTGGTCTGTTCACAAACAATGAAGAACACATCCTGTACGCTGGAGAAAGAATTCCTGTAGCAAGAATGCTGATCAACCAGCCTACACCAGATGCATGGGGTCCAACAACTAACGCTCTGTCACCTGCAGTATCAGAAGGTTGCGGAACTTGGGGTAACAACATCCTGGCTGGAAACGTTGACTACATCCACATGGTAAACGTTTGCAAGATCGTTAAGCCTCTGGACGTTGCACTTCCTGATGGAGCAGTTATCTTCGCTGACTAATTACGGTCAATACAGATAATTTAAAACATAACTTAAACTCACAAAGACGGGCAATTTATTGTCCGTCTTTTTAAAGGAGAAATGACTTTATGACTGAGAGATACAGCCAGATCTATTTAGTGAAAATAATCGTGGAAAATGATTGGGGATACCATCTTGAATCGTTGTGGTATGGATCGGATTCGAAGAATCTGGCTCTTACTATCATGGATATCATGAAGTCTTGGTATGAACCTAACAAAGAGGTTCTTGGACAAAGCATCAGAGATTTTCATGAAAAGCTTGAAAAAGCATCAGATGAAGAAAATCCGGTACTGCTTCCTTTCAAAGAATTAAATGGAGAGATGTTCCACGAAAATGGACTTAAAATGACGATTGAGGCGACAAACAGCATCAATGAGATGTATGCCTTTGTGTTCAATGAATCTTTCGAAATCTTTGCAGTAAATGGAGAAAAACCGGACGACTTTAATAGTATTGCAGAGTATGTAGATTATATCGAAAAAGAATGTAAGGCTGACGAAATGATAGTGGCAGCTTTAAGAACACAGGATGAAAATGATATAGCGACGGCTTTGTATAGGATAGATCTTAAGTATAATTATTCAGGTCGTCATTATATACCTCAGGGTCCTAGAAATTAGGGTGATTTGAGGGTTTTTGACCATTGACAGTAAGGTGTCGAAGGTGTATTATTTAAGTGTATGAGAAACGTTGTATAATATAAATACAGCGTAGAAATAATAAAAATTTAATTAATTCATAAGAATTTAGGAGGATGATTAAAATGGCAGCTATTAAGACAGTTTTAGAATGCATCATGGAAAGAGAAAACAACCCTAAGATGATCGGTTCATACGTAAACTTAAAGTCAAGAATGTCAGCTGGCGATGCTCACTATGCTGGTGAACTCGTAGAAGGCGCACACATCGTAACTGCATGGGGCGACGTTGGTACAGAACTGGCTATCAGACTTCACGGTGACGAATCACTGTTCGTAGGATACGAAGAAGTTAGATACACTGCTCCTGTATACGCTGGTGACTGGATGGAATACGGCGGATACATCGAAAAGGTTGGTAACACTTCATTCAAGTGCAAGTTCTTCGCTTACAAGTGGATGAGAGACTCAAAGGACGAAAACGGCAACGTAATCAACGGTTCAGGTGCTGAAATGATCAACCCACCAGAAATCGCTGCATACGGTACTGGTACTCTGATGGTTAAGAAAGAACTGCAGAGACCTGAATTCGCTGACCCTGATTTCGTAGCAGACGCTAAGGCTTACAGAGAAGCAAACAAATAAGATCGAATGACCTTTTTACAGATGGGCTTTTGCCCATCTGTTTTTTTTATGCGTTGCCTACATATGCTGCAAATAGCTAAAAACTGCTAAAAACTGCCCTTTGCGAAGAATTAAATATGTTGCTATGCAATAATTAGAATGATATAATGGTGATATCTTTAGGAAATATTTTAGGAGGTCTTAATTAGATGAAAGGCTATAAGAGCGAAAACATTAGAAACATCGCACTCGTTGGACATGGTGGCAGTGGTAAAACTACATTTTTAGAAGCTGCTCTGCTGGCTACAGGAGCTATCAGCAGACTTGGTAAGGTAGAAGACGGAAATACAGTATCTGACTACGATAAGATGGAAATCGAAAAGGGTTACTCCATCAGTACATCTGTAATACCGGTTGAATATAACAAAGTAAAGATCAACTTCGTTGACACTCCGGGATTCTTTGACTTCGTAGGAGAAGTAAACTCAGCAATGAGAGCTGTAGAAGCTGCAGCAATCCTGGTTGACGCATCAGCAGGTATCCAGGTTGGTACAGAAAAGGCTTGGAACTCATGCAAGCAGTTCGGAATCCCTAAGTTCTTCCTCATCAACAAGACAGACAAAGAAAACGTTGATGTAGAAGCACTGATCGAAGAACTGAAAGAAAAGTTCGGAAGCTCAGTAGTAACTCTTGATGACAGAGAAGCTCTGGAAGAAGAAGTTGCAGGAACTGACGAAGAACTGATGGATATCTATCTGGAAACTATGGAACTGACAGACGAACAGTTCGCTACAGGCCTCAGCAAGGGTATCGGCAGCGGCGCTATCGTTCCTGTATTTGCATGTTCAGCAGTTACAGGCGAAGGAGTTA
>JAZUBY010000059.1:0-1592 GCA_045638885.1 Emergencia sp. | reverse complement strand
TGATACCGGGGAAGGTGTCCGAGAAGCCATTTGAAGATGAGTTGACTATTCAAGATACGCAGGAAGAAAGCAGTATGGAAGGTAAATTGCAAGACATTCTGAGCTGCATTCAGGGAGCAGGAAAAGTAAAGGTAATGCTGTCGATTAGCCAAAGCGAAAAAACCATCTATCAGACGGACAGCACCTATTCTCAAAGTGATGGTCATGCTGATTCCAGAACGCAGACGATTCTGATTTCAGATAACCAGCGAAATGAAACCGGGCTTGTACATCAAAAGCATTCACCGGTGTATCAAGGGGCGATCGTGTTAGCCGAGGGTGCGGATCTGGCATCGGTAAAATTGGCCATTGTAGATGCTGTCAGCGATATCACTGGCCTTGGTACTGATAAAATTTCTGTGCTCAAAATGAAATAACAGGAGGTTAATTATGAAAATATGGAAAAAGAATCTTGTGGCAGCAGCATTGCTGGTAACGGTGTGTGTAGGTATTTATGCAAACTGGTCTTATACACAAGATCAGCAGACAATGGATTTGACAGATACGTTACACGAAGAGAAACTTCTTTCTGAGGATACGCTGGTGATGGCAGGTGAAGAAATGGCGGAGGAAATGCGCAATACAGCAAACGATTATTTTTCAGCTGTTCGCCTGTCCCGCCAGGAGGCCAGAGACAGTGCAGTAACTATGCTGCAGGAAGCGATGGCATACACCGATGATGAAAATCAGAAAGAGATTTCCGGAGATACGCTGGAAGGGATTGTGCAGACAGCTCTATGCGAAGCGCAAATTGAAAGTCTGGTTGTAGCCAAGGGCTACTCTGACTGTGTTGCCTATATTGGTGATGATGGGATCAGCATTGCAGTAGCAGCTCCGGAAGGAGGATTGCAGCAGTCAGATGTGGCTGTGATTGCGGATATCGTAATAACACAATCGGACTATTCTATGGATGAAATCCATGTTGTAGAAGTCTTATAATAACACCCCCAAGGGAGAAATCCTTTGGGGGTATTCCTTTAACAGAGTAAGAAAATAGTTGTATTTTTATAAATTAAGTGGTATAATACTTAAAAGTATGCCAAACAAGAGAGTTTGGTGATAATTTAGGAGGTCTATCCATGGCAGAAAATAAGCAGTATGTTACACAGACCCAGGAGAATGGTTCTGTTTTGATTTCTGAGGATGTTTTGATTACTATTGTCACCCATGCAATCGAAGAGGTTGAGGGGGTTGTTGGTTTGAATGCAAAGCCCGGTGCAGATATTGTTGAATTGATCGGCAAGAAGGGCTGGGGTAAGGGCCTGAAGATCACCATTGGTGAGGAAGATGCCATTACTGTCGATTGCAACATCACCGTTGCTTACGGTCAGAGTGTTGTTTCCGTGGCCGGTGCGGTTCAGACTTCTGTCACCAATGCTTTGGAGTCCATGGCAGGTGTGGAAATTTCTGCCGTAAATGTGAATGTCTGCGGCATTGTCCGCCAGTAAGGGGTCAGCTATGACAAGAGGAAACGCCAGAGAACTGGCAGTACATCTGATTTATGCCCGTGATTTTACGGGTGAAGAGCCTGAAAAGGTAGTTGCAACTCGCCT
>JAZUBY010000058.1:0-4366 GCA_045638885.1 Emergencia sp. | reverse complement strand
ATGTATGATCCGGCGTGGTCAAAATAACCTTTGTTGATCTGAGTTTTCTGATGTCAAGCAGTGCCTGTATGTAATAGGCAATAATGCCGAAAACATCCTTTACCAGCGGATCTGTCGACTGCTTTACGCCGATTACAGATCCAATTGTCGTCATATTGACAAAATACTTATCATTGATTTTACCCAGGTCTGCAGGTGTTAAACAATCGCCCAGGGCAACATCAATCATACGATTCAAATCTTCCGGAATATCAAAATATGCAGCAAATCCGTTATCCGTTCCCAGTGGGAATAAGGCCAACGGCAGTTGGATTTGATGCTTCAGCATGGCATTCACGCAAACATGCATAGTGCCATCTCCTCCAACGGATATAATCTGTCTATACTCATCTAAGTAAGTGTCCTTATCCAGACTTTCTAAGTATTCGTCTATCACAAACCCCTCAGCTGCACGAATCGGCACGACAATATAGCCTTCACGCTGATATCGTTTGATAATTACGTCCAGATTATGTTTGATCATGCCGTCTCCAGCATTTGGATTGTAAAACAGAATGACTTTTTTTGCACTATTCATGCAAATGCCCCCTAATTTCTCCAATTAAGTATAACGAACCTGTAAAGAGAATCACGTCGTATTCTCCCTGCAGGGATTTTGCGTATGCAACTGCATCAGCAGGTTTTTCCTTGATGGTGCAGTTTCCACCCTTGGCACTGATGTGTCCGGCCAGCTCTTCTGCATGCATCTTTCTTGGGTTGTCCGGTTCTGTTACCACAAAGTCCTTGGTGATTTCTGTAAAGTTCTCGAATACTTCTTCGATGTCTTTGTCTGCCAGAATCCCGGTTACCATGAGAATCTTCTTGCCTGCAAAGTGTTTTTCCATGGCCAGCTTCAGCATCTTGGAGCCGTCCGGATTATGCGCACCATCTAAGATCACGTATGGATCTGTTTCCATGATTTCAAAACGGCCAATCTGCTTTGCCTTGGCGAAACCTGTGGTAATCGCTTCGCTGCTCAGCGGAAGTTCTCCCGTTTTGTTTAGTAACAGTAATGCAGACAACGCAGCTGTTGCATTCTGCACCTGATGCTTACCCAGCATACCGATTTTTATTTTATGGAATGCGCCGTACATACTTACTTCAAAAGTCGTTCCAGTGATATCTTCTTCTAAGATCCTTGGCACTGCCTTTGATGTATCAATGAATGCACACTCTAATTCACGGCATCTGTCGTAAATCACATTTCTTGCTTTGTCATTGTCTGTGCTGGAAATAACCGGTCTGCCAGCTTTGATGATGCCGGCTTTTTCCCGGGCAATGGCCTCGATAGTATTTCCCAGACGATCTGTATGATCCAGAGAAATGGATGCGATGATACACGCTAATGGATTTTTCACCACGTTTGTGGAATCGCCTGTGCCACCAAGGCCTACTTCCAGAACTACATAGTCAGCCTGTTTTTCCGCAAAATACAGGAATGCAATGGCAGTGACGATTTCGAATTCCGTTGGAGATTCCAATCCTTCTGCTACCATTTCCTGTGCTTTTTCAATGACTTTTTCTGTATAAATTTCTAAATCTTCGTCGGAAATATAGGCGCCGTTAAACTCGATACGTTCGTTAAAAACTTCCAAAAAAGGCGAAGTATACAGGCCGGTCTTATATCCGCCAGCCTGTAATACTTCGTAAACGTATCTGCAAATTGAGCCTTTTCCATTGGTGCCGGCAACATGAATCACCTTGAGATCATCCTGAGGATTTCCCAGTTTTTCTAACAGGGTATTCATTCTTTCTAAGCCTAACACGCTTCCGAAGCGTAAAAACTCATGAATTTTGCTTACTGCGTTCATATTATTTGTTCACTTTCTTTGCAACCATAGCAAGTCTTTCTTCAACCTTAGCCAGCATATCTTCGTACTTCGCCTGCTTTTCTTTTTCTTCGTTAACAACCTTTTCTGGTGCCTTTGCTAAGAAGCCCTGGTTGGATAACTTACCCTTTACTCTTGCAACTTCGCCTTCCAGCTTTTTCTTTTCCTTTGTCAGTCTGTCGAATTCAGCGTTGAAGTCAACCAGATCATCTAATGGAATGAAGATTTCTACGCCGTTGATAACAGCGGACATAACTTCTTCTGGAACGCCGGACTTATCTGTTACGAATTCAATATCTGTGATATTCGCTAAGTCCTTGATATATCTTTCGCCACCCTGGATAGCTTCCATCTTTTCGCCTTCTGCAAAGATCACAGCTCTCAGCTTCTTGCTTGGTGCAGCGTCTGCTTCAGCTCTGATGTTTCTGATGGCACGGATTGCTTCCATAGCCAGTTCCAGTCTTTCTTCTTCTGCAGCGAAGTGTCTGTTTTCGCTGTATTCAGGCCACTGCGCCTTGATTAAGAAGCATTCTGGATTGTTTTCTCTTTCACATACGGAATGTGGTAAGAAGGACCAGATTTCTTCTGTGATGAATGGCATGAATGGGTGCAGCATTTCCAGCATGTTCTTCAGAACCATAACCAGAACGAATCTTACAGTCTTCTTGTCTTCTTCGTCATCGCCCCATAATCTTTTCTTAACCAGTTCGATATACCAGTCACAGTATTCGTTCCAGATTAATTCGTATACTCTCTGGCCAGCTAATGCCAGGTCATATCTTTCTAATGCCTTTGTTACGTATTCTGCAGCATCGTTGACTCTGCTGATGATCCACTTATCTTCATCTCTCAGTGCAAAGTTTTCGAAGTTTGTAGTGTCGCCGCAAGCCATACCACAGCAGTCGCTGCAGCACTTCGCCATTTCTCTGAAGTTACCTTCTTCGTCCTGCAGATTCATGATAACGAATCTGGATGCATTCCATAACTTATTTGCAAAGTTTCTAGCGGATTCCAGCTTGTCTTCCTTGAATCTCATGTCGTTACCTGGTGTAATACCAGTTGTCAGCATGAATCTCAGTGCGTCAGCACCGTACTGGTCGATGATTTCCAGTGGGTCAATACCGTTGCCTAAAGACTTGGACATCTTACGGCCCTGTGCATCTCTAACTAAGCCGTGTACATATACGTGGTGGAATGGGCACTCTTCCATAGCTTCGAAACCGGAGAATACCATTCTAACTACCCAGAAGAAGATGATATCGTAACCTGTTACCAGAACGTCTGTTGGATAGAAGTATTCCAGTTCAGGTGTCTTTTCCGGCCAGCCTAAAGTGGAGAATGGCCATAATGCGGAGGAGAACCAAGTATCCAGAACGTCTTCGTCCTGTCTTAAGTTCTTGGAACCACACTTTGTACATTCTGTTGGATCTTCTGTCGCTACGATGATTTCGCCACAGTCTTCACAGTACCATGCAGGAATTCTGTGACCCCAGCATAACTGTCTGGAGATACACCAGTCTCTGATTTCTTCTAACCAGTGCAGGTAAGTCTTTTCGAATCTTTCTGGAACGTGTGTTAAGTCACCGTTCTTTGCAGCTTCGATAGCTGGTTTTGCCAGGTCTTCCATCTTAACGAACCACTGGTCGGACAGCATTGGTTCGATAACAGTGTGACATCTGTAGCATTCGCCGGATGGAATTACCTTTTCTTCTGTCTTTACCAGGTAGCCTGCAGCTTCCAGGTCAGCAACCCACTGCTTTCTGCATTCGTATCTGTCCATACCTTCGTACTTTCCAGCCATTGCTGTCATCTTTGCATCAAAGTCGATGCAAACAGGCATGTCCAGTCCGGCTCTCTGACCAACTTCAAAGTCGTTAGGGTCGTGAGCAGGTGTAATCTTAACAGCACCTGTACCCTTTTCAGGATCAGGGTAAGTGTCAGCAATGACAGGAATTTCTCTGTCGCCCAGAGGAATTCTTACCTTCTTGCCAACCATATCCTTGTATCTTTCATCATCAGGGTGTACCGCGATTGCAACGTCGGCAAACATTGTTTCCGGTCTGGATGTTGCAACTACCATATCCTGGCCACCTTCTTCAGCAGCTGGATATCTGAAGTACCAGTACATACCGTTCTTGTCTTCGTGTTCTACTTCTGCATCAGACAGGGAAGTACCACATTCCGGACACCAGTTGATCAGTCTGTTACCCTTATAAATTAAGCCCTTTTCATACAGCTTAACGAAGAAATGTCTAACAGCCTTATTGCAGCCTTCGTCCATTGTAAATCTTTCTCTAGACCAGTCACAGGAGTCACCCAGCTTTCTGCACTGCTTTGTGATTCTGCCGCCGTATTCTTCCTTCCAAGCCCAAGCTCTCTTCAGGAATTCTTCACGACCCAGGTCGTCCTTGGTCTTTCCTTCTTCAGCCAGGATCTTTTCTACTACCTTAACTTCGGTAGCGATACTTGCGTGGTCGGTGCCGGGGAGCCACAGAGCA
>JAZUBY010000057.1:0-6753 GCA_045638885.1 Emergencia sp. | reverse complement strand
ACACCTTTCGGCTTAAAGGCTATGCAGGAATTACAGACTTTAAACCCTACTAAGGACATCGCTACTAACGCACAGTGCATGCTGATGGCTATCTCTACTACATCCATCACATTAATCCCTGTAACTGCTATCGGTTTAAGAGCTGCAGTTCAGACTGAAGGCGCTGCTGAAATCATCGCTCCAGTTATCATTGCAACTACTATCTCCACAATCGTTGGTGTAACTTGCACAATCATCTTCGAAAAGTTACCAAGATGGAGATGGGAAAATGTTGTAGAAAAGGCAATCGCTGCTGGTACATTAGAAATCAACGAATACTTCGTTGGTGACAAGCCAATCGTTTTACCAGAAGGCTACAAATCCATTAACGATAAGAACAACACAGTTGCATTTTAATTAAGGAGGTACGAAAACTATGACAGCATTTTTAGAACAGGTTTCTATTTGGTCTATTCCAGTATTAGTTGCATGCGTATCCCTGTATGCAATCATTAAGAAAGTTCCTGTGTACACAGCATTCACACAGGGTGCAAAAGACGGTTTCTCCACTGCAGTAATGATCATCCCTTACTTAACAGCAATGTTATGTGCTATCGGTATGTTCAGAGCTTGTGGTGCTATGGACTTCATCTGTAACTTATTAGCTCCTGTAACTGATTTAATCGGTTTACCAGGTTCCGTATTACCAATGGGTATCATGAGATCCTTCTCCGGCGGTGCTGCTGAAGGTCTGATGTCTGATATCTTAGCTACATATGGTACACAGTCCTTAGAAGGTAGAATTGCTTCCGTAGCATTAGGTTCCACAGAAACTACATTCTACATCGTAGCAGTTTACTTCGGTTCTGTAGGCGTATCCCAGACTAGACACTCCATCGCTGCTGGTCTGTTAGGTGACTTAGCTTCCCTGATTGCTGCTGCAGTAATCGTAAACATTATGTGGTTCTAATCTCTGATTAGAGACTGAATTTGATCAAACTAGAGGAATATTACAATGAAATATCCTAAAAAATTACAGCAGGGTGATACTGTAGGTCTGGTTGCTACCAGCTCCCGTATCAGCACAGAAAGAATCGCTGAATGCGTGAAGTGCATGGAAGATATGGGCTACAAAGTAAAAACTGCTGCAAACCTTGATACAGTATATGCTGGCTTCATGGCTGGAACAGGTAAAGAACGTGCAGACGAACTGAACAAGATGTTCGCAGATCCAGAAGTTGACGCTATTCTTTGCGTAAGAGGCGGAGACGGAAGCAGCCGTATCATGGAATACTTAGATTATGAAGTAATCAAGAACAATCCGAAGCTGTTCGTGGGTTACAGCGATGTAACAAACCTGCACACTGCTTTAACAAAGAAGTGTGATTTGGTTACATTCCACGGACCTATGGTTTCCTCCAACATGGTTGATGACTTTGATGCAGAGACAAAGGCGTCTTTCTTCGAAGCAATCAACGCTGATGGAGAATATGAATTCAAGAATCCAGAAGGATTCCCAATCGAAGTTCTGAAGGAAGGTAAAGCGACCGGAAGACTGATTGGCGGCAACTTATCCTTATTATCCGCTGGAATCGGTACACCGTTCCAGATTGATGCAAAGGATGCCATCATCTTCATTGAAGAAGTATGCGAACCACTGAGCAAGATTGAAAAGTGGGCATTCCACCTGCGTAACGCTGGTATTTTCAATGAATGTAAGGGTGTAATCTTAGGTCAGTTCACGAAAGTGGAAAACGAAGATTTACCTGAGTTTGATTCTATCCGCGACTTCGAAGATGTCCTGGAAGGATTAGACATCCCAGTACTGTACAACGTACAGTCCGGCCATGGCAAGCCAATGATGACTCTGCCAATGGGCGCAATTTGCAGTATTGATACTGAAACAAAAACAATCAAGTTTAACGTTGAAAGATAATCATACATTAAACTAAACTTAACGGGAAGGCGGGTTTGTCCTGCCTTCCCATTAAAAAGCAAAAAACATTAATTTTGAATATAATTCCCTATCTCAGGGATGAATATAAAACTATGATTATGTAAAAGAGCTTAGGAGATACAACACAATGATCAAGACAATGAACAACACACTGTATTTTGACGGATGCAATACAGTAGAATTAGCAAAGAAATACGGCACACCACTGTATGTTTACTCTGAAAACGACATCATCAGCAGATTTGATGAGCTGAAGGAATGCTTCACAGAAAAGTATGAAAGAACAAGAGTTGCATACGCTGCAAAGGCATTCTTCCCATTGGCAATGGCGAAGCTGGTTGATGACTGTGGCATGTGTGTAGACGTCGTATCCGGTGGTGAATTATATACAGCAATCAAGGCGGGTTTCCCTGCTGAAAAGATCGAATTCAACGGCAACAACAAGCAGTACGAAGAACTGGAAATGGCAATTGAATACGGCATCGGTAGAATTATCGTTGACGGTTTAACTGAATTAGACATCATCGAAGAAATCTGTAAGGAAAAGGGTAAGACAGCAAAAATCTTATTCAGAGTTACTCCAGGTGTACAGAGCACTTCCCACGACTACATCGTAACTGGTAAGAAGGACTCTAAGTTCGGTATTCCTCTGGACGTAATCATGGAACAGGTGAAGAGAGCAATCGATTCCGAATACATCGACTTCTACGGCATTCACTTCCACGTTGGCTCCCAGTTATTCGACAATGATTCTCACCTGCAGGCAGTTGAAATTTTCCTGAAGCTGGCAGAAAACATCAAGAAGGAATTTGGTTACGACCTGAAGGAAATCAACTTAGGCGGTGGTTTCGGCGTAAAGTATGTTGACGAAGAAAGAAAGCCGGCAAGCTATTTCATCGAACCAATGATGGAAAGAATCGTAAACTACTACGAAGCAGCTGGTATCACAAGACCTAACGTAGTTATTGAACCAGGCAGAAGCATCGTTGCAGAAGCTGGTATCACATTATACACAATCGGTCAGATCAAAGACATTAAGGACATCAGAAAGTATGTTTCTGTTGACGGCGGTATGACTGATAACATCCGACCAGCTTTATATCAGGCTGAATACACTGGCGTGATTGCAAATAAGGCAGAAGAAGAAAAGACAGAAACTGTAAGAATTTCCGGCAAGTGCTGTGAATCCGGTGATATCCTGATCAGAGACTTACAGATTGCACACCCAGAAAGAGGCGATATTTTTGCAATCTTCTCTACAGGTGCATACGGATATACAATGGCATCTAACTATAACAAGAACAGAATCCCTGGCGTAGTATTCGTTAAGGATGGTGCTGACAGAGTTGTAGTAAAGCCACAGTCTTATGATGATATGCTAATGAACGAAATTCTGTAAGGAATTTAAAGGAAGCACAACTCCAGGCAGGATTTGTGCTTTCTTAGTATATATAGGTAGGAAAGGGAAATACCATGGCAGAATATAGCAGAGATAATACGAAGAAAATCGATATTCCAAGAGATTTTGCAGTTCAGAAAATTGGCAGATGCCCATTCTGCAAGACGGAAGAACCAAAGTGGTTGTATAAAGAAGACTGGAGACTGATTGGCAGCAATGACAGCTATTTCAAATGTCCGCACTGCGAAAGCGAACTGAAGATTATTTCCGATGACGTAAGCGGACTGGCATATTCACCAGTAAGTCCTAGTGGTAAGAAAAAGAAGGCTGCCGGCAAGATTCAGAATGAGCCGTATGTAACCATTATTAAAATCGGGCTGTCTGCAAAGACACCGCAGAACATGCTGTGGGTCGGTGAAGAAATGCCGCTGAAGCAGCTGAAGGAATGGACAGAAACAAAGTAAGCTGAGGAATTCATGATGAGATTTACGAAAATGCAAGGTGCCGGTAATGATTTTATCATTATCAACAATATGGGGAGACAGATTGACCGTGCTGCATACAGTGAAATCGCAGCCCGCCTTTGTCCGAGACATATCTCTGTTGGTGCTGACGGCTTCATGGTTGTTGAGCCTGCTGAGCAGGGCGGTGACTTCAAGATGATGTTCTACAACGCTGATGGCATGCAGGGAGAGATGTGTGGAAACGGTGCAAGATGTATCGCCAAGTACGGCTATGAAAATGGACTTGCAGGGGAAGAAATGACCATCGAAACCACTGCAGGTTTTGTCAAAGCATGGCGCATGAATCAAATGGAATATCGCCTGCGTCTCAATGATGTGACAACGCTACAGGATGGCTTGGAGTTGGATGCGCTAGGTAAAACTTATACCTGTGCTTATGTAGAACTTGGGAATCCGGGACTGCCTCATCTGGTGGTAGAAATGCCGGGCCTGCAAGACCTGGCAAAGAAAGACCTGTTTGATCTTGGTTTAGCTCTTCGTGCTCATCCGGCACTGACAAAGGGGGCAAACGTTAACTTCTATGATTTGATTGGCGATGACAAAATCTTTGAACGAACCTTTGAGCGTGGCGTAGAAGATTTCACCTATGCCTGCGGAACAGGAACGGGATCCACCGTATCCGTGCTGACGAAGAAAGGCCTTGTTAGCGGGGAAAACGTAGAAGTTGCGATGGAAGGCGGTGTACTTCGCATCGATATCATCCGTGAAAATGACAAAATCAAGGACATTTATCTGACCGGACCGGCGGTTATCGTATACGAAGCTGAAACCGGCGAAATCTAATAAACCGCAATTTATATTCTACTTTTTTCATTTTATAATACTTTGGACCCCCTGTAGGAAATAGTACCTCCCTACAGGGGGTCTTCTGTTTTTGATAATTCCTGACATGTTGACTTGCTTTACTTGACTAAAGGGAAGATTATATTATAATATAAAGCACAAAAATAGACGAGTTTAGCGGGAAGGAGGCATACGATGACACGTTTAAATCCGAAAGACTGCCGTGAAGAATGGGACGTCTTTTCTGACACAAAACCATATCAAAACATGACAAAACGGCAGAGAGAAATTTTTGACCATGGAGAAGCAAACGGCATAAGAGGTTCGAAGCGATATACCAAAGAGGATATCGCCAGATGGCAGGAAAAACGTGCAAATATGACTCCTGAAGAACTAGAAGCTTATCTCGAAAAGGAAGAACGGAAATCCAAGGTAGCGAGTGCAGGTGCACTGATTGTGATTGGTGTAATGCTTGTTATCTGCATTGTTGCCTGCATGAAAATGGTCGCATAAATTGAATTAGAAATACAAAGAGGAGTGCATTTTGCACTCCTCTGTTTTGTTGCTCAATATAACCTTATTTTGTGTAGTTATCGAAGTAACCCTGGATATAGATGATAGGTGTACCCTTATCTCCGGAACCGGAAGTCAGGTCGCATAAAGAACCGATTAAGTCAGTTAACTTTCTAGGAGTTGTACCCTGTGCAACCATAGCATCGCCTAAATCTTCATCCTTGTTTCTGATATATTCGCTGATTGCTGCCTTCAGTTCTTCGCCCTTTAAGTCTGCGAATTCGTTGTCAGCTAAGTACTTCAGCTTAACTTCGTTTGGTGTACCTTCTAAACCTGCAGTGTAACCTGGGGAAACAACAGGGTCAGCCAGTTCCCAAATCTTGCCTACTGGATCCTTGAATGCGCCATCGCCGTAAACCATAACTTCTACAGTCTTACCAGTCAGCACCTTCAGCTTAGCCTGTACGCCGTCTACGAATTCCTGACAGTTTACAGGGAATAACTTGATTGTATTTTCAGTTGCCTTGTTGGAACCTAAGATACCGTACTTATCGTTGTAGCCGCTGCCGTCAACAGATTCTGTTAACAGATCGTCCATACCTAAAACGATTTCAGCACCAGCAGCCTTTAATAACTTCTTTGTTCTTGCTCTTGTGTGAATGTCGCAAGTCAGAACATTCTTTGTGTAATCTAAGATTGTTCTGCAGTTGTTGGAGAAGATAACTTCTGCTTCAGCACCTTCTTCTTCGATTAAACCCTTGTAGTAGTTTACATAGTCCATACCTGTGAATGTGTGCTTGGACTGACCGAATAATTCTTCGAATCTTTCCTGTGTCAGCACGTCAGTATATGGGTTAATGCCTGCATCGTCTAACAGTTCGATATCTAGTAAGTGGTTACCTACTTCGTCAGAAGGATAGCTTAACATTAATACAACTTTCTTTGCGCCTCTCGCGATACCACGCAGACAGATACCGAATCTGTTTCTGCTTAAGATAGGGAAGATAACACCAATAGTTTCTCCGCCTAATTTTGCCTTCACATCAGCAGCTAACTGATCAGTAGTTGCGTAGTTTGCCTGTGCTCTAGCTAAGATGGATTCAGTAACAGCAACGATATCCTTATCCTGAACTGTGAACTCGCCTGCTTCTGCAGCGCCCATAACGGTATCGATAACAACCTGTGCCAGATCGTCTCCGTCTTTAATGATTGGTGCTCTCAGTCCTCTTGATACTGTACCTACTTTTCTTTCCATATTACATCTCTCCTTTTATATGGGATATTCCCAGATTTGCCAGTTCATCTGCACGATTATTCATAGTCGTAATGTATTTGAAATCGTCGAAAGTGAAACGTTCTCCGTTCCAACTTGTAAACTTGGCATAAAGCTGATCAAAATTTGTGGATTTGCTTGCAAGATTCACATGTCCTTTCACTCTGTAGAAGGTTACATGGTGTTTGCGGACCAAAGCAAGCAGCTCCTTCCATAAATCCTGGTTTTCAACGGATTTCTTCGCAGCATTTCTCCAGTTGTTTTTTTCCCAGCTCTCGTACCATTTCTCGCGGAAACAGTTAGAGACATAGGAACTATCGGAGAA
>JAZUBY010000056.1:0-7149 GCA_045638885.1 Emergencia sp. | reverse complement strand
AACATGACAATTCTGAACCGAAGCGTAAACCAGACATTGGACAGATCTGTTATGACTTCCTTAACAACTTTAATCTGTATGGTACCGTTATTCTTCATGGTATCCACATCCATCAGAGAGTTTGTAATTCCGCTGATGGTTGGCGTTCTGGTAGGAACATACTCTTCCATTTTCGTATGCAGCCCGCTGTATTATGAAATGGCAAAGAGTGAAGATGAATCCAAATACCTGACAGCACAGAAGAAAAAGAAATAAACTGTTATATTAGGAGCTGGCATTTATGGAGACTAGAAAAAAGTATTTAGAAGAAATCTCCTCGATAAACGACAATTATAATATGGATTTCATTGGTAAGGCATTTGACACAGGTCGAACCTTACATGATGGACAGCTGCGTAAAAGCGGCGAACCATATTTTATTCATCCTGTTGCCGTATCTAAAATTTTGGCAAGTCTGGGAATGGATGACGAAACCATCGTAGGTGGATTACTTCACGACGTAGTAGAAGACACAGAATACACAAGAGAACAACTAGTAGAAGACTTCAGTGAAGACGTAGCTTTATTAGTTGACGGCGTAACAAAACTGGGTTCTATTAAATTCGATTCAAAGGAAGAGCAGCAGGCTGAAAACCTGCGTAAAATGTTCCTGGCCATGTCAAAAGACATTCGTGTTTTGATTATCAAACTTGCCGACAGACTGCATAACATGAGAACGTTAGAATTCATGCGTGCAGAGAAGAAAATCGAAAAATCCAGAGAAACATTAGATATTTATGCTCCTTTGGCCAGCAGACTGGGGATTTACGCCTTAAAGTTCGAATTAGAAGACATTGCTCTGATGTATCTTCAGCCTGAAGAATATGAAAAGCTGAAACAGGATATTACAGAAAAGAAAGAGCAACGAGAAGAATTCATCAATCAGGTTATTGATGAAATCAAAGAATCTCTGGACGATATGAATCTGAAGTACGATATTTACGGCAGATCCAAACATTTGTACAGCGTATATAAGAAGATGAAGCTTCAGAACAAACAGCTGGATGAAATCTTTGACCTGACAGCTGTACGTATTATCGTAGAGGATGTAAGGGACTGTTATGCAGTACTTGGACAGGTTCACACCATGTGGAATCCAATTCCGGGACGATTCAAAGACTATATCGCGACACCAAAGCCGAACATGTATCAGTCACTGCATACAACTGTTCTGGGTGATAACGGTGAACCTTTTGAAATTCAGATTAGAACTTACGAAATGCACCGTGTTGCTGAATACGGTATCGCAGCCCATTGGAAGTACAAAGAAGGTAATACAAAGGGTGAACAGAATAACGATGAAATGAAACTGGCATGGGTTCGTCAGACGCTGGAATGGCAAAAGGAAGTGAAGGATCCAAAGGAATTCATGGAAGCTCTGAAGATGGACTTATTTGCCAGCCAGGTATTCGTATTCTCTCCAAAGGGAGAAGTTATTGACCTGCCATCTGGTTCTACACCTTTGGATTTCGCATTTAAGATTCATACAGCAGTCGGCTGTAAATGTGTAGGTGCGAAAGTAAACGGCAAGATGGTAACCATTGACCATCAGCTGAATAACGGTGATATCGTCGAAATTATTACATCTTCCAACTCCAGCGGTCCAAGTATTGACTGGCTGAAGATGGTAAAGAGCTCTCACGCGAGAAACAAGATTCGTCAGTGGCTGAAGAAAGAGAACAAATCTGATGACGTGGATCGTGGTAAAGATGCTTTGGACAAAATGATTCGAAAGCGTGGACACGAACCGCAGCAGATTGCGAAATCCCAGTACCTGAATAAGGCACTGAAAGAAATGCACATTGCTACGATTGAAGAACTCTATTCTCAGATCAGCAGAGGCGGTACATTGCTTTCTAAATGTGTAAACCTTTTGATTGGTTACTTTACAGAAGAGAAGAAAATCGAGCAGAAGAAAGAAGAAGAAAAGCAGAAGAAACTTCTGGAAAACAATGAGCGTAAGGAAAAGATACAGCGTCATCAGCGTGAAAACCCTGGCATTGTTGTAAAGGGAATGGACAACCTGATGATTCGTGTATCCAGATGCTGCAATCCTGTTCCAGGTGATGATATCGTTGGTTTTATCACAAAGGGCAGAGGTATATCTGTTCATCGTAAAGACTGCAGTAATGTAATTTCTTTACCACCAGAAGAACAGGCTCGTTTCATTGAGGTAGAATGGGAAGATCTGAAGTTTGGAAAATCCTATAATACTGACATTTGCATTGAAGCCGTTGATAGAAGAGGTATCTTAGCAGACTTATCCAGAGTTTGTGAAGATATGGATGTTAGCATTTCCGGTGTAAATGCGAAGAGCGGAAAAGATGGTCTTGCAACAATTACGCTGACACTGTCTATTACCAGCACCCACCAGATTCAGAGACTGTTACGTCAACTGAGACAGGTACAAAGTGTAAGCAACGTATTCAGAGCAAGAGCATAAAACTATATAAATTGGGAGAAAGACATGAAAGTATATCGATTTGTAACAGGTCCGATTCAGGTGAACACCTATCTGGCCTATGATGATACAAAAAAAGGATTTATCGTTGACCCAGGCGGTTTCTCTTATGAAATCACCAGCGTGGTAGAGCGTGAAGAAATTGATATTGAATATATTATCCTGACTCATGGCCATGCAGACCATATTGGCGGCGTTGCTGAGTTCCAGGAAAAATATCCGAATGCGAAAGTCATTGCTTATGTTGCAGAAAGAGAATTGCTGGAAGATCCGGCATTAAACTCTTCTTATGATATCTACAGAAAGGCAATTACAGTTGCACCTGACAGATATGTCAACGATAGAGAAACACTGAAGGTAGGCGATACAGAACTTACTTTCATACACACACCTGGTCATACGCTGGGTGGTATGTGCATCCTGACACCAGGATATGTGTTCAGCGGAGATACCATTTTTAGAGCATCTATTGGTAGAACTGACTTCTATGGCGGTAGCTTTGATCAGCTTGCTAAGTCTATCAGAGAAAGATTATATATTTTACCTGATCAGACATTGGTTCTGCCAGGACACATGAGTGAAACTACCATTGGTTTTGAAAAGGAGCATAATCCATTTGTACGCAATTAAGATATTAGACTTCGAGAAAACATATTTATTAAATGAACTGATTAAGATTTTTTTAAGACCAGATCAGTATGAGCTGATAGAAGATAATGATAAGGAAGGTTGCATTGTTTTCAATGAAAAAGGATCTTCTGATATCAATGTCATTAAAAGAGAAATCTTTGACAAACTGTCAGAATTGACCGGACAGCGTCCTGAATGGGGAATTTTGACAGGGGTAAGACCTGTAAAGTTATGCGGAGAGATTTACGAAAAGCTGAAAGATGCGGAAAGAACAGTGTCCTATCTGAAAGAGACCTATTACCTTTGTGATGAGAAGGCACATCTGATTATGGACATGTACCTGCACCAGCAGGAATTCTGCGGTGTTATCGAAGACAAGAGTGCCTGTGTTTATGTCGGTATTCCATTCTGTCCAACCAGATGCGTATATTGTTCCTTTGCATCCAACCAGGTACCGGAAGCTGAAATTGCAAGATACCTGGAGGCTTTGCTAATCGAGGTTGCGCAGGTTGGAAAACGCATGCAGGAAACAGGTATTGTGCCGGAAACCATTTATATTGGCGGAGGTACGCCAACCACTTTATCAGCAGAACAGCTTGACATTTTGATTGACGCTATGAAACGTGCCTTTGATATGTCGAAGGTGAAAGAATTCACCATCGAGGCAGGGCGCCCCGACACGATTACGGAAGACAAGTTAGCAGTGATTGCAGGTCACGGCATTACACGTATCAGTATCAATCCACAGTCTATGAAAGCCAGAACGCTGGAGTTGATTGGAAGAAGCCATGCGCCGGAAGACATTGAAAAAGCTTTTGAAATGGCGAAAGCTCAGGGGTTTGACAACATCAATGCAGATATTATCGCAGGCTTACCGGAAGAAAGCGTTGAAGATTTCGTAACTACATTAAACAAAGTCATCAGTATGGATCCGGAAAGTATTACGGTTCACTGTCTGGCCGTAAAGAGGGCATCTAAACTGATCGAGCAGGATCCCGGCTTCCATTATAAACAGGCTGCACTGGTTGCGGATATGCTGGCAGAAAGCAGAAAAATCTTAGACGAAGCGAGATATATTCCATATTATCTTTACAGACAGAAACATATGGCGGGCGCTTTCGAAAACGTCGGCTATTGTAAGAAAGACAAAGACTGCATCTACAACGTACGTATTATGGACGAACATCAGATTAACATGGCGCTTGGTGCCGGTGGCATCAGCAAGATGTATTATCCGGAAGAAAATCGTTTAGAGCGTGTTCCAAACGTAACAAATTATCAGGAATACATAACTCGTATCGAAGAGATGTTAGATAGAAAAGAAAAAAATATATTTAGGGAGGTAAAATAATGGCTACAATTATTGCACCAAAGGGAACGAAAGACATGCTACCTGCACAGGCTCACAAATGGCACTATGTAGAAAAAGCCTTTGCTGAAATCTGTGACAAGTACGGATTTAAGGAAATTAGAACGCCGTTATTCGAACACACTGAATTATTCAGAAGAGGCGTAGGCGATACAACTGATATCGTACAGAAAGAAATGTATACTTTCAATGACTACGCACAGAGAAGTATCACGCTGAAACCGGAAGGAACTTCTCCTGTAACAAGAGCATTTATCGAACACAAGCAGTATGCAGAAGTACAGCCAACAAAGTACTACTACATTACACCGTGTTTTAGATATGAAAAACCACAGTCTGGAAGACTGAGAGCCTTCCATCAGTTTGGTATCGAAATTTTCGGTACACCAAACATGCTGGCTGACTCCGAATGTATCTGCTTAGGCTACGACTTCCTGCACAAGATGGGCTTACATGATGTAAAGCTGAAGATTAACAGTGTAGGATGTCCAACTTGCAGACAGAAACACAGAGAAGCTTTGAAAGCATTCCTGGAACCAGTATACGATCAGCTGTGCAATACTTGCAAAGACAGATATGAACGTAATCCAATGAGAATTTTAGATTGCAAATCTGATATTTGTCAGGAGTTAGTGAAGGATGCGCCAGATATGCTGGATTACTTATGTGATGAATGCCATGATGCATTTGAAGATGTAAAGAGCAATCTGGATGCAATGGGCGTTGAATATATCGTAGATCCAAGAATCGTTAGAGGTCTGGACTACTACACAAAGACAGCTTTCGAATTTATTATCGACAGCAACGGCACACAGGGTACTGTTTGCGGCGGCGGCAGATATGACCACCTCATTGAAGAAATTGGTGGACCTCCAATTCCAGGCGTAGGTTTTGGTTTAGGTATCGAAAGACTGTTAATGCTGATGGACCAGTACGGTATCGAAATTCCACAGCCGGAACCTGTAAAAGTATTTATTGCGGTAATGGGTGACGAAGCGAAGAAGTTCGGTATTAAGTTAATCAGAGATCTGAGAAACAATGGCGTAAAGGCTGAAATGGATACACTGGCAAGAAACATCAAGGGCCAGTTCAAGTATGCAGACAGACTGGGCGCACAGTACACCATCGTAATTGGTGAAAACGAACTGGCAGAAGGTGTTGTTTCTGTGAAGGAAATGGCGACTTCCACACAGACACAGGTAAAATTAGAAGACCTGATTGAAGAATTAACAAAATAGGAGATCACATTACATGGCAGAATTACTGAAAAGAACCCACATGTGCGGCGTACTGACTGCAGCCAATGTGGATGAAGAAGTTGTATTAAATGGTTGGGTTGCCAAGCAGAGAAGCCTTGGCGGTCTGATTTTCGCTGACTTAAGAGATAAGACAGGTATTGTACAGATTACTTTTGATGATACCATTCCTGCTGATGTTTTCGAAAGAGCAGAATCTTTAAGAAGCGAATACGTAATCGGTGTAAAGGGTATTGTAAAGGAAAGAGCAGCAAAGAATCCAAACCTGCCTACAGGCGAAATTGAAGTCTTTGCAAAGGAACTGGTAATTTATTCCGAATCCGAAACACCACCAATCTACATCAAAGACGACGACAATGTAGACGATAACTTAAGATTAAAGTACAGATACTTAGACTTAAGAAAGCTGAAGATGCAGGAAAACCTGAAGTTCAGACATAAAGTTGCAAAGGTAGCAAGAGACTATTTTGATGAAAACGGTTTCACTGAAGTAGAAACTCCAATTCTGATTAAGTCTACACCAGAAGGCGCAAGAGACTATCTGGTACCTTCCAGAGTAAATCCTGGCAGCTTCTACGCATTACCGCAGTCTCCACAGCTGTTCAAGCAGCTGCTGATGGTCAGCGGATGCGACAGATACATGCAGATTGCAAAATGCTTCAGAGACGAAGACTTAAGAGCTGACAGACAGCCTGAATTCACACAGATCGACTTAGAAATGTCTTTCGTAGATCAGGATGATGTTATCGCAATGCAGGAAGGTTTCCTAAAGCGTGTATTCAAGGAATGCCTAGACGTTGAAATTCAGACACCATTCCCTAGAATTCCTTACGATGAAGCGATGGAAAGATACGGAAGCGATAAGCCTGACACAAGATTCGATATGGAAATCTATAACCTTTCTGATATCGTTAAAGACTGCGAATTCGGCGTATTTACATCTGCTATTGAAAACGGCGGTTCTGTTCGTGCGATTACAGTAAAAGGCGGAGCTGAAAAGCTTACAAGAAAAGAAATCGCCAAGCTTACAGAGTATGTTCGCGGTATTGGCGCAAAAGGTCTTGCATTTATCCGTTGGATTGACGACGAACCCCAGTGCTCATTTGCAAAATTCATGAAAGAGGAAGAGTTGTCCGCTATTTTAGAAAAGGGCGGTATGGAAAAGGGCGATGTTATGCTTATCGTTGCAGATAAGAATAAGCTTACTTTATCTACTCTTGGTTCTTTAAGATGCAAAGTTGCAAAACAGCTCGATATGATACCCGAGGATAAATTTAATTTCCTATGGATTACAGAGTTCCCGTTCTTTGAATATGATGATGAGAGCGGAAAGTATTTAGCGATGCACCATCCGTTTACAATGCCGATGGACGAATGTATCGAGTATCTTGACT
>JAZUBY010000055.1:0-19561 GCA_045638885.1 Emergencia sp. | reverse complement strand
TGTCCCTGTCCATCGGGGTTTCCGTGTCTTTGGCGTTGGCCATGATTCGTGTTATCACCGGCATTTCCGTCATGTATTTCCTGATTCCGGGCTATGCACTGGCATTGATCCTAACCTTTATCGGCCCAAAGATTTTTACGGCCATTGCCTTTGACTCCGGCGGCGTTGCCTCCGGACCGATGACAGCCACATTCCTGCTGCCATTTGCTATGGGTGCCTGTGAATCCATCGGCGGACTGGACCGCATCGTAACGGATGCCTTTGGTGTGGTTGCCATGGTTGCCATGACCCCGCTGATTACCATTCAGGGACTTGGCGTTATCTACAAATTCAGAAGCCGCAAAGAAGAAGCTGCGAAAGAAAAAATCCAGAGCCATATCAGCGGCTACTCAGACTACGATATCATCGAACTTTAATGAACTTTTAATATAGAAGGAGTTTTCACATGGAAGGCTTACATTTGATCATTGCCATCACAGACCGCGATCGTGATGAAGATGTCTCCAAAATATTTCAGGATCACAACGTTTTCAGTACCGGCGTGGCTTTAGGCGAAGGCACTGCTCCCGCTGAAATTTTGGATTACTTATATTTAAATCCAAGTCAGAAAAGCATTACCTTCGGCATCATTACTAACACCGGCCTGTTGCCCCTGCTCAAAAGCTTCAAGCGCAGAATGCGCATCGACTTTCCAGGTAACGGCATCGTCGTTTCCATCCCGCTGAACAGTGTGGGTGGCAGAAGCAGCCTGGAATATCTTCTAGAGGGACAGTCCATCGATCTTTCCGATGGAACAAATGAAGGAACAAAGACAGAAAGAGAGGAATCTATGGCAGTCAACACGGACTACGAAATGATCTTCGTTATTGCCAACGAAGGATATACCGATTTAATTATGGATGCGGCAAGAAAAGCCGGTGCCCGCGGCGGTACCGTCATCAAAGCCAGAAGAAGCGGCGGTGACCACACAGAAAAATTCTTTGGTTTTTCCATCGCCAGCGAAAAAGAGCTACACTTTCTGGTTACCCCTGCACAGGGCCGCAACCACATCATGAAATCCATCATGGAACATGCGGGACTGGAAAGCAAGGCACAGTCCATCGTTTTCTCCCTGCCTGTAAGCCACGCAATTGGTCTGCAGTTCCCTGAGGAGTAAGGAGTACTTATGCATTTACCTGCAATGATTACAGACTTGGCCGTCATGCTGTTGACGGCCGGTTTCATTACCATCTTATTTAAAAAAATCAAACAGCCGCTGATTATCGGCTACATACTGGCAGGCTTCCTCATCAGCCCGTACTTTCCTTTGTTCTTTAATGCAAAGGATGTAGCAGCTATCGATTTATGGAGTGAAATCGGGGTTATCATCCTGATGTTCCACATTGGTTTGGAGTTTAACCTGCACAAACTGGCAAAGCTGGGCGGTACAGCCATTATCTCTGCTATCATCAAAATGTCCGGCGTACTATTGGTCGGTTTCATTTTAGGCACCATTCTGGGATTATCGCCTATGAACAGCCTCTTCCTGGGCGTGATGCTTTCTATAAGCTCTACGGCAATTATCCAGAAAAGCTTCGAAGAGTTGCACGTATCCAAAAAGAATTACGCACAACTGGTTATGGGGACTCTAATCATCGAGGACATCGTTGCCATTTTCATGATGGTCATTCTGTCCACCGTCTCCGTCAGCCAAAACGTAGAAGGCGGAGATTTGATTCTCAGCCTGGCACTGATGCTTTGCTATCTGGTGGTTTGGCTACTCCTGGGCATCTACCTGCTGCCGGGATTCCTGAATCGTGCTATCAAGTATACGACTGACGAAATGCTGCTGATTTTGTCCCTGGGGGTATGTTTCGGCAATGTGCTCATCGCCAACATGCTGGGCTTTTCCGCGGAACTGGGTGCATTCCTTGCAGGCTCTCTGCTTGCCGGCACCGTTCACGCAGAGCGTATCGAACATATCTCAAAGGGCGTAAAGGACATGTTCTCCTCTATCTTCTTCCTCTCCGTAGGTATGATGGTAGATCCGCAGGCCATTGTCACTTATGCACCGATGATTATTTTAATCGTCGTAGTCGCAATCATCACAAAGCTGATTTTCGCCAGCCTGGGCATGATCCTCAGTGGTCAGACGCTGGACACTGCCATCAAAAGCGGTTTCTCCCTGGCACCAATCGGGGAATTCTCTTTCATCATCGCTTCTCTGGGCGTAGGCCTTGGCGTCATGGAAGAATATCTCTATCCGATTATCGTGTCGGCGGCCATTATCACGACCTTCCTGACACCAACCCTGATTAAAAATGCCGGCCGCGTGTCCATATGGCTGGAAGCACACCTGCCGGAGCGCACTTTGGCACGGCTCAGCAAATATACTTCCTCCGAACAGGCGGAAGACGCAAAAGACAGCGACTGGAACAACTATATCAAAACGACTTTCTCCCGTATTCTGATTTACGGAGTAATCATGCTGGTAACAGCAGAAATCGGCATCCAGCTTCTGGATCCGTTATTTGGAACAATCTTCCCATATCCAGGTAATACAGCGGCCGATATCCTGACCTGTCTGGTGATTTATCCGATTATGGCATTGTTCGTACGGCCGATGCTTAACTTCCACAGCGACTTCTTTACCGCTCTGTGGCTGAAGACCCGCGCCAACCATTTCCCACTGATTGCCATGACCACGCTGAAGTTCCTTGTTATCGCAATCATCGCCATCATTCCGTTGCGTGTATTCTTCGGTTTCCATCCGATGATCATCATGGCTCCGATCATTATCGTGATTATGCTGGCCAGCGGCAGCAGACTTTTCTCCGCGCCGTATTTGAGATTGGAAACCAGATTCCTTCGAAATCTGAACGAACGAATCCTGGAAGACGCCAACAAAGACGGCAGCCAGCAGGCATGGCTGGATGAGGAACTGCATATCATTTCCCTCATCGCACCGGAAAATGCAGACTTCCTGGGTAAGCCACTGAAGTCCCTGCAGTGGGGAAAATTGTTCAACGTCTATGTGGTAAAAATCCGCCACAAAGGCAAGCAGTCCATCCTGCCAGATCCAAAAGCGACCATTCAGGCAGGAGACAAAGTTTTCGTTATCGGTGAACGAAAAGCCATTGAAAACTTCTACTCCCTGGTAAAGATGGAGCCAACCCGTGAACCACGTACCCTGAAAGAGTTCATGGACAGCGGATATCCGGATCCCGATAACGCACTGGCCATCTGCGCCGTACACGTACACGGCTCCGAGTCCTATGCTAACCGCCCACTCAAAAGCGGTAAAATCCGAAACAAATACCGCTGCGTAGTCCTGGGCATGCAGCAGGACGGCTATCCAATCATCCTACCCGATATCAATACTGTCATCCTGAAAGACGATATCCTTTGGGTTATGGGTTCCAACAGCAACGTCGGCGCCCTGGTGGCAGAAAGTTATATCGAAGAAGCGGTCGAAGAAGCCATTGAAGATACGAAATAGCAGCTTTTCTGTTCGGGATTACTCAAAGATTACACAATCACAGATAAGAAAATCGAAGACTTTGGTGTCTTTCACGAAAATGGGCTCACGCCCCGTGACAAGACAATCCAAAGTCTTTTCTCTTTTCTTATATGATTGTACGTAATCTTTGAGAAAAATCCCTCACATGAAAAGCTGCTATTTTAAGAGTTGCGTTGTATCCAAAATTTTATATTTTCCACCGAATTTCCAGTTTTTTGTATCAAAAATGGACTTTATAGGATACGCCTTCTTCTCTCTCAGGCTGCACGGACAGCGCGCACAGTTTTGGAAGGGCTTTGGTGCAATCATAGGGCATACGAAAAAAGCACTTTGGCTGGAGTTTGATGCTAATTTCATCAAACTCCCCAAAGTGCTTGAGTGTGTCGTATATGATTGCCAAAGGCATGATCAACTGTAAGCGCTGTCTGTGCAGTCGGCCTACATCATGCCGCCCATGCCACCCATGCCGCCTGGCATTGCTGGAGGTGCATCTTCTTTGATATCTACGATACCTGCTTCTGTTGTTAACAGGATTGCGGATGCGGAAGCTGCGTTCTGCAGTGCGGATCTTGTTACTTTTGCAGGGTCAACGATACCTGCTTCGATCATGTCTACGTATTCTTCTGTTGCTGCATTGAAGCCTACGCCTGCAGGGCTGCTCTTTACTGCTGCAACAACTACGCTGCCTTCGAAGCCTGCGTTTTCAGCGATCTGTCTAACCGGTTCTTCTAAAGCACGCAGAACGATCTTTGCGCCTGTCTTTGCGTCGCCTTCTAAAGTTTCTACGTAAGCAGCTACAGTTTCGATTGTGTTGCACAGTGCAACGCCGCCGCCTGCTACGATACCTTCTTCTACTGCAGCCTTTGTTGCGTTCAGTGCGTCTTCGATTCTCAGCTTTCTTTCCTTCAGCTCAGTTTCTGTCGCTGCACCAACTTTGATTACTGCAACGCCGCCGGATAACTTCGCCAGTCTTTCCTGCAGCTTTTCTTTGTCGAATTCAGATTCTGTTTCTTCGATCTGACCTTTGATTGCGTTTGCTCTTGCTCTGATTTCATCCTTGTCGCCAACGCCGTTTACGATAACAGTGTTGTCTTTGTCAACTTTTACAGTGCCAGCCTGACCCAGCATGTCGATAGTCGCTTCTCTTAAGTCGTAGCCAACTTCTTCGCTGATAACAACGCCGCCTGTTAAGATTGCGATGTCTTCCATCATAGCCTTTCTTCTGTCACCGAAACCTGGAGCCTTCACTGCTACGCAGTCCAGTGTGCCTCTCAGCTTGTTCAGTACCAGTGTTGTCAGTGCTTCGCCGTCAACGTCTTCAGCTACAATTAATAACTTTCTGCCCATCTTCAGAACCTGTTCTAACAGAGGCAGTAAGTCCTGAATGTTGGAGATTTTCTTATCTGTTAATAAGATGAAAGGATTGTCTAAAACAGCTTCCATCTTGTCTGTGTCTGTTACCATGTAAGCGGACAGGTAGCCTCTTTCGAACTGCATACCTTCTACTACATCTAATGTAGTGCCCAGGGACTTTGCTTCTTCTACTGTGATAACGCCGTCCTTGCCTACCTTTTCCATTGCTTCTGCAATCAGCTGGCCGATCTGTTCGTCAGCTGCGGAAACTGCTGCAACCTGTGCGATGGATTCCTTTGTTTCAACCGGCTTGGAGATGGTTGCAATCTTTGCTACTGCAGCATCAGCAGCACCCTGGATACCTCTTCTCAGTACCATTGGGTTTGCACCTGCAGCCACGTTCTTGAAACCTTCTCTGATCATGGACTGTGCTAATAATGTCGCTGTTGTTGTACCGTCACCTGCAACGTCGTTTGTCTTTGTTGCAACTTCCTTTACCAGCTGAGCACCCATGTTTTCTACAGAGTCTTCCAGCTCGATTTCTCTTGCGATGGTTACACCGTCATTGGTGATTAATGGGGAGCCGAATGCCTTGCTGATCAGCACGTTTCTGCCCTTAGGTCCCAGTGTAATCTTTACGGTGTCAGCCAGCTTATCTACGCCAGCCTGCAGTTTTCTTCTCGCGTCTTCGCCGTAATATAAATCTTTCGCCATTGTTCTCTACCTCCCAAAATTATTCTACGATTGCCAGAATGTCGGACTGGTTCATAATCGTATATTCACAGCCGTCATATTTTACGTCTGTGCCTGCAAACTTGGAGAATACTACTGTGTCTCCAACTTTTACTTCCATTGGTTCGTCTTTTGTGCCAGGGCCCACTGCTACAACTTCTGCAGTCTGTGGCTTTTCCTTGGCTGTGCTAGTCAGGATGATGCCCCCCACTGTCTTTTCTTCCGCTTCCAGCTTCTTGATAATCACTCTGCTGCCTAACGGTTTTAATCCAAACATAATTCTTACCTCCTGATATATATAGATTCTATTCTTTCTTTCATAACGTTAGCACTCTAAGTCAAAGAGTGCTAATCTACTTTCTATTGTAGGGCTTTGCCCCTCTCATGTCAACCCTTTTGGCCAATTATCTGACCTTTTCTTTCGTCATATTTCGACGGAATTCCTAGACAATTCCGCGCACTTCCACGTTGACTCTGACCACGTTAAAGGCGGTCATGGACTCGACGATTTCTGCCAGTCTCTCCTGATACGTAATGGCTGTTTCCCAGATTTCACTGCCGTCTCTGATGGCGATGGAAACATCAAGAACCAGGTTATCCGGTTCTGTGTTTTCGTCCACACGCATAACCCCGGCAACCCCTTCTACTTCTCGTGCTACGCCCTTTGCGATATCAATCATAACCATATCGGAGATAAAGAATTCACCCATATAGCTGAAGGTTGGACGGACTACCGTCTTTTCAGCGTATTCGGCTTTCCCCAGTTTGATGCCTCTGAAAATACGCATAGGGTCCAGGAAGTATCCTGCAAAGTCCCTCTTCAACTGCAGCGTCGGCACAGGAATGACGTGCTTGCCCAAAACGTGACGCTGCTTGTCGGCGATTTTACGCTCCTCTTCGCTGGTAATGTCTTCAATGTAAATGCGCTCGCTGACTTCCGGCAAACCCAGTCTGGCAACGATTTTGTCCGTCATACGGTCACTGGTACCGATGATCAGCAGATTCTTTGGGTTGGCTGCTTTGATGGCTGCAGAAACAGACTCCGCATGGTCGTCCAAAGTAAACAATGCGGTTTTAATCGCGCCAACGGTCGTCTTCTGACGTTTTGCTGAAATCCCTGCATCTACTCTGTTTTTATAGATAAACAGACCATCGTCTATGATACTTTCTATATTTTTTTCGTGGCAAAGATTGATGGCCTGATAGGATTTACCAGTTCCACTTTTGCCTGTTAGTGTATAAACTTTCATCTTTACTTATCCTATACCTTCTGTTATAATGATACTCGTATTAGACATGTCTATAAGGAGGTAAAATTATGGCTTACAAAATTACAGATGCTTGCATCGCTTGTGGTGCATGTGCAGCAGAATGTCCAGTTGAAGCTATCTCTGAAGGCGAAGGTATCTTCGTAATCGACGCAGACACTTGTATCGATTGCGGCGCTTGCGCAGGTGCTTGCCCAGTAGATGCTCCAGTAGAAGGCTAATTCGAAAAATATAGGCTGTTTCTTCGGAAACAGCCTTATTTTTTTACTTCTCTTTCTTTTTCTGAATGTCATTCATATGGTATGCCAATGAATGCAGGCTGTCTGATAACTGTACATTTTCCAGTGCCACATGTTTCGGCACTTCGATATCGGCAGACGCAAAGTTCCAAATACCCTTTACCCCTGCGAAGGAAAGCTTGTCCGCAACCTCCTGGGCCGAATCCCGGCTTACGCAGATAATACCGATATCAATTTCTTCTTTTTCTACAAATTCTACGATTGTCTCATGGTCTCTGATGATGAGGCCCTCGAACTCCTCACCGATCAAATCCGGATTTGTTTCAAATACGCCGTAAATTTTAAATCCCTGTTTATTGGACTGCATATATTTGGCGATGGCGTGTCCAAGATTCCCTGCACCCATCAGTACCATTCTGTATTCCTTATCCAGGCCCAAAATGGCGCTGATTTCGTCATATAAGCTCTCTACGCTATATCCGTAGCCCTGCTGTCCAAACCCACCGAAATTGTTTAAATCCTGTCTGATTTGGGATGCCGTATATCCAATCAGAGCGCTGAATTCCTTAGAGGAGATTTTCTCTACGCCCTTCTTTTTTAATTCAATCAGATATCTTCTGTATCTCGGCAAACGCTTAATGACTGCATTTGAAATTTTTGCGTTTTTCATAATTCCTGCTCCAAACCTTTTCTTTGCACTGAAAAAAGAAAAGCCCGTCAGTGCAGACGGGCTGATATGCGATTAAATTATTCGCACTGTTCTTCAACGTATTTAACTAAGTCGCCAACCAGCTGGAACTTTTCTGCGTCTTCATCTGGAATTTCGATATCGAATTCATCTTCGATTGCCATGATGATTTCTACAGCATCTAAAGAGTCAGCTTCTAAGTCTTTCATTAAGTTTGTGTCCATTGCAACCGCGGATTCTTCCACGCCTAACTGTTCTACAATGATTCCTTTAATTTTATCAAAAGCCATAATTAACCTCCATTGTCGTTCTAATTACAAAATTATTATAGATGACCTCCATATGTAATGCAAGAAAAAAATGAATTTTTGTGAAATTTGTGTCAGTCTAAAATTCCATCCAGCTTTCGTAAGCTGCATCCAATTCGTCCTTAAAAGCTGTATTTTTAGCGCTTAATTCGTGCAACAGCTGGTGGTCTGCCAGGTTTTCCGGCTTGCACATTTCTGCCTCAGTTTCGGCAATTTTTGTCTCTAATTCTTCGATCAAAGCCTCCAGACGTTCCTTTTCACGACGCTGTCTTCGCTCTTCTGCTTCCTGTTTTTTCTTCAGAGCACGCTCTTCTGCAGCGGACAAAGTTACCTCTGCACCCTGGCTGATTAGCTGCTGTTTTTCCTCTGCAGCCATCTCTTTCAGATACTGTTTACCGGATGCGATGGAAGCTTTTTTCTCTACATAATAGTCATAAGCCCCCAGATATTCGGTCAGTCCGTCACGCTCCAGTTCCAGGATTCTGGTTGGAATTTTGTTCAGGAAATATCTGTCGTGGGAAACGACGATGACCGTACCCGGATATTCCAGCAGGGCATCTTCGAAGATTTCCTTGGAATCGATATCCAGATGGTTGGTCGGTTCGTCCAGAATCAGCACATTGGCGCCGCTCATCATCAGTTTCAGCAGAGCCAGTCTTGCTTTTTCACCACCGGACAGGGAACCTACCTGCAGGAATACCTGATCGTTTTGGAACAGGAATCTGCCTAAGATTCCGCGGATTTCGCTGTCTTTGTATAATCTGTAAGAATCGTGGACTTCGTCCATCACCGTAGACGCATCGTTTAATAACAATTGTCCCTGATCATAGTAGCCAAACTTGACGTTATGGCCGATTTTCAGGTAGCCGTCTCCCGGGGAAAGCTCTTCCATCATAATGCGAAGCAGCGTAGTCTTTCCTACGCCGTTAGGGCCTACGATACAGATTCTTTCGCCTCTCTTAATATCAAAGTTTACATTTTCGAAAAGTTCTCTTCTAGTTACGCCGAAACCGAAAGATTTCGCTAAGCCTTCTGCAAACAGGACGTCATTACCGCTCTGGTATTCCTGACGGAAGTGAAGCTTCATCTTGCCCAGTTCTGCTTCCGGTCTTTCGATACGTTCCATATGTTCCAGCATCTTTTCACGGGAAGCTGCACGTTTTGCCAGCTTTTCGGTGCCGCGCTCTTTGAAGCGGCGGATCATGTCTTCCTGTCTGCGGATTTCTGTCTGCTGCTTGTTATAAGCACGAAGCTGGGCCTCACGGATGGCTCTCTTCTTTTCTGCAAAGGCAGAATAGTTGCCGTCATAAGCGTGAAGCTTGTGATGTTCTACCTCAAAGATTCTGGTCGCCATCTGATCCAGGAAGTATCGGTCATGGGAAACCATAACGATAGTCCCTTTGTAGCCTTTCAGATACTGTTCCAGCCACTTCAGGGTACCGATGTCCAGATGGTTGGTCGGTTCGTCCAAGAACAGCAAATCAGGCTTTTCCAGCAGTAAACATGCCAGTGCCAGACGGGTCTTTTCACCGCCAGATAATGTGCTGATTTTCTTGTTATAGTATTCTTCTCCAAAGGCCATGCTGCTGAGGATGCCGTTGATTTCACTCTTGTAAGTATAGCCGCCCTTTTCTTTGAATTCCTCCTGCATGTCTGCAAGACGCTGAATCAAAGAGCCTGCCTCTTCACCCAGACGGTCGATTTCTTCAGAGATACGGTGCATCTCTTCTTCCATGGCCTCCAGGTGTGCGAAAATCTTATGGATTTCTTCCAGCACAGTGTTTTCTTTGTTGAAGTTGTCTTTCTGTCTTAAATAACCGATGGTAGTGTTCTGAGAAACATAAAACTGCCCGCCATCAGCCGGCATTCTGCCGGACAGGATATTGAGCAGTGTCGTCTTGCCGGCACCGTTGGCACCGACAATACCGATACGGTCTCCTTCGTTGATATGGAAGGAAACGTTTTCCAGAATCACATCTACACCATAGGTTTTGGTTAAATCCTTTGCTGATAAAATGATCATTCTAAATCTCCAGGTTCGGGTAAGCATCCAGATCCAGCTGGTCTGCACCCTTCTTCTTGTATTGATAATATGCAGCGCATCCAATCATGGCCGCATTGTCTGTACAAAGCACAGGGCTTGGCACATATAATTTAATACCCTTTGCCACGCAGGCTTTTTCTAAATCGCCACGCAGTTTGGAGTTGGCCGCAACACCGCCTGCCAGCACCAGCTTGTCCTGTTTGTGCTGCACCGCAGCGTCTACTGCCTTCTGCACGATAACCTCGATGACTGCCGCCTGGAAGCTTGCTGCCACGTCAGGTACGTTGATTTCTCTGCCTGCCTGTCTTTCTGTGTTCAGGTAATTTAATACTGCTGTCTTCAGGCCGCTGAAGCTGAAGTCCATGCTGCCCTTTTCCAGGAAAACACGCTTAAACTGAATGGCCTCAGGATTGCCCTCTTTTGCCATCTTATCGATTTTCGGACCGCCAGGGTAGCCTAAGCCGATAACGCGGGCAACTTTGTCGTATGCCTCGCCTACAGCGTCGTCTCTGGTACCGCCCAGAACCTCACAATCACCATAGTCCTTCATGTGCACGATATTGGTGTGACCGCCGGACACAATCAGACTCATGAAAGGCGGTTCCAGCTCCGGATATTGGATAAAGTTTGCACTGATATGGCCATGCATATGATTGACCCCTACCAGCGGGATATCTTTGGCAAAAGAAATACCCTTTGCTGTAGCAACGCCCATGAGAAGAGCGCCTACAAGACCCGGACCGTAAGTCACGCCCAGCAGATCAATGTCGTCTAAGGTCACGCCTGCTGCTTCCAGGGACTGGTCGATGACGGTGTTCATGTTCTGCAAATGGTGTCTGGATGCGATTTCCGGCACCACGCCGCCAAAGGCAGTGTGGACATCAATCTGGGAAGAAATGATGTTGGAAAGCACCTGTCTGCCGTCTGCCAGAACTGCTACGCTGGTCTCGTCACAACTGGATTCAATTGCCATGGTCAAAAATTTTCCGTCTTTCATTAGATTCCTCTCTTCGTTCGAAGATCGATTCTGCATCTGTCATCCGGCCCCAGGTTCCTGCAGTTTTCGCAGGACTGGTAATCAGCCATAGAAAAAGTATCAAAATCGAATCTTCTCTCAAAACGACTGCAGCGGGTACTGATTTCCATCAGTCCGCCCATGTTCTCAATATCATCATAAGGTCTTACTTCCATATTCTGTCCCTCCTTCGGACAAGGATAGTCTTGTCCGGGAAAGTTTCGAATATGCGTTAAAGCCCCGTTTCTTTTTCACTGTCTCTCCACATGATAATGGCATCTTCTCCATTATCCTGGTAATATCCTTTGCGGATACCGGCCTCTTCAAAGCCGTATTTTCTGTAAAGTGCCTGTGCCGGCGCGTTGCCTGCACGAACTTCTAAAGTGTGGCGCACAAGGCCTGCCTGGGTTGTCGCCTTCAGCATGTGATAAATCAGCAGACTGCCGATATTTTTTCTACGGTAGTCCGGAGAAACTGCCACATTGGTAATATGGCCTTCATCCACGATGCCCCAAACGCCTACGTAACCCACTACGTGGCCTTCTACTTCTGCCACAATATACACGGCCCTTGGATTCTCGCTTAATTCATAAATCAGGGATTCCTTAGACCATGGGTCGGCAAAGCAGACAACTTCTAAGGCCGCGATATCGTCAGCGTCTGTCACGACGCCTCTTCTTACGATGAGTTCTTTCGTCTCTGTCATGTCCGCCTCTCTATCTCGCCTTGAATCTTGCCATCTTTGCAGCACGCTCACGTTCCAGACTGCCGTCCTTCAGCTTCTGTTCTGCCTCTGTGGCTCTCATATACTCCGGCTGCAGGTCGTTTGCAGAAACTGTCTCTTTGTTCTGCAGTTTCACAAAAGCCGCTCTCGCCGTCATTTCTGCCGTCTGGTAACGGTTTTCTTTTTCCGCTTCTAAGATGACAAAAGAGCCCGCTTCTCTAGCGATTTTGTCCTTAAATTCTGCCAACTGCGCACTGTACGCGTCGATGCCATCGCCGTAGAACATGATTCTGCCGGCAGGTGCCATGCCGCAAGGTGCATCGTCCAAACGGTCGCGAACCAGATTCTCGATGGCTTCTAGCACATCTGTCAGCATGTACGGACCGCTTTTCAGGATATCTTCACCCTGTTCATCAAAGACGCCGCCGTAAACCTGTCCTCTTCTGGCATTGAAAATCGGTACGATGATGGTTACGCCGTCTTTCTTCAGTTTAAATGCATCCAATGTCGGCACGCCGATGGCCGGAATGTCCAGCGCCTGGGAAATGGCTCTGGCTGTGGACACGCCGATTCTGATACCTGTAAAGGATCCCGGTCCCACAGATGCAGCCACTGCTGTCATGTCTTTTTTATCTAATTCTAATTTATCGATGAGCTTCTGTGCCATAGGCATCAGGTCCTTCAGGTGATTCATTTCCGCACTGGAAACTTCCATAGTTACCTGACCGTCTTCCTGAATAATCGCACAAGAACCCACCGGTCCTGTTGTCTCAAGAGCTAAAATGTACATTGATAAATTCTCTCTCCTTCTTTTTCACCGTACTCAATGAAAATGCAGATGGTCTCTTCCGGCAGAATTTCTGCCACCATATCTGCCCATTCCACGATGGAAACACCGCCGGCATAGAAGTATTCTTCTGCGCCGATTTCAAACAGCACTTCCGGATCCACCACTCTGTACACGTCAAAATGATACAGAGGCAGTCTGCCGGAATGGTATTCACACACGGTGGTAAAGGTCGGGCTGGTAATGCGTTCTTTGACGCCCAGTCCTTCCGCAATATATTTGGTCAGGGTGGTCTTTCCTGTTCCCAGGTCTCCGATCAAAGCCACCACATCGTTTGGCTTCAGGCGGGCTGCCAGCTCATGACCGAAATTCTTCGTATCTTCTTCGTTTCTGATAATGATTTCTTTCATCCCTTATGCCTCTTTATGCAGGAATCCGGAGATTCTCTTATATACAAAGAATGTAATCACTGCGTTCAGCCCTGCCTTGATCAGGTTGAACGGAATGATAACCGGTACGATCATTGCCATAACTGCTTCTCTTGGTGCACCCATGTAATGCGGTGTTACCAGAATATTCATCAGGCACATTACGGCAGTTGCCACAATCACACCTGCTGCCAGGGCGATGATGGCTTCTTTCTTTGTCTTCTTATGCTTGTAGATTGCCCCTGCTGTTACTGCGAACATGCCTGTTGCAAATACGTGCATCACGAAGCCGTACACAAAGTCGCCGCCCAGCATGAACGCCTGAATAAAGCTGACAATGACAGTCAGGATCACCCCTGCTGCCGGTCCGAATGCAAAGGTTGTAATATAAATCGGCACGTCTGCCGGGTCATATACTAAGAATGGTGCCGGTGGAAACGGTATTCTGATTAAGAGTACCAATACACAGGAAATCGCAGCCATCAGGGCCATCTTCGCTAATCTTGTTGTCTTCATACTATTTTCCCTCCTCCGTCAATACAAAATCCTTTTGTGTTAACTGGTAAATGGCGTCTGCATAAATCTTTGTCATGGTCATGAAGCGATCCAGTGACAGACGTTCATCTTTCTGATGCATCAGATCTTCGTCCCCCGGGAACAGTCCGCCGAAGGCAACGATGTTCTTTGCGCATCTTGCATAGGTGCCGCCACCAATGACCATGGACTGATGTTCCATGTCTCCGGTATGCTTGCGATAAACTTCTACCAGTGTCTGAATCATCGGGCTTTCCGGATCCATGAAAATCGGTTCACGGTTCATGCCTCTGATCAGGCCCATGTCATATCGGTTGATGACCGGTAAAATCGCCTCGTATACCTGGTTGCTGTCACAGCTTACCGGATAACGCACGTTGATGGTCAGAGATACTGCCTGTTTTTCCAGCTTGATCATGCCGGCGTTAAAAGTCAGCTTGCCGGATGCCTCATCAGAAAAACCGCATCCTATTCCTTCTCCGTTTACATCAAAACCGATGTACTGGTTATAGAAATCAATGAACACGTTGACATCATCGATGGCAAAGTTCAGTCTGCCTAAGAAAGCCATCAGAATGGAGATGGCATTGAGGCCTGCTTCCGGTGTTGCACCGTGAGCAGAAATGCCTTCTGTGGTCAGTTCCAGAGACTTACCCACGCCTTTGACATGGAGCTTATAGCCTGTCTCTGCACGGAAATCAGCTGCGTGTTCTTTGATCTGTTCGTAAATTTTTGCATCGTCTGCTTTTACCACAGCTCTGGCTTTTTCCGGAACCATGTTTGGCGCATTGCCACCAGATAAACTTCTCAGTTCCAGACCGCCGCTGTTGGCCTTTGGGAATCTCTTGGCAATATCAAAGACAAGGATACCCTTTTCCCCGTGAATGGCAGGGAAATCGCCGTCCGGTGTGAAACCGTAGTCTGGCATCTTCTCCTTGCGGAAGTAGTATTCCATGCCGTTCCAGTTGGTTTCTTCGTCCAGACCTAAAATCAGACGTACTTTCTTTGCCGGCTCGTAGCCCGCATCTTTTAATGCCTTCATGGCAAACAAAGCCGCCAGGACAGGACCTTTGTCATCTGTCGTACCGCGACCGTATATATAATCTGCTGCGATAGCACCGTCATATGGATTGAAGGTCCAGCCTTCCCCTTCCGGTACTACGTCTAAATGTCCTAAAATACCTACGATCTCTTCTCCATATCCAAAATCGATATGGCCGCCGTAGTTGTCTACGTTCTTTGTTTCAAAGCCCAGCTCTTTTGCTAAGTTAAGGGTGTAAGCAAAAGCATCCTGTACGCCTTTTCCGAAGGGATAAACCTCTCCGTTCTTGGTCATGACAGGATTGGAAACAACGCTCTTTATAGAAACAAGGTCTTGCAGACAGCGAATCTGCAAGTCCTTGTTCATTTCAATTCTTTGGATATAATCCATTCTTATACAGCTTCTACGCCTGCGATTTCAGGATAGCTTTCCTTCAGAACTTTTTCTACGATACCCTTCAGTGTCATTCTAGCGCCTGGGCAACCTGCGCAGTGACCCTGCAGTCTTACCTTTACGATGTTGTCTGCTGTCAGTTCAACGAATTCGATGTCGCCGCCGTCTCTCTGCAGAATTGGTCTGATTGTCTGTAAAGCTTCGATAATCTTCTGTTCCATTTTTAAATTCTCCTTTTGTTTATTGGTTTATTATTTTTTCGTAAACACGGATACATACTTGCCGTCTTTTACGATATCTACGTTAATTGGTTTCTTTGGCTCGCCTACTTCGTCAAAAGTAATCTGACCGGACGCGCCCTTATAATTTGTTTTCTTCAGGATTGTTTCCTTCAAAGACTCTGCTTCAATGCCTTCGTTTACTTCAATTGCCTTTACCGCAATCATATACGCATCAAAGGCAAGGGCTGCCGTTTCAGTTGGCTCTGCACCTGCATATTCTTCTTTGTACGCTGCTACGAATTCATCGTATACGGAGGTAGTTTCTACGTCCTTATCCTTGCTTTCTTCTGCCGGCGCTACAAAGTCGGATACTACAGAAATGCTCAGGTTCGGATGCTTGTTCGCAAAGGCCAGAAAGTCATCTGTATGCCAGTCTTTCGTTCCGACGAAAGTAACATCTTCCATGCCCAGCTTGTCCGCCTGTTCCAAAATACTCTGTGCTACAGTCAGGTTTACCGGCATGAATACAGCCTTCACCTTAGAGGTTTTTACCTCCTGCAGGATTTCTGTGTAGTCCTTTGTATCTGCAGTAACGTCGATGGTCAGAGGAACACAGTCTTCGTTCTTGGTAAGTCTTCTCATACGTACCTTAAACTTGGATACTAAATCCGCTGTGGTATCATCTCTATCCATTCTGATCACTGCTGTCGTCTTCAGATTCAGTTTTTCTACGACATAATCTGCCAGTACTTTACCCTGGCTGGCATCTGTGAAAGATACGCGGAAGTAGTACGGATTGTTTGTTGTAATCAACGGATTTGTCGGCGTTACAGCGATTGCCGGAATCTTTGCCTCTCCCAGCTGCTGGCTGGCAATCAGCGTTACGGTATCACCATAGCTGCCTAAAACCACGGCCGGACTCTTGGAAATCAAATCCGCTACTGCAGTTTCTGTCGCATAGATACTGCTCTGTGTATCAGCATAAATCAATTCGATATCTTTGTTTAACACATTCGGTTTCAGCTTGTGAGCCAGTTCAATCCCACGGATTTCTTCGTTACCCATCTTACTGTCATTACCGGTCTGTGGTTCCAAAACACCAATTTTGATCACATCGGGTTTTAATCCGGTTTCTTCAAAAAAAGCTGCTTTGAAATTGTTATAAGTTGTGCAGCCCGTCATTGCCATGACAGCAAAAACTAAAACCGCTGCAACTGCTATATTTCTTAGTTTTCTCATAATACTCCCTATCTTTCTTTGAACATATGTGTACATCTTATTATACGTTTTTTGCAGTCAAAAGTAAACCTTTTCGTGAAAGAAACTTGTTTCCCAGACCCTACCTGTGGTACAATACGACTATCAAAAGTTTTTATTCATAAGGAGGAATTAGAATTATGAAATGGGTATGTTCCGTATGCGGTTACGTTCACGAAGGTCCAGAAGCACCAGAAAAATGTCCAATGTGTAAGGTTCCAGCTGACAAGTTTATCAAGCAGGCAGAAGGCGAAATTGAATGGGCTGACCAGCACGTTGTAGGCGTAGCTCAGGGTGTAGATCCTGAAATCATCGAGGGATTAAGAGCAAACTTCGAAGGCGAATGCACAGAAGTTGGTATGTACTTAGCAATGTCCAGAGTTGCTCACAGAGAAGGCTATCCAGAAATCGGCCTGTACTGGGAAAAGGCAGCTTGGGAAGAAGCAGAACACGCTGCAAAGTTTGCTGAATTATTAGGTGAAGTTGTTACAGACTCCACAAAGAAGAACTTAGAATTAAGAGTAGATGCAGAAGCAGGCGCTTGCGCTGGTAAGAAGGAATTAGCTACATTAGCTAAGAAGCTGAACTTAGACGCTATTCACGACACAGTTCACGAAATGGCGAAGGACGAAGCTAGTCACGGTAAGGCTTTCGAAGGTCTGCTGAAGAGATACTTTGGTTAATCTACATAACCATTGAAATTTCAATAGAAACTGACATTATAGAGAACAATTCTGAAAAGAGTTGTTCTCTTTTTTATTTAACTTACATACATAACTTGTTGAGTTTAACATTGTCCAAGCAATGTCCAACTTTGACTTAAAAACAACCCCAATGCCCTAAAAGTGTCCAACTTTTATAATTGGAAGTTTACAAAGCAATTCTACTGCAACTTTTCATAACTTACAACAACTATTCTTGAAAAAGCAACAAGCCAATAGAAACAATTAAAAATTCAGGACAAGTCAGGATAATTGCCTCATTGCCATTTTCAAATATCTCTGAAAGGAGATGATTGATTTGGTATCAAAGGCAACCAAAAGGAAGGTTGAAAAGATATGGAACAATAAATGTGCTATATGTGGGAACAATGACTATCTAGAATTCCATCACATAATCTCAAAACCAAAAGGTGGAACTGATGAATATGATAACATCATTCTTCTGTGTGCCTCTTGCCACAGTACAATTCACAGCAGAGACTTTAACCCTGACAGATACCACCTGAATACATCTATTGATTATGCCTCTGCACTTCCTGTTCTTGATGACTACTTTGCAAATAAGATAGGTGCAAAAGAAACTAAAGAAAAACTGAACCTCTCCCCCAAGACACACCTGTCTGAAAGCTCTGTCTACAAGAGATACAAAAGAGAACACAACATAGACAAATTCTACAACAATGTAGATTTGAAAAATAGCATGAGGAGAAGGAACAATGTATAGAATCTTTTATGACTTTTTTCAAACCATGACCCAAGAGGAAAAGAAAAACCTTTTGATTGAGATGTATTCAAACAGTACAAGTCCTATTGAAATAATAAGAAAAGCCCCCTCTTTCCAATAGTTCAGAAAGAAAGGGCTTATTTTATTTTTTTGAAAATTTTTGATAAAATTATAATATAAGAAAAGAGGTAAATTCTTATGAGTTTAATAGAAAATTGGCAAGTAATACAAGAAAACAAAGACAACCCCTATGCTGTCTATAAATGGTTAAAAGAACAGCAAAGAGCACTCATTGAAGCCAGAAGAACAGGAACAGCCATAGGCAAAGAACTGACTTCAGCAATAGAAAAAGAGCTTGATAAAGTCTTTAAATAGTGCAAAAGGATTCTCTTGTTTGAGAATCCTTTTTATTTTACCTGCCTCTACCAACTATTAGTAGAAAGGAGTATTGATTGTTAGAGATTTTAAAGAGAATCAATGTTGCTAAAATGTGCAATACAACAGGATTGAATCTGAACAGAATAAGAAACTACATGGGTGGGAAGATTGCACATTTGACCCCACAAGAAATTAGAGAAATAAAAAAATACTGCAATGACTATTTAGTTAAAAGGGAAAGAGAGGATTTAGATTATGAGAACAGTAGCAAACCAGAACACAATTAAAATTCATAGAGAAAAGCCAAAGTCAGATTTTCTGCAAATAAAAAATAAAAGTTGGCAAGATGCAATTAAGGACTTAAAAGACCCTTATGCTTTTATCCTGTATCTTTATTTGTCATCAAATGCAGATGGATATACATTTGGACTTTCTCCTGCTGATGTAAAAAATGCAACAGGAATGCCAAGAAGCACTTACTACAAAAAAATCAAATTGCTGATAGAAAAGGGCTATATTACCACTAATGGAAAGGCAACACTCCAGTTTTATGAAAGACCCCAAGAGCAAGAAGAAATTGAGGACAGTCTCCCTTGTGAAATCAATCCACAATCTGCTTGTCTCTGTGATGGAATTGATTTTGAATCACAGGAACAGGACAATCTCCAAGATGGACTGACCTTTGCACAAGGAGAACAGGAATGTGTATTAGATAATATAGAAATAGATAATAACAGAAATGTGATATATAATAATAAATATAAGAATAGATATAATGAATTTTATTCTGTGCCTTCTGGTGAGTTTAATTTTTAAGGAGTTATAACAATGCAAACAGAACTTGATGAAAAGAAGAAATCTGACAGTAAAAAACTTATACCACTTTATATACAGGAACTCTTCCTTGCAAGGTCAGATAACACACACCCTCTGACAATTGAGGATATCAAGTTATACTTGTCTGAAAAGGGAGTATCAGCAGATAGAAGGACAATCTATTCTGCTATCTCTCTTCTGGAAGCAGTAAATTTTCACATTGAGAAAAGAAGGTCTTTTGATGGTTCTTTTAGATACTATCTCACAGAAAGAACCTTTGACAGCAATGAGATAAAATTTCTCATTGATTCAGTTTCCAGTTCACAATTTCTTACAGAAAGAAAAGCAAAGGAACTGATAAACAAACTTAAGTCTCTTGGTAGTATTTA
>JAZUBY010000054.1:0-24572 GCA_045638885.1 Emergencia sp. | reverse complement strand
AGCAGAAGCGGTGGTAACAAAACAGGGTTTTAATACACTGGCATCTCTGCAGATGGCACTGCAGTTCGGCGACAAAGAAGTAAAGTGTGGCGACCAGAATAATGAAGAAATCCACGGTATGCCATTACTGGGCAAGGCACTCTGCCTTCCACAGACTATCGGCTCCACTACAGGCGGACTGGTACTTTACTGTGCATGTGCTATGGAAAAGAATCCGGCATGCCTGTTATTCGCGCATCATATCGACTCTCTGGCGGCGGCAGGTGCCGTGCTGGCAGATGTATGGTGTGACAGCGTGACCATGCCTGTTGTAGACTGTCTGGGCGACGAATTTTTAGAATATGTGAAGTCCGGTATGACAGTAACCGTCAAAGAAGGCGGCATTGTAGAAGTAGAATAAGGAGGCGCCTGATATGAAATCTAAAGTATTTTTCTCAAGAGAAATCACACCGGAGAAGGTGGTTGAACTCTTTGAGATGACAGAAAAGAAATTAGAAGGCAATATTGCTATCAAAGTTCATTCCGGTGAAGAGGGAAACCAGAACTTCCTGAAGCCTGATTTCTGGAAACCGGTAGTATCTCATGTAGGCGGTACGGTTGTAGAATGTAACACTGCTTACGATGGAGAAAGAAACGAAACGGAAAAGCACCTGAACCTGTTCAAGAAACATGGCTGGAGCGTCCACTATAAGGTGGATCTGCTGGATGCAGAAGGTCCGGATTTAGAGCTGGCCATTCCGGAAGGCAAGGTGATTCAGAAAAACTTTGTAGGTAAAAATATCGAAAAGTATGATTCCATGCTGGTACTGTCCCACTTTAAGGGTCATCCAATGGGTGGCTACGGTGGTGCCATCAAACAGTTATCCATCGGTGTGGCATCCTCTTTCGGCAAGGCATACATTCATGGTGCCGGTGTACCGGAAGAAATCTGGACGGCAGACCATGATTCTTTCTTAAGATCCATGGCAGATGCAGCAAAGTCTGTGGTTGATTACTTTGATGGCAAAGTTGTCTATGTCAACGTGATGAAGAACATGTCTGTAGACTGCGACTGTTGTGCAGTAGCAGAAGATCCTTGCATGAAGGACATCGGTATTCTGGTTTCTACAGACCCGATTGCTATCGACCAAGCCTGCATTGATCTGGTTTATGCACAGACAGATGATCCGGGCAGAGACCACCTGCTGGAACGAATTGAATCCAGAAATGGCGTGCTAACCATTGAAGCTGCGGCAGAACTGGGATACGGCAGCAGAGAATATGATTTGATCGAAGTAAAATAGCATAAATTTACCGAAAAATAGAGGATTTTTGAAAAAATCCTCTATTTTGTTGCAAATGCCACATAATTCCTCGGATGAAGATGTTACTATAAAGCCAAGATAAAGATAAAACAAACACGGTAAATCCGAGGAGGTATAGATATGTTACATTTAAATATTAATAAAGAAAACTTCAAAGCTGAAGTGTTAGAAAGTAATAAACCGGTACTGTTAGATTTCTTCGCAAGCTGGTGTGGACCATGCAAGATGTTGTCCCCTATCATCGATGAAATCGCAGCAGAAAGAGAAGACGTAAAAGTTGTAAAACTTGACATCGATGAGCATCCTGAACTGGCAGCAGAATACGGTGTCATGAGCGTTCCAAGCTTATTCGTCATCAAGGGTGGCGAAATTGCTAACCAGGCAATGGGTGTAAGACCTAAGCAGCAGATCTTAGGACTGCTGTAAAGATAAATCAAAAGTCATACGAAATCTAAAAATAGTTAATTTGTCCAAACTCCTTATAATTGTAATGAAAAAGTAAACAGCAAAAAAGACGGTAGCGCGTGGGCTTCCGTCTTTTTATTGTGTTCCATTGCCTCAGATAGTATAATAAGTCACAAGAGGAGGCGTGATAATATGAATCCAAATACCAAATTACGTAATATGACAGCAATCTACATTACCCGTGGCGAGGAGATGCTGATGCTTTACCGTATAGGTTCCCGCGTGGTGGATCCTTCCTGGTGCGGTATCGGAGGCCATTTTGAAGAATCGGAATTAAACGATCCGTATGCCTGTGTGCTGCGGGAACTGGAGGAAGAAACACCGATTCACCGGGATATGCTGGAAAAGCTGACCTTTAAATATATCACCCTACGTCTGAAGAAAGGCGAAGTCCGTCAGAACTATTACTATTTTGCATCGCTTAAGGACGATGTTGATCTTTTGCCGGATTCTGACGAAGGCCGTCTGCAGTGGGTGCCGCTTTCCCAAGTAATGGAAAAAGACATGCCTCTCACTGCAAAGTTTATGCTGGAGCATTATCTGGCTGTTGGTCGATTTGATGAGGATCTTTACAGCGGGATTACGATGGAAGACCAAATGGTCTTTACAAAATTAGAAGAATTTTAAAAGAAAAAGCCTATCCTTCGCGATAGGCTTTTGGTGTTTTACCGGTATATTTCTTGAAAACCTTAGAGAAGTAATGGACATCCATGATGCCGCAATGCTGTGCAATGGTCTGTATTTGTAACTTTGTAGTTGTGAGAAGATGCTTTGCCAGCTCCACGCGGTGCTGATTGATGAAATCTATCAGAGTTGTACCTGTTTCTTTATGAAACAAAGATGACAGGTAGCCGGGGCTTAGGTTCTGCCCTTTTGCTAAGGATTGCAGACTTAAGTCAGCGGACAAATCGGCTTCGATTTGCAGAATAACCCGTTGTACTGGTTTGGAGTACGACATAATTTTGTGATTTTGCACCAGTCTGCAATAGGTGAGAAACATGTCTTTCATCAGATTTTCGATAGCGGAACTGTTGTTGAGGCTTTCAATTTTTTGTGCAAAATCTGACGATGCGCTGTCTAAATAAATGGGGTGAACGCCACCTTTCTCGGCAGCTTTGCGGAGAAGTGTATTCATGATGATGCAGTAGTTCTTCAGGTTCCGAATAGGATCCTCCACACGCTTCTCGAAAGGCATGGAGCGAAAAGAAGCTAAAAGCAAATCGACCTTTTGCGGCTGGCCTGATGCAACAGCATTTAAGAGCAAATTTTCGTTGGCGTAGCGTTCTTCTATTAAATCGATGTTCCAGTTGGTTCTTTCCGCACGGGCCGGAGCACTGGACGTAGTAATTGGGGACAGTGAGTGACTCAGTTGATCGGATACATCAAAGAAATGATAGCCATCCCAGAGCAAATCATAGAATGTTTCCAGAAAAACAAAGGCATGACTGTATTCCGGTATATGAGGAACCATACTATAATATTTTACCAGATGGCGGACGTGCCTTGGATTGACGGCGCTGTGTTCTGCCTGTTCCAGAAACGCCTGTCTGGACATTTCTTTTGTCAGATAAGGGCCAATGACCATAACCTTTTCTTCTGACGTATCAGGTAGCAAGAAAAAAAGATACTGGCAGGAGAAGTCATCTCTCAGACGATAAATCGTAGCATGCTCCAGCTGCGGATGAAGTTCATAAAAAGACTTTTCATAAAAAGATTCATTTCCAAGGAGTTTTCCAAGTCCCAGGTTAATACGGGAATCCAAGGGCTTCTTCGGATCTATAATCATTGCCTGCACGCCAAGTTTTTTCAAAGCGAGTTTTAACATCTTCAGTTCTGCATCATAAAACATGGTTTTGTCCTCCTTTTCTTTCATTATATAGCGGCTTGCTATGATTGCAATATTTAATATAAAAATATTACCATTTCACATGAAATATTTCCTCACGGTGATGACTGAATTCCATTAGAATGAAAGAAAATGGCATGACTATGCCCAAAATAAGATAGGAGTAATATTATCATGGAAACAACAAAGAATCTCAGACCTTTTGGCTGGAGAGATAAAGTTGGATATCTGTTTGGTGACTTCGGTAATGACTTCACCTTTATTTTATCTTCTTCTTTCCTGCTGAAGTTCTACACAGACGTTATGGCGGTAGATCCTGCAGTGGTTGGTATTATTATGATGATTGCCCGTTTTGTTGACGCTTTCACAGATGTAGCAATGGGCAGAATCTGCGACAGAAGTACTATAACACCTGTTGGTAAGTTCAAACCATGGATTCGCAGAATGTGCGGACCGGTTGCCATTGCATCCTTCCTGATGTATCAGAGCAGCCTGGCTGACATGGGAATGGGCTTCAAAATCGCTTACTTATTCGTAACATACATCTTATGGGGATCTATTTTCTATACATCCATCAACATCCCTTACGGTTCTATGGCATCTGCAGTTTCTCCGGAACCTGGCGATCGTCAGTCCCTATCCACTTTCAGAACTATGGGTGGTATGCTGGCTGGCATGGTAATCATGGTTGGTGTTCCTCTGGTTGCATATGATACTGTGATGCAGAATGGCGAAGAACTGGTGCTGTTAAATGGCGGCAGATTTACCATCATCGCAGGCGTGTTCTCCGTACTGGCAGTCATCTGTTACCTGTTATGTTATACACTGACTACAGAACGTGTGATGCCGGAAGCATCTGCAGAAGCACTGCAGGATAACTCCGTAGGTAAGATGCTGAAGAACGCATTATCTAACAGAGCGTTGATCTCTATTATCGTTGCATCCGTTATCATGTTATTGGCACAGCTGACAATGCAGTCTATGGCTGGTTACGTATATCCTAACTTCTACCGTAGCGCAACAGCGCAGTCCCTGTCTACAGCTATGATGGGCTTCGGTATGATTGCAGCTGCAGTTTTCGCAAAGCCACTGGCGACACGTTTTGGTAAGGCTGAAATCAGTATCGTATCCAATCTGTTTGCAGCAGTAGTTTGTGGAGTTCTCTTCGTTATCAGACCGGAAAACGTATGGGTTTACACAGGATTCCAGATGTTATGCTGGCTAGGTCTGGGCATCTTCTCCATGATTAACTGGGCGCTGATTACAGACGTTATCGACTATTCTGAACTGAGAAACGGTATTCGTGAAGACGGTTCTGTATACGCGATGTATTCCTTTGCACGTAAGTTGGGACAGGCTGCTTCCGCAGGTCTTTCCGGTATTCTGTTAGGCATGATTGGATATACACAGGAAACTGCATTTGATGCAAATGTTGTAGAAGGTATCTTTGATATTTCTACATTAGTACCTGGCGCTGGATTTTTACTGCTGGCTCTGGTATTATGGTTCTGGTATCCACTGAACAAGAAGCAGGTGGATGCTAACGTAGCTGCTTTGAAAGAAAAGCACGGCAGAGCTTAAATTAACGAATTAGGAGGAAATATCCTTGAGACAGATTATCAATTTTAATACAAACTGGGCATTTACAAAGGAAGCAGAAAGCGTACCTGCTTCCATGCCTGAAACTTGGGAAAGTGTGAACTTACCTCACTCCTGGAACAACATCGACGGTCAGGATGGCGGTAATGACTATCACCGCGGCACATGCTACTATGCAAAGCAGTTTGCAAAGGCAGATTTAGCTGTAGCTGACCGCTACTTCCTGGAAATCAAAGGTGCCAACTCTTCCGCTACTGTATATCTGAACGGAAAAGAAATGGCGAGCCATGATGGCGGTTATTCCACATGGCGTGTGGATATGACTGCAGACCTGCAGAACGAAAACCTGGTAGTCGTTGCAGTAGATAACGCGCCAAACAACAGAGTATATCCGCAGATGGCAGATTTCACATTCTACGGTGGTTTGTACAGAGACGTGAACATCATTTGCGTTAGCGAATCTCACTTTGATTTGGAATACTTTGGAAGCTATGGCGTGAAGGTAACACCGGAGATTGACGGCAGTGACGCAAAGGTTGGCGTTGAAGTCTTTGTCAAAGGCGGCAAAGATGGTCAGGAACTGCACTACATCATCAAAGACCAGGCAGGTGAAGTTGTTTGCGAAACAACTTCTGTGGACAAAGAAATCGTATTGGATATCAAAGACGTTCACCTGTGGCATGGTCGTAAGGACCCTTACCTGTACACAGCAGTTGTTGAACTGGTAGAAGGCGGTCAGGTTCTGGATAACGTAGAAACCAGATTCGGTTGCAGAACTTTTGAAATTCATCCGGAAAACGGATTTATCTTAAATGGAGAAGAATATCCGTTGCGTGGCGTATCCCGTCATCAGGACAGATGGGGTGTTGGTAATGCACTGTTGCCAGAGCATCATGAAGAGGATATGGACTTAATCTGTGAAGTAGGTGCAACAACAATCAGACTTGCACACTACCAGCATGATCAGTACTTCTATGATCTGTGTGATGAAAGAGGTATGGTTGTATGGGCGGAAATTCCATATATCTCCAATCATATGCCTACAGGACGTGAAAACACCATTTCCCAGATGAAGGAACTGGTTGCACAGAACTACAACCATCCATCCATTGTGGTTTGGGGCTTATCCAACGAAATCACAATGAATGACAAAGAAGCTTCTGACTTGCTGGAAAACCACGAAATCCTAAACGACCTGGTACACGAAATGGACAAGACCCGTCTGACTACTATTGCGGCAGTATCCATGTGCGGCATGGATCACCCATACCTGCAGATTCCGGATGTAGTATCCTATAACCACTACTTTGGCTGGTACGGCGGCGAAACTTCCATGAACGGTCCTTGGTTTGACAAGTTCCACGCAAAGCATCCTGAACTTCCGATCGGATGCAGTGAATACGGCTGTGAAGCACTGAACTGGCATACATCCAACCCAACACAGGGTGACTATACAGAAGAATACCAGGCATACTACCACGAAGAACTGATTAAGCAGTTATTCTCCCGTAAATATATGTGGGCAACTCACGTTTGGAATATGTTCGACTTCGGTGCAGACGCACGTCAGGAAGGTGGCGAAAATGGTCAGAACCATAAGGGTCTGGTAACTTTCGACAGAAGCTACAAGAAGGACTCCTTCTATGCGTACAAAGCATGGCTGTCCGATGAACCTTTTGTACACATCTGCGGCAAGCGTTATGTTGACCGTGTGGAAGATGTAACAAAGGTAACTGTATACTCCAATCAGCCGGAAGTTGAACTGTTTGTTAACGGCGAATCTCTGGGTAGAATTGCTGCAGAAGACCACTTCTTCTACTTTGATGTACCAAATGTTGGTGAATCTGTACTGACTGCTGTTGCGGGCGAATGCAGAGACGAAAGCAGAATCGTGAAGGTTGCTGAATTTAACGAAGCTTATAGAATGAAGGAAAAGGGTGCCGTACTGAACTGGTTCGATATTACAGAACCGGAAGGACGTTTCTCCTTAAACGATAAGATGAGCGACATCATGGCTACTTTCAGAGGAAAACTGCTTCTGCTGTCCTTAGTAAAGAAGATCAAAAAAGGCATGAGCAGCAACGATGGCATGAAGGTTGACGGTTTCAAGATGTCTCCTGAACTGATGCAGATGATGGGCGGCTTCACAATGTTGAGACTGACAGGGCTCATGGGTATGACAGGGGTAAACTTCACAAAAGAAGAACTTCTGGATATCAACAAGAAGTTAAATAAGATTAAGAAAAAGAATAAAAAATAAATATATAAAGTGTAGGATATTATATATAACGAAAAAACCCGAAGGCTTTTGCCTTCGGGTTTTCTGCATATGAATGTTGTTTATAAAAGTGTTTACTTGTTTCTGTGTTCTGCGTCGCAGTATGCACATCTGTAAACTTTCTTTTCTCTGTCAACCAGCTTGAATGTATGTACGATTTCCTGTTCGATGGAAGTGATGCATCTTGGGTTCTTGCACTTGATAACATTTTCTAATGTTTCAGGCAGTTCCAGGTGCTTCTTCTCTGCCAGCTTTTCATCTTTTACGATGTTTACTGTGATATTGCTGTCGATGTAACCCAGGATGTCCAGGTCTAATTCGATCAGCTGATCGATTTTAATGATATCCTTTCTGCCGTACTTTTCACTGGAAGCGTTCTTGATGATTGCAACAGTGTTGTCAATCTTGTCCAGTTTCAGATACTTGTAGATATCCATACTTTTACCAGCTTTGATATGGTCTAATACAATGCCTGTCTTTACGCCATCAATATTCATCTATATACCTCCTATGCTTCTTTCTTAATGCCTAATAACTTCAGAATCAGTGCCATTCTGATGTGCTTACCGCACAGTGCCTGGAAGAAGTAGCATGCTCTTGGGTCATCATCTACTTCTACAGAGATTTCGTTAACTCTTGGCAGTGGGTGCATAATTGTCAGGTCTTCTTTTGCAGTTTCCAGCTTTGCTAAGTCTAAGATATAGCTGTCCTTCAGTCTTACGTAATCTTCTTCGTTGAAGAATCTTTCTCTCTGGATTCTTGTCATGTACAGGATGTCCAGTTCAGGCATAGCTTCTTCTAAGCTTTCAACTTCTTTCCATTCTACACCGTGCTTGTTCAGCTCTTCTTTGATGTAGTCTGGAACCTGTAATTCCTGAGGGGAAATCAGAACGAACTTGATGTTTTCGTATCTCAGCATTGCTTCGATTAAGGAGTGAACAGTTCTACCGAACTTCAGGTCGCCGCAAAGGCCAACTGTCATGTTGTTCAGTCTGCCCTTCTTTCTCTTGATGGTTAACAGGTCTGTTAATGTCTGTGTTGGGTGGAAGTGACCACCGTCGCCAGCGTTGATGATTGGAACTGTAGTTCTTCTTGCGCCAACGATAGGAGCACCTTCCTTAGGATGTCTCATAGCAATGATGTCGGCATAGCAGCAAACTGTCTGGATCGTGTCGCTTACGCTTTCACCCTTGGCAGCGGAGCTGGAGCCTGCTTCGGAGAAACCTAAAACAGTACCGCCCATTTCTAACATAGCAGCTTCAAAGGATAATCTTGTTCTTGTACTTGGTTCAAAGAACAGTGTAGCCAGCTTCTTATGTCTGCAGATATCTTCGTATGCAGCGTGGTCAGCCACGATATCATTGGCAACATCGATTAATTCGTCGATTTCCTCGATGGTAAAATCAGTAATGTTGATTAAGTTTCTTACTTCGCTCATTGTCTATTTATCTCCTTTCATCCAACCTTCATCGGAAGGGTTATTTCTAAACTGAATAATTCTGTCTTTGTCTTCTGCCTTGATGTAGCCTGTTTCAGCAGCAACTTCTACTAAAGCATCTAAATCACTTAAGCTTACGTTCTTTACATTGCTTTCAGCAAAACGTTCGATACCCTTCTTCATGCCATATGTGAAGATAGAAGCGATACCTAAAACTTCAGCACCGGCATTTCTCAGTACTTCTACTGTTTCCAGAGAAGAACCACCAGTAGAAATCAGGTCTTCTACAACAACAACCTTCTGACCTGGTAATAACTTACCTTCAATCTGGTTTGTTCTGCCATGACCCTTTGCGGAGCCTCTAACGTAACCCATTGGCAGGTTCATCATGTGACCTACGATCGCAGCGTGTGCAATACCTGCTGTGCTGGTACCCATGATAACTTCACATTCTGGGTAGTGTTCTTTGATTGTTTCTACCAGACCTTCTTCCACCATAGTACGAACTTCTGGTGCTGTCAGTGTCAGTCTGTTGTCGCAGTAGATTGGGCTCTTAATACCGCTTGCCCATGTGAATGGTTCTTCTGGTCTTAAGAATACTGCTTCGATGGATAATAATCCTTTTGCAATTCTCTTTTTCATATTTGCCTTACCTCCTGTATATTAACCAATGAATTCAGCGCAGCATCTTTCGTAAGCTGCAACTGGATCTTCCGCTTTTGTGATAGGTCTGCCTACTACGATGTAGTCGGAACCTAATTCCTTTGCACCTGCAGGTGTTGTGATTCTTACCTGGTCGTCCTTTTCTGCATCAGCAAAACGTACGCCTGGTGTGATTGTTAAAAAGTCTGGTGCGCAGTTTTCGTGGATCTTGCCTGCTTCCAGTGGGGAGCAAACAACGCCGTCCAGGCCTGCTTCCATTGCATTCTGTGCATACTTGATAACAACTGTATCTAAATCTTCTTTGATTAACAGGTCTTCCTGCATTCTTTCTTCACTTGTGGAAGTCAGCTGTGTTACTGCGATTAACAGTGGTCTGCTGCCGTCTTCTCTTGTCAGGCCGCGCAGAGCAGCTTCCATCATTGCCTTTGTACCTGCACAGTGTACGTTGCACATGTCAACGTCCATTCTGGACAGAGCAGCCATAGCCTTTTCTACTGTGTTAGGAATGTCATGCAGCTTCAGGTCTAAGAAGATTTTGTGACCTCTTGCCTTTACTTCCTTTACGATGTCCAGACCAGCACTGTAGAACAGTTCCATACCGATCTTTACGTATGGCTTCTTGCCTGTAAACTTATCTAAAAATTCTAATGTTGCTTCCTTGGATGGAAAATCGCAAGCGATAATTACGTCTTTACCCATATCTATTCTCCTTACTTGTCTTTTTCGCCCTCAGCTTTGTCAGCTTCAGTGCCTCACTTCTCACGTACGACGAGTACGCTCCGAGGCTCGTCACCTTGCTTTCGCGCTGTGAACGAAAAATCCTGCGTAACGTTCTCTTCGTTTTGCTTTTAATATTGTTATTCAATGATTCCGATAATATCGGATAACTTTTCAATACCTAATTCTTCCATAACCTTTGGCAGGTCTTCGATGATTTCCTTACATGCATAAGGGTTAACCAGATTTGCTGCACCAACCTGAACTGCTGTTGCACCTGCCATCATCATTTCGATGACATCTCGAGCAGAGCTTACGCCGCCCATACCGATAACAGGAATGTTTACCGCCTTTGCTACCTGATATACCATGCGGACTGCAACCGGGAAGATTGCAGGACCGGAGAAGCCGCCCATCTTATTTGCGATAACAGGCTTTCTTCTTGCGATGTCGATACGCATACCAAGCATCGTGTTAATTAAAGACAGACCGTCTGCACCGGCTTCTTCGCAAGCCTTGGCAATTTCAACGATATCTGTTACGTTAGGGCTCAGTTTGATGTAAACCGGTTTTGTTGTTACTGCTTTTACCGCTCTGGTTACTTCTGCAGCGGATTCTGGCAGAACACCATAAGCCATGCCGCCGTTATGTACGTTTGGACAGCTTACATTGACTTCGATAATACCAACCTGAGGCTGTTTGTCCATTGCTTTTGCACAAGCAACGTATTCTTCGATAGAGAAACCGCTGACATTGGCAATCACAGGCTTGGAATAAATCTTAGCCATATCAACCAGTTCTTTTTCGCAAACTGCATCTACGCCAGGGTTCTGCAGACCAACAGAGTTGATCAGACCGCTGGTACATTCTGCGATTCTAGGCAGCGGATTGCCCAATCTTGCTTCCTGCGTCGTTCCCTTGAAAGAGATGGAACCCAGAATATTAATATCGTAAATTTCCGCAAATTCCTTGCCGTATCCGAAGGTACCGCTGGCAGGAATCACCGGATTATCCAGCGTAATACCGCTTAAGGTTACTTTTGTATCTACCATATGATTTCCTCCTTAAATAATACAGGACCGTCTTTGCAGATTCTCTTGTATCCGTACTTTGTTTCACAAGTGCATCCCATGCATGCGCCGAAACCGCAAGCCATTCTTGCTTCGAAGCTGAACTGGCCGTCTGGAGCTACATCGGAGATTGCTTTCAGCATTGGTTCCGGCCCACAGGTATACACGTAATCATAATCTAAATCTTTCATTGCATCAGTAACGAAACCCTTGATGCCCATAGAACCGTCAACAGTTGTGACGATTGGCTTAATGCCCAGAAGTTCGAACTGGTGCAGCAGGATGACATCGTTTTCGCTGTTAAAGCCCATGATAACCTGTGGAATGATACCGCGGTTGATGAAATCCTTTGCAAGTCCGTACATCGGTGGAACGCCGATACCGCCGCCAATCAGCAGTGGTTTTTCGCCGCCCTTTGTAGGATCAAAGCCGTTACCCAGAGGCAGAAGAACGTCTAATTCGTCGCCAACCTTCATTTCAGATAAGGCTTTTGTTCCCTGACCGACTACCTTGAAGACGATAGTAACGTAGTCTTCTCCGTAGCTGTAGATGGAAATAGGTCTTCTTAAATAGAAGCCGTCCACGTGGATGTTGATGAACTGACCAGGAGCATTTACCTCGCTGCAGTCACCACCCAGATTCATGGCAAAGATGCCATTTTGGATTTCTGTAATGTTTTCGATTTTAAGCGTTTGTCTTTTCATATACTACCTCTCCGTTCACAATGGTCATAACGACTTCACCCGTAACCTTCCAGCCGTCCAGCGGTGTTGCTTTACCCTTGCTGACAAAGTCCGCAGAATCGATGGTCCAGTCTGCATCCAGATCCAGTACTGTTAAATCTGCAGGTTCGCCATCTGCGATAACACCACCAGGCAGATTAAAACGTTTGCGTGGATTTACGGACATGATTTCGATGAGTTTTTCGAGTGTGATAATGTCCTTCTTTACTAAATATGTATAAAGGATTGGGAAGGCTGTCTCCAGCCCTACGATACCGAAGGCGCTCTTTTCCAGACCTCTTGCCTTTTCTGCTTCGCTGTGTGGCGCATGGTCTGTTGCAATCATATCAACGGTACCATCTATGATGCCGGCAATCAGTGCATCTCTGTCTTCTGCACTTCTGATTGGCGGATTCATCTTGAAACGTCCTTCTTCCTGAAGCTCTTCATCACAGAGTACCAGGTAATGAGGACCGGTTTCACAAGTTACAGAAATGCCCTTTGCTTTGGCTTCTCTGATAATGTCTACAGTTTCTTTTGTGGAAATATGGCAAACATGGTAGTCAACACCAATTTTGCTTGCCAGCTCCACGTCACGCTTTACCTGTCCCCATTCACTTTCGGAACAGATACCTCTGTGACCGTGTTCTTTCGCATATTTTCCGTCGTGGATATAGCCGCCGAAGAGCAGACTTTCGTCTTCACAGTGGGCAACAATCATCTTGCCAAGACGTTTTGCTTCGATCATAGCTTCTTCCATCAGCTCGCCTGCCTGTACGCCTTTTCCGTCATCAGTAAAGCCGCACACGTAAGGGGCCATTGCTTCCATATCTGCCAGTTCACTTGCACCATTCTGTTTCATGGTGATGGTGCCGTACGGAATTGTACGGACAATTGCATCTTTCTCGATGATATCCAGCTGCTGCTGCAGCGTTTCCATGGTGGAAGGTACAGGATTCAGGTTCGGCATGGTACAAACACAGGTGTAGCCGCCTTTTGCAGCTGCTGCAGTACCGGTCGCAATGGTCTCTTTATAAGAAAAACCAGGCTCACGAAAATGCACATGCACGTCCGCAAAACCTGGTACAATTACACGATTGGTGCAGTCGATAACGTCTGCACTTTCCATATCAAAAGAGTCATTGCCATTAACAAAAACACTACCGCCTGAAACAACTAAATCACACTTTTCGAATCCGTTAGATGTAAAAACTGTGGCGTTCTTCAGTAAAGTTGTCATGTCTTTTGGCTCCTTTCTTAACTCGCTTTTTCTATTTTTGCTCAAATCTTCAACATATTATCACAGCACGGGTTTCATGTCAATAACTTTATGAAAACAAATCACGAAGAAGTATCAGCAACAGATTATCATCATATAGTAGAGATGCAATCAATGACTGATCCATGGCTGTCTTCAGGGCGATTGACAAAGTGCCCGGCAGTAATGTCAGTACTGGCACCAACAAGGCAAAGAGAAGCAACAGACAGAGGATGCCTCTAACCGTGCCAAATAAAAACCCTAAGATTGTGTCCAAACATCCAATGACACCGTCATGATAGTCCTTGGATAGCAGCAGTACCAGGATACCGCCAACGATTTTGACTGCCAGAATAACCAGCAGGAAGGCAAGGACTGTCAGAATAATATCTGTAAGGGATGCGCTGGAACCATAGAGAAAATCATTGCCTTCGTCCTGCATCCAGGAACCAAACAGGTCTGGAATAGACTGATACGGCGCACTTTCCTCAATGGTTGTGTGGACTTGATCTAATATATAACTGTGGATGGCTTCGTCCAGCGTGGTATTGTCAATTAAATACTTTTTTATTGGTGTGCATAGAAAAAAACCTGCAACGATGCAGAAAAACCACTGCATAAAACTGAGACAGGTTTTGGCAAAGCCTTTTCGCGCACCGCCAATAACAGAAAAAAGTAAAATTACCCCCGCCAGAATATCCAAAATCATACCGGGCTCTAACTTCATAATTCTCCTTATACCCTGTGAATAGGGGTCAGTTTTCTACATATATTATATTACTAAAAACAGCACAAAAAATCAATAAAGGAGAAGCACATATGCGGGGGAATTATAGAAAAATTATGGTAGAAATGGAGTGCGAGTCAGATCTCTGGAATTTCCGGGAAGGCATCGTTTCCAAACCGGTTTGTTATGTGGAAAGCTATAAGGATAAAAGAGCCGTTTTCTTTCAAGGGTACAATCTTTTTCAAGGCGTGAATTATCATCTTATCCTCATTGGCAGCGCACAGGGTGACGTTCTTCATCAGAACTTTGGTCCTTTTCATGTGAAAAAGGATGGAGAACTACGGTGTTACAAAGTCTTTTACGGAGAAGCACTGGAAAAATATGAATTCTGCCTTATCTGCGCAGAACAGAATGATGGGCAAATGGATATCGTATACAAAGGCAGACTGTTTTGGCATGAAGACAATCTTTGGGAATCGTTGTGTGGGCAGGAAAATCTGTTCCAGGCTTTTTCCTGTGAAGCAGATGAGACCAAAGCCCAATGGTATCGCAGAACAGACCTTGAGAAGTTACCTGCATGGACAGAGAGATGCCATCCTTGGGCAAAAGCGTATGGACACTATATAATAGGAAGAAAAGAAGCCAGATATTTCCTCGGCGTGCCAGGTAGATTTTTGCAGAAAGAACAGCCGTTACGAGACGAAGGCGCTTTTTTATTGTGGCAGCCGATACGAGGTGGCGAAGATTTTTATGATTGCCCTGAAAGCATGACCCGGAGACAACAAGAAGACATCTTTGGATACTGGATTGCGGAAGTTGACATAAAAAAAGAAAAATTCCGTGCAATTTGATTCCAAAGGCGGCTTTTGCATCAAAATCAATACAAAAAAATGTTGAACCTGGAGGTAAAGTGTGGTAACATAGGTGGGTGTATGAATAAGTTTATGGAAGAAGCCTTAAAGGAAGCCGCCATCGCATTTGACCTTGGCGAAGTCCCAATTGGCGCTGTAATTGAAAAAGATGGACAAATTATCGCAAGAGGCCACAATCTGACAGAAACCCTGAAAGATCCGACGGCCCATGCGGAGATGATTGCAATCAGAGAGGCAGCAAAAGTCCTTGGCGGCTGGAGACTGCTGGGGTGCAATCTGTATGTTACCATCGAACCTTGCAGTATGTGTGCAGGTGCTATGGTATGGTCACGCATTGATAATTTGTATATAGGAGCCATGGACCCTAAGGCTGGCGCCTGTGGATCAGTCTTTCAGATCCCTTGTTGTGATAAACTGAATCATCAAATTAATGTAGAGACAGGAATCATGGAAGAAGAGTGCAGCAACATTATGCGCGAGTTCTTCGTTAGACTTAGAAATAGAAAGAAAAAGAGTAAGAGTAAATCGGAGGAATAAGAGATGAGAAAATTAGGCAGAATCTTATGCCTGGCAACATTGATTGTGACATTAACAGCTTCCATCTGTTTTGGTGCAGAATCTTTACAGATTGTTGAAGCATATCCAGAAGATGGCCAGAAGAACACGACTATTGAAAACATGTGTGTGAAACTGTGGTTCAATCACGAAATGGGTGACAAGGCATCTGTACAGGCAAATGCTGACTGCTTCAAGCTGACAGATGACGAAGGCAAAGAAGTTCCAATCAGAATCTTCTATCACCCAGACGACACAAAGCAGGTACTGGTATTAGCAGATACTACAAAGAGATTAAACATCAAAGATAACACTGAGTACACAATGACTGTTTCTGCAGATCTGATTGACAATGATGGTCACAAGCTGGGACAGGATGCAAAGTATTCTTTCACAACATTAAACCAGAGCAGAAACACATCCATCTACATGATTATGATGTTTGTAATGTTCGGTGGTATGTTCTTCTTCACTTCCCGTCAGATGAAGAAGCAGCAGGAGAAAAACCAGGATGTACGTCCGGTAAAAGAAGAAGCATTCAACCCATACAAAGAAGCAAAGAAAACAGGCAAATCCGTACAGGAAGTGATTGCAGCTCACGAGAAAGAACAGGCAAAGAAGGCAGCAAAGCAGGCAAAGAAGGACGCAAAGAACAATGCCGAAGATGAATATGAAGAAATCGAAGACAATGGTAACCATAAGGTAAAGGGTCCAAGACCGATTTCTGCAACTGGAAGCACCTTCATTACAGGTAGAAAAGCCGAAGCTGAAGCCAGAAAGGCCGAAGAAGAAAGACTTGCAAAAAGAAGAGCCGCAAACGCAAAAGGTAAAAAGAAGAAGTAAGTAAATGAGCGGCTATGCCGCTCATTTTATCTATTTGGTGAAAAAAGATGAAAGAAATGAAAGTATCGTCTTACGCAAAAATTAATTTTTCCATCGATGTAACAGGAATTTTAGAAAACGGCATGCACACCGTCGATATGATTATGCATCAGATTGACTTTTACGATGATGTGAATTTGTCTTTTGTAAAAGAAGAAGAAAGACCTTGTGGCGATGTGAACATAACGTTGACCACCAACAGACGTTATCTGCCAACAGATCAGAGAAATTTGGCATATAAGGCAGCAGAACTCATCATGGAAAAGTATGAAGAGAAAATCCCTGGTGGAGATTTGAACATTCATATTCATAAGAGAATTCCGGTAGCTGCAGGTATGGCTGGCGGCAGCGGCAATGGTGCTGCGGTACTCCACGGACTAAACGCATTATGGAATTTAGATCTGTCCCTGGAAGAATTATGTGAACTGGGAAGCCAGCTGGGATCTGACGTTCCGTTTTGTGTGATGGGTCAGGCCAGAATGAATTTTCACCTGCCAAGAAAAGTGCGCAAGGATAGCCTAGCGGTTTCCTGTGCAAGGGCAACGGGAACAGGAACAACCTTGGAACCGTTGCAATCTGTTAAAAAGGCTGTTGTCATCGCAAAACCGCCAATCGGCGTATCCACAAAAGAAGTCTATCAGGGAATCGATCACTGTGAGATTAGCCAGAGACCTGATAATGATGTAATGTGTGTTGCGATCAGGGAAAAGCATCATGCAGAATTTCTGAATCAGTGCGTCAATGTGCTGGAATGCTATACATTAGAGGCGTATCCGGAAGTGAAAGCCTTGAAAAACTGCCTGCTGGAAGATCAGCGTGCAGAAAAAGTCTTGATGAGTGGAAGCGGGCCGACCGTATTCGCACTATATCAAAGAATTGCAGAGGCAAAAAAGGCTTGTGCAATGTTACGAGAACAGGGGTATGAAGCCTACTGGACAAAAACCACGAAATAATTAGGAGATAAACATGTTAAATTTTGATTTACACAATCATAGACCGCTGCGTGAAATCGTATACGAGCAGTTAAAAAGACAGATTCTGACTGGAGAGATTACGCCGGGAACACGTATGATGGAAGTGGATTTGGCTGATGAAATGGGGGTTTCCAGAACACCGGTAAGAGAAGCCATCAGAAAGCTGGAAAAAGAAGGTCTGGTTACCATTGAACCGAGAAGAGGTGCTTACGCTTCTGACATTTCTGTAAAAGATATGGTTGACACAATGGAGGTCAGAGAACATTTGGAATCTCTGGCTGCTTGTCTGGCGGCACAGACCATGACTGATGAGCAGAGAGAGGAACTGGAACACATCGCTGATGAATATACGAAGGCAATTCACAATAATAACATGGAAGACATGATTCACTACGATGAACTGTTTCACAAAGGGATTGTAAATGCCAGCGGTAACAAAACGCTGATTCAGATTAGTGAAAGCGTGCAGGAACTGGCATTGCGTTTTCGTTACCTATATTACGATGATCTTTCCAGATATGGCTCCATGCCGATGGAACACAAAGAAATCCTGGATGCAATCGAAAACAATAAGCCGGAGATTGCACAGGAATGTGCAAAAAACCATGTAAAGCGATTAAAGGATTTTGTCATTCGTGAAGGAGAAAATGCGTTTAAGCATGAATAGGTATGAAGCAATACAAATAAGTTAGAAAGCGGGGTGCATTTGATTTGCACCCCGTATTTTTATATAAAGGAAAAAACTAGATAAAAACCTTTTTTCTGCTAAAGAGGAATAGGCATGAAGCCTTGAAAATACTGGATTTTTCGGCAAAAAACATAAATAAACCTTGACACCGGAAGGGAAACAGAGTAAAATGCTGACTGTTGTGTGCTTGTAGCACAATCTGCGTTATATAAGCAGAAATGCATAACTAATATTATTATTTAACTTAATTAATGAAAGGAAGACAAAACAATGACAGAACAGAAAAAAGCTGTACGTCTGCCGAACAAGATTGAAGCGTTATTACCAATCGTTGTTCTGCTGGCAATCATGATCTCCAACTATGTTCTGGGATGGGGTCAGGACCCACATATCCCAGTATTAATCTCCTGCGCAGTAGCTATGATCGTAGGTAAGCTGTGCGGTATCTCCTACCAGGATATGCTGACAGGCGCATTAGACGCTGTTAACATGTCCATGGAAGCTATCATCATCATCCTGTGCGTAGGTTGCATGATCGGTTCCTTCACATGGTGTGGTACTATTCCAGCTGTAGTATTCTATGGTCTGAAGTTATTAAGCCCAGCTATCTTCTTACCATTTGCATGCGTACTGTGTGCAATCGTAGGTATCTCCCTGGGTTCCGCTTGGACTGTAACTGCTACTTTAGGTGTAGCATTCATGGCTATCGGCCAGACAATGGGTCTGTCCCCAGCTCTGATCGCTGGTTGTATCTTATCCGGCGCTTGCTGTGGTGACAAGTTCTCCCCAATGTCTGACTCCACAAACCTGGCTGCAGGTTCCGCTCAGACTGGTCTGTTTGACCACGTAGCTGCAATGATCACAACTACATTCCCATCCCTGGTAATCGCAGTTGTAATCTACGCTGTATTAGGCGTAAACGCTTCTGGTACATATGACCCAACATTAGCTAACGAATTATCCGAAGCTATCGTTAACCACTACTCCTACATGAGCCCTGTACTGTTAATCCCAGTACTGTTAATCGTTGTAGTAGCATTAATGAAGATTCCTGCAATTCCTTCCGTACTGTTAGTATCTGCAGTAGGTTGCGTATTCGCTGTTATCTTCCAGGGTGCAACATTCTCTGACTGTATCACAATGGTACACTACGGTTACGAAGCTGAAACTGGCAACGAACTGTGCGATGCATTAGTAAACAGAGGTGGTATGGACTCCATGCTGTGGACTAACAACTTAGTAATCTTAGCTGTTGGTTTCGGTGGTATCTTACAGAAGATCGGTATGGTAGAATCCCTGTTAGGTGGCTTAATCAAGAAGGTTAAGACTCCATTCCAGTTAGTAGTAGTTACTATGGTAACAGGTGCATTCTGTATCACTACAATGTGTGACCAGTACTTAGGTCTGATCATCCCATCCACAATGTACAAGGATAAGTACGATGAAATGGGTCTGGGTAGAAACTTCCTGTCCAGAACTCTGGAAGACTGCGGTACTCTGTGGTCCCCACTGGTTCCATGGTCCTCCTGCGGTGCATACCATGCAGGCGTGTTAGGCGTATCCACTTTAGCATACCTGCCTATGACATTCATGAACATCATCAACCCTATCTTCGCATTAATCACTGTTAAGTTAGGCATCAACATCCTGTACGCTGATGGTTCCAGAAGAAACATCTTCGGCAAGATGGTGAAGAAGGCTCCTGCTGCTGCTCCAGCTGATGCACACGAAAAGGCAATGGCTGCTTTAGAAGCAATGAGAGCTGCAAAATAGTAAAAAGCTATGGAATATAAAGGTATTCAGAAGGCACGTGAGCCTTGGATGAAATATGCGGTTGCCGCAGCTGCCCTGTTTATGTTCTTTATTGCCCTGATGGGTAAGAAGCCGACATACATGGCCATTGCACTCTTTGTAATCGTTGCCGCTTTCCTGGAAAAGGAACATGTCGTTTGCGAAGACGGTGTTGAAATCAGATACAACGTTCTTGGCTGGAAGCATGTGAACCGCTGGGAGTGGAGTGAGATTACAGGGATGCAGACTGACTATCAGAAAGCTGCACCAGATGTGATGGTTCACTTTAACAAAGATGTATCCATCAGAGCATTCACTATGAAGAAATCATACGTGAAAGGCATCCTGCAACTGGCTGCTTCCAAGAATCCTGATATGTTCATTGGAGATGTGTCTCCAGAAGAAAAGGAACGTAGAGAAGCAGAACTTCTGCATCAGCAGGAAATCGAACGTGCTCGCGAAGCCAAAAATAAAAGAAAATAGTTTTTTAGGGAATCGGATTTGTCCGATTCCCTTTTGTTTTTTGTAAAAAGGGTCTATTTCTTCGAAGTCCAGCATAGTTTTGGAACAAGATTAGTTGGAAGGAGAATCCTAATGACGCAAGAAAAAGAAATTCCCGCATATGCTATGCAGCCGGCTCGGGCACCGCAGATTGTACCGGCAACTGCCGTTTACCATAGGTCCGATGTTACAGTTCCTTTAGAACGGCAAAGGATTACGTACCAGTTTGAAGAAGATATTCTGGTACCTGATACAAAAGACGACATGATGGAAATTCTGTTTATGGAAGCATGTTGTGATATTACACCAGATGAAAAAAGACTGCAGCCGAAGACAGACGATTTGCTGAATTTCACTGGAACGATTACGCTCCAAACGCTTTATCGTTCAGACAAGGCAGAGAACCTGCCAATTGCAATTACATCAAAAGTACCGTACAAATATCAGTGGAATCTATATTGTACCTCTCCGGCAGAAGGATTCTTTCACTGCAGTGTCAAGAATGTAGAGCATATGATTATAAACGAACGAAAATTCCGTGTGAAAATAACGTTAGAATTTTTAGCATGCCTGCATGAAAAGAAAGAGCTTCCGTTTTTTCAGTCTCTACAAGAAGAGACTTTAGAGCTGAAAACGGAAGAGATTCGGCTTAATTGCCTGGCCGCAACATTGAAAGAAGAGATTACTATAGAGAACAGATGTGAGGCGGTGGACTTAAACGAAGTTCCGACGCAAATTCTGTGGCATCATTACCTGGTAACGGAGAATTACAGACAAGTAACCAGTGAAAAAATCGTGTTAAATGGGTTCATATATGTTGATCTGCTGTATTTGTGCCGTGTAGAAGACGAGGTGGAAACCATTCGTCACCGGACAGAACGGGTAGAGTTTACACAGTTTATTCCCCTTGCAAAGGATTTGCGAGAAAGAAAATGGAGCTTTGTAAAAATAGATTTTTGCAATCAGGGGCTGCATACCGTGATAGAAAAAACGGAAGATGGAAAAAGCTTTTTCCGAATCGAAGGCTCTTTACGGTCCCGCATATCTTTATATGAAGAAAGAACGAAGGATATGGTAGTTGATGCTTACCATCTCGAAAAAGAGTTTCTATGCACATTTGAGAAAAACAGGCAAAAGGATCTGGCTGTTGTAACTTCAGAAGACTTTTCTGTAAAGACAGTGATCCAGCTCCCCGATGGATGCAAGGCAGAAGATGTTCTTGGCGGTTGTTGTAAACCTGTTCATTGGAATACAAAACTTGAAAAAAACCGTGTGGTTTTGACTGGAAACTTGCAGATGATTTGCCTATGGAAAGATGAAAAAGGGTGTCATACTACGAAAGTACATCAAGACTTTCAGCAAGCAATAGAAGCGGAGAGCGTAGATGCAAATCTGTATCTGGATGCTGAACTTTTTGTCAGAGACTGTCGTTTGACACTGTTGAACGAAAGGCAGTTGGAAATGGTGAGCAGCCTCGTGTTTGCTGGAGACGGTTACCGGGAGAAGGAGCTGACAATACTGCGTAATCCGGCATTCATGGAAGGAAGGGGCAAAGATTCCAGTTTTATGGTCATTACGGCTGTTGAAGATGGGGAAACACTTTGGGATTTAGCAAAACGATATAAGACAACACAGGAGCAGATCTGTAACGTAAACCAATTAAATGAGGGCCTCGTTCCGGGGAAAAAGTTATTAATTATTAGATAAACGCAGTATAATTATCAAATTTCTGTCCATACTCCTTACATCAAAGGAAAGGATGGAAAAGCGATGAAACAAAGATTAACACGATTGCAAAAGGACGTTTTGCTGCTTCTTTTTCTCATTGCATCATTAGGATGCGTGGCCGCGTATGGAGCGGAGCGTCCAATCAACGAGCATCCGGGGATGATTCGACTTCACGTAGTGGCCAACAGCGATAGTCCGGAAGATCAAATGATAAAGAAGCAGGTTAGAAATGAAATTATCTTAGCTATGGAAGGGCATACTGATTTAGAAGCAGCGAGAAAATATATTGATAGCCACTTAACAGATATGGAATATACTGCGGAGGAAGTTGTTTCGAGGTATGGTGCCGAGTATGGCGCGAAGGCAGAGCGAAAGATCACTTTTATTCCGGAAAAAAGTTACGAGGATTTGACACTGCCTGCTGGAAACTATGAGGCCTTACGCATTACATTAGGAGAAGGAAAAGGACAGAACTGGTGGTGTGTTATTTTTCCACAGCTTTGTCTAATCGGAGAAGAGGCAGGCGGCGAAAAGCTGATTTTGAAGTCGAAAATCAAAGAGCTGTTAAAAAACCAATAGAGAAAACTGGACATTTTTCTCCCTCTGTGATACAATCGCAAAGTATGTAAACAGGGAGGAATAAAAATGTTCGAAACTACAGGAATTTTAAATGAATATGTATTAAGAGAAATTAAAAATTACGTACTGCCGCCAAAGCAGAAAATCCTGATGCTGGGTATGGCCGCAGTTCTGGTTGCATTAGGTTGCGCCACTTATATGATTTTTGAAAATACCATTGGTGCTGCGGTCAGCATCGTTCTGGGTGTGTATCTGATTATTCAGATGAATAAAACAGCAGAAAAGGTAATCAGAATGAATCTGAACAACATGAAAGCAAATTGTGGTGAATACGCATGCTCTTACACTACATCTTTCTCAGATGAAGGCATTCTGGTGCATAACCTGGCAACAGGTGCAAAGGTGAGATATAAGTATGAAGGTATAGCGAGCATCAAAGAGTCTGCAAGTCTATATGCAATTTTTACCAAATCTCATCAGATGATTTGCGTGTTCAAAAATGACTTGGACGAAGATCCACAGGAACTGATGGCGTACCTGAAGACAAAGCCAACACAGATCAAGTGGTAAAATAGTACATGAAAAAAGGAGCGATTCCAATGGAATGCTCCTTTTTAATTTACTGATACTTAAGCGCCTGTTTCTACTAATTCTACATCGATGTCGATGGTCTTAGAATCGCGGATGACCGTAATGGTTACTTTGTCTCCCGGTTCGTGCTTGCTAATAGCCTTGGATAAATCATCAAAGGTTTCAATTCTGTTGTCTTCGAAGTAATAAATCATATCGCCGGATTTCAGGCCGGCCTTCTTTGCTTTTTTAGAAGTGACATCCTGCACGTAAACGCCGGTGTACTGCACATCGTACTGCATAGCCATCTGTGCATCTGTAATTTCTACAACCTGGATGCCGATGGAAGCCGTGTTCTTGCTTTCTACAGCGCCGTCTTCGATGAGGGCTTTGGCAATTTCTGCCGCCGTATTGATTGGAATCGCAAAGCCCAGTCCTTCGATGTCAGAACCAGAAGATTTTGCCACGACAATACCAATCAGATGACCATACTGGTCAAATAGTCCACCGCCGGAATTTCCAGGATTAATGGAGGCGTCTGTCTGCAGAAGAGTCAGATTTTTATTTTCTACGGTCAGTTCTCTGTCCAGTGCACTGATGATCCCCTGAGAAGCAGTTCCTCCCAGCTCTCCCAGCGGATTACCAATGGCAACTGCCAGATCGCCTACAGATAGTTCTTCGCTATTGCCATAGGTTGCGGCAACCAGATTGGTTGCATGAACCTTCAGTACGGCCAAGTCGTTATCTGCATCGGCACCGACGATTTTAGCGTTGAGCTCTGTGCCGTCTTTCAGTGTAATAGTAATTTTGCTGGCACCTTCTACGACATGATTGCAAGTCAGGATGTAACCTTTTGTATCAACGATGACGCCGCTGCCGGCACCTTCTGTAACGTAGTTCTGCATCCAGATATCCAGAGAAACGGATTCAGTTCTGATTTCTACCACGGCATTTTCATTCATGGCTACGATTTCCTCAATGGTTTTCTCGCTGCCAGTTGCCTTTTCTAATGTATAGTTAGTAGCGGAAATGCGCTTTGTCGTACTGCCTACGCCCCACTGGGAAGCTAACGTATAACCTCCAATGGTCAGAGCAGATGTCAGAATCATGCAGAAAATCATGGAAAGAACAAAAGCCTTTCGGGTAATGTACTTTGGTTCCTTCTTTTTCTTCGGCTCCTGATAAAAGGAGTCAGGGTCATAAGTGTTGATTGGAGGGGTCTCCTTTGTTTCATAGGACTCGCCAACCATGACGAAGTTTGGAACCCTTTCGTTATTTTCGTAATCTCTATAGTCCATATTGTTACCTGCCTTTTCCTTTGTTAGCATTTTATCTTTGATATATC
>JAZUBY010000053.1:0-7470 GCA_045638885.1 Emergencia sp. | reverse complement strand
GGTAGCAGGCGGCGTACACCCAACACCATTCGGTCACGCTGACATCGTAACAACAACAACACACAAGACATTAAGAGGTCCAAGAGGTGGTCTGATCTTCGCTCGTCCAGAACTGGCAAAGAAGGTAGACAGCGCTGTATTCCCTTACGCACAGGGCGGTCCGTTAGAACACGTTATCGCTGGTAAGGCAGTATGTGCAGAAGAAGCTCTGAGACCAGAATACAAAGCTTACGCAAAGCAGGTTGTAGACAACTGCAAGGCGTTCTGCGACGAATTCCTGAAGTTAGGCTACAAAATCGTAACTGGTGGTACTGACAACCATGTGTTCCTGTTAGACCTGTCTGAATTCCCATTCAGCGGCAAGGACCTGCAGGACAGACTGGACGAAGTCGGCATCACACTGAACAAAAACTGCATCCCGAACGACCAGCGTTCTCCAAAGGAAACTTCCGGTGTTAGAATTGGTACAGCACCAATGACAACAAGAGGTTATAACGAAGAAGACTTTAGAGAAGTTGCAAGAAAGATTGATGCGGTAATCAAAGAAATGAAATAACCAACCAGCACAATTACCACTCGCGGTAAGCTCTCGGGTTTGGTAATCATAAACAATGAACTCAAGCACTTTGGGGAGTTTGATAAAACAGTATCACAACTCCAACCAAAGTGCTTTTTTCGTTCCTTGTATGATTACAGCAAACCCTCAAGAAACCGCTCGTGGCAATTGTGCTGTTTATATTTCATTTCTTTTTGAGAAAAATGTAAAATTTATATTGACTGTAAAGTAGCTGTATACCTTATTCTCATGTTAAAATAAAGAAGCATAAGGGGGATTTGATATGAATATCAAGGAAGTTGAACAGGCTACCGGATTGAAACGTGGCAGTATTCGTTTTTACGAGGAAGAAAAACTAATTAAACCTTATCGAAATGAAAATGGATATCGGTCTTACACAGAAGATGATGTTGCTTTATTGAAAAAAATCAAGCTACTTAGAGTGCTGAATGTGTCAATTCAAGACGTGAAGAAAGTCGTAATGCATGATGCGCCGTTATCTTATGTTATTGAGCAGAACATTTACAAACTGGAACAGGAAAAAAAACAACTGTGGACTGCAATTATTATTTGTGAAAAAATACTTGATGACGGAATCAGTTTTGACAATATGAAGGAAGACTCATATTTGCATATGCTTGAAAGAAATCTTAATCAAAGTCAAATGAATGCTGTGATGGATGTTGATTGCAGTAAAAGAGACGAACAGGCGTGGCAGCGGTATTTCGCCAGATATATTGATTTAGGTGTGTATGGTATTGTCTTATGGCATGTGCTTTTTAGGCACTTCGACCTGGATTATGTTGCATTGATTGATGGTTGCTTTACAACTGGACCATTTTCGCTTGCCAAAACTTTCTTACTGGGGCTTATTCCTATTGCTGTAATGCTGTTGATTGAGCCGATTCTTTTGACTAGCATTGGGACAACCTTTGGAAAAAGCATTATGCGTGTCAGGGTTATGCATACAGATGGTCGATATTTAAATTATATAGAAAGTCTTAGACGAACATGGCTTATGTTACAATATGGCATGGGATTTGGGATTCCATTCTATGATTTGTATCGCAACTACAAGAGCTATGACGCGTTGGAAGCAGGTAGAGTATTACCTTGGGAAGAAGATGCATCTTACACAGAAGTATTCACGATGAACAGAATATATTGTGTGATATTCATTGTAGTTGTTATGGCAATTATATTCTTGAAATGAAAGAATATTTAGATCAAAGAGCAGGGTTGCCTGCTCTTTTTTTTCTGAGATTTATACGTTTATCATTTTCGCTTCAAAATGCATTGGAATGCGGTGTGAACAATTTCTTGAAGCTTTGTTGCAATCATACAATGCGCGAGGAATGTTTTTGGCTGAAGTTTGATACCGGTTTTATCAAACTTCCCAAAAACACCGAGCAAATTGTCTATGGTTGCCAAAGCTGAAAGCTATCTGTGACCACTGCATTCCAATGCGTTTTGTTATTACATGAAAATGATAAATTCGTTGTAAAATCCCCATTTTTATGGTAAAATACTAACGTATGTTTATGTGCAAAAAGGAGGGCTCAAACATGAGAATTATTATAGACGCTATGGGTGGCGACCACGCGCCAAAAGCTATTGTAGAAGGTGCTATTGCAGCAACAAAGGAAATGGATCATGAAATCGTGTTAATCGGTGATGAAGAAGCGATTATTTCTGAACTTGCTGCGGCAAAATATAAGGGTGACCAGATTGCAGTTATGCACGCATCTCAAGTTATCGAAAATCATGAAGCTCCTGTAAGAGCGGTAAGATCCAAGAAGGATTCTTCTATCGTGAAGGGTCTGAACATGATCAAAGACGGTGAAGGCGACGTATTCCTGTCTGCAGGAAGCACTGGCGCATTACTGGCAGGCGGCCTGTTCATTTTAGGCAGAATCCAGGGTATTGACAGACCGACGCTGGCAACAATTTATCCTGTAATCGGTCATCAGCCATCTATTCTGGTTGACACTGGCGCTAACGCTGAATGTAAGCCAAACAACCTGTTAGAATTCGGTATCATGGGCAGCATCTACATGGAAGAAGTACTGGGCAGACCAAACCCAACCGTAGGTCTGGTAAATAACGGTACAGAAGAAGGCAAGGGTACAACTCTGACAAAGGCTGCTTTTGAAATGCTGAGCAAGAGTCACCTGAACTTCATCGGAAACATCGAAGCAAGAGAACTGCAGAACTGTGCAGCTGACGTTATCGTAACTGACGGTTTCACAGGTAATGCCATCATCAAGCTGACAGAAGGTATGGGTCTGATGGTTCTGAGAGAAATGAAGAAGCGTTTCACAGAAACTGCAAAATCTAAAATGGGTGCCGTACTGCTGAAGAAGCAGCTGATGGGCATTAAGAAAGAATTTAACTACGCTGAATACGGCGGTGCTCCGCTGTTAGGCGTAAAGGGTGCGATGCTGAAGATGCACGGTTCTTCCGATGCGTTAGCAGTAAAGCAGACTATCATGAAGGCAATTCCGTTTGTAGAACACAAAGTTGTGGAAACCATTCAGAATTCCGTATTAGAAATTGAGGAGATTTTAATCAGTGAATAATCTTGATTTTGAAAAAATCATAGAGTACAGCTTTCAGGACAAGTCGCTGTTGGACAAGGCTTTGACCCACAGTTCTTACTGTAGGGAACATGGTGTTGCGTCCAAGGACAGCAACGAGCGTTTGGAGTTCCTTGGTGATGCATTCTTTGATGCAGTCATCAGTGAAGAACTCTACAAACGACTGGAGAAAGTGGATGAGGGCAAACTGACAAAGACGAGAGCGCTGATTGTATGCGAGAAGTCTTTGGCATCTGTTGCACAGAGACTGGGTGTAGGAAACTATTTGAACCTGGGAAAAGGGGAAGAACAGTCTGGCGGCAGAAAAAGAGAGTCTATTCTGGCGGATGCCTTAGAAGCCATTGTAGCCGCAATCTATTTAGATGGCGGGTTTGAACCTATGAGGCGGTTTGTGGCCAGAGAGTTTGCATCTTCCATAGATGATGCCTTGGCTGGAAAGCTTTTTGCTGATTACAAGACCCAGGTGCAGGAAGTCCTGCAGAAACGCGGGAAGAACACCAAAATCCGCTACGTGACAGACCGGGAAGAAGGTCCGGATCACGATAAAACGTTTTACGTCCACCTGGTATGCGACGGCATGACCATGGGCCGGGGAAGCGGAAAGACCAAGAAAGAAGCCGAACAGAATGCGGCAAAGGAAACACTGGAAGGGAGATATCAGAAATAATGTATTTTAAGAGACTGGAAATGCATGGGTTTAAGTCCTTTGCAGAACCTGTTGTCATAGAATTCCACGAAGGGGTGACTGCGGTTGTAGGTCCTAACGGAAGTGGTAAGAGTAATATCAGTGATGCCATCAGATGGGTACTGGGCGAACAGAGTCCTAAGGCCCTTCGTGGCGGAAAGATGGAAGAAGTCATCTTTGCGGGTACAGCCAGCAGAAAGTCCCGCGGCATGGCGGAAGTAACTCTGGTCATTGACAACTCCACCGGCATCCTGCCGATTGACTACAACGAAGTTGCCATTACCAGAAGAATGTTCCGCTCTGGAGAAAGTGAATATTTAATCAACAACAATCAGTGCAGACTTCGTGACATTAGAGAATTGATTATGGATACTGGTATCGGTGTAGACGGGTACTCTGTCATCGGACAGGGTAAAATTGCCGATATCGTTAGCAATAAGACAGAAAGCAGACGTGAAATCTTTGAAGAAGCAGCCGGCGTTGTAATGTACAAGAGCAAGAAGGCTGACGCTGAAAAGAAATTAGCGAATACAAACCAGAACCTGGAAAGAATCGATGACATCATCGGTGAAATCGAGGATAGAATCGATGGTTTGCGTGAGGACAGCATCAAAGCCAGGGAATTCAAAGAACTGAAGGCCCGCTATGAAGAGCTGGAAATCAACATTACCCTGAAGAATATTGAGAATCTGACCAGCGCCAACGAAAAGTTCAGAGAAGATATCAAAGAATTGGAAAAGCAGCTGGAGGATTACAATCAGTCCAAGGCAAAGGTTGATGCTCAGGTCGCTGCTGACAGAGAGAAGAGTGAAGAACTGGAACAGCTGGGGAATGCATCCCGCGAGAAACTGTTACATATTACAGAAAGCATCAGCAGCCTGCAGAACGAAAGCCAGTTAAACGAAGAACGTCTTGCTGGCATCGACAAGGATCATGGAAGACTGACTCATGAAATTGCTGATTTTGCAGGCAAACTGGAAAAAGAAAACCAGGAAAAGGAAAGACTGACGGAAGAGGCTGCAGCAATCAAAAAGTCTGCGGAAGAAGCGGCAAATCAGCTTCATGAGAATGTTTCCAAGTATAATGAAGTGACCAATGAAAGGTCTGTACTGTCTGCAAAAATGAATGAGGGTCAGAACTTGTTCTTCAAGCTGCAGAGAGAAGTTACAGAAAAGAAGGGTGACATCAGAAGCTTCGAAAGTCTGAAAGAAACACTGGAAAACCGTAAAATTCAGCTGGCATCTCAGGAAGAAGAATCTGCAAGAAACAGAGCGGACAGCAAAGAGCAGCTGGACGCTGCAGAAAAGAAACTGCAGGGTCATAGAGATGTTTTAGCAAAGATGAACAGTGAAATCCAGAACATCGCGACAGAACGTGCTGAACTGGAAAAGAATCGTAAGGAAAACAGACTGCGCATCGAAGAGCTGAAGCTGACAGGCGGACAGAAGAGCGCTCGTAAGAAGACAATCGAAGAAATGGAGTCCAATTACGAAGGCTATAACTTTGCCGTAAAATACATTATGCGTGCTAACCTGCCGGGTATCGAAGGTGTTGTTGCAGACCTGATGAAAGTACCTGCAGGCTTTGAAACTGCCATCGAAACAGCTCTGGGCGGACAGATGCAGAACATTGTCTGCGGCACCGACCAGGATGCAAAGAAGGCAGTTAACGCACTGAAAGAAAGCAAGGCCGGAAGACTGACCTTCCTGCCGGTTGCATCCATCAAAGGCGGTACTGCCCGTCTGGATGCAGCAATTGAAAATGATAAGCATTTCAAAGGCATCGCATCTGACTGTGTACAGGTGGATGCAAAGTACAAAAACGTATTCTCTTATCTGCTGGGCAGAGTTGCCATCGTAGAAGACATGGACGCGGCAATCAGATTATCTAAGATTGGCGGTCAGGGACTGCGTTTTGTAACATTGGATGGTGAAATTATCAATGCCAGCGGTGCCATCACCGGTGGTAAGTTCAAGAATAAGACAGCAAACCTGCTGGAAAGAAAGAGTGAAATTCAGAAGCTGGAAGCAGAAATCGAAGATTTGAGAAATCAGCTGATGGCTGCCAACAGAGAAGAAGAGAAGACCGCAAAGAGACTGGAAACACTTGGTGCAGAACTACAGCAGAAAGATGCACAGAAGCGTGAAGCCGAGCTGGCGGCAGCTGCACTGGAAAGTTCCGTTTCCTCCATGCGTGATGTTTTAGATAACTTCGAAACAGACAAGCAGAAGGTGGATAGAGAACTGCATTCCATCGATGAGCAGGTACAGAATGCGGAAAAGAGTATCGAAAATCTGCGCGATGCTATCACAAAGGATTATGCAGAAATTGATAAGATTGAAACCGAATCCGAAACACTGGAACAGAAGCATAAGGAAATCGCTGCTGCCGTAGAAGTTGCTAATGAAGCAATTACAAAGAGCAGAATTGCAGTTACTGAATGGGAACAGAAGAAGGGCCACATCGAAACCCTGTTACAGCGTGTAACAGACACCATGGACGACTATGCCTTCCAGAAGGAAGACCGCGAAAGACAGATTGCTGCTTTACTGGACGAAAAGAACAAGATTCTCTTCGGTAGTGATGGCAAAGAAGAAGAAGTTGCAAAAATGCTGCAGGAAAAGCAGGATGTGGAAAGCTACATCGCGACAGTTACTGCAGAAAGAGCAGCGATTCTGGAACGCATCAACACTGTTTCCGCAGAACTGGATGCGGCCGGTAGCAAAATCAACAGCTGTATGGATCAGAAGTATCAGCTGGAAATGAAGTATGGAAAGAACGAAACCCAGTTAGAAGCACAGAAAGAAAAACTTTGGGATGAGTTTGAGATTTCCTACGCACAGGCACTGGATTACAAGAAGGCAGACTTTGTTATGTCTACTTCCATGAAGGAAAGCCGTGAAATTAAAAACAGAATCCGTGCTCTTGGTGTTGTAAACATCGGCGCCATCGAAGAATACGAAAAGGTAAGTGCACGTTACGAACACATGACCCGTGAAAGAGAAGACGTGGTGACAGCCATGAATCAGCTACGTGAAATCATCAACACCAATGATTCCATCATCAAGCAGAGATTCAAGGAAAGCTTCGACCAAATCGTTGAAAACTTTGAAATCATCTTCAAGGAACTCTTCGGCGGCGGCCACGCAGAACTGCGTATGGAAGATGAAACCAATCCGTTAGAATCCGGTATCGATATTATTGCACAGCCGCCTGGTAAGAAGCTGCAGAACATCAATCTGATGTCCGGTGGTGAAAAGACCATGACAGCCATCGCGCTGATGTTCGCTGTACTGAAGACAAAACCGACACCGTTCTGTATCCTGGACGAGGTAGAAGCGGCACTGGACGATGCCAACATCGACAGATTCGCAAAGGCACTGCGTAAGTTCCACAATATCCAGTTCACTCTGGTAACCCACCAGAAAGCAACTATGGAACATGCAGACGTACTGTATGGTGTAACCATGCCGGAACACGGTATTTCCAGAGTACTGAGCCTGAGACTGGGCGACGACTTTGAACTATAATTTTCATTACAAAAAGTAAGGAGTGGATAGAAATATGGCTCTATTTGAAGAGAAGAAAAAAGGCTTTTTCGGCAAGCTTTCCCAGAGAATCGGCGATGCCAT
>JAZUBY010000052.1:0-4669 GCA_045638885.1 Emergencia sp. | reverse complement strand
AAGACTGATGCACAGCTGACGGATGAAGAAGAAGCTGCAGCAGCTGCAGCATTAGCAAAGGCTAAGGAAGAAGCAAAGGCAGACATTGAAAGCTACAAGAATGTTGACGATTACAGAGACGCAGAAAAGGCAGAATTGGCCGCCGCAGTAGAAGCAGCGAAAACAGCTATCGATGCAGCAGAATCCGAAGAAGAAGTAGCTGCAGCAGTAGAAGCAGCGAAGGAAGCAATGGATGCAATCAAGACAGATGCAGACTTGAAGGCTGAAGAAGAAGCTGACAAGGAAGATGATTCTAATAAGGATGACGATTACGATAAGGAAGACAACCAGCCGTCCGATGAGCCATCTGACGAGTCTTTTGATGAAGAAGAACCTCCAACTGTACCTGATTCTCCAGGGAAATTACCGGTAGAACCAGGAAGACAGGAAGATAAGCATACAGTTAACATTGATGTTGACAGCTATGAAGTCTTCAGCGGAGATGTCTTAACCGTTGTAGGAAACGGAGAATTTAATGATTTCTTAGAAGTTTTAATGGACGGAAAAGTAGTAGACTCTAAGCACTATGTTGTGAAAGAAGGTTCCACAATTCTAACTTTCACATCTACATACTTAGACACATTAGAACCTGGCAAACACACTGTTGAAATGGTATGGAAAACAGGAAGAGCCAGCGAAGAGATACTAATTGTAAGCGCGGAAGTGCCTGCAGAAAAAGAACCTATTGACAAAGCAGACACAGAAGTACCTGACAAAGAAGAATCTGCGAAAGATTCTGAGAAGGAAAGCGAAAACCCTGATACAGGTGATATGAGTCATCCGTTCTTCTATCTGGCAGTACTGTTCATGGCTGGTGCAGCCGCAGTAGCGCTGAGAAGAAAAGAGGACTAACACGGTGTCAGCATAAGACGTGAAACTAACCAATGCAGGAGATTTGGGAATACCCCAAATCTCCTGTTTTCTCTTTACGCACAAGAGGTTTTATGCTATACTATAAACGTAAAAGTGTGTGTAAAACAAGATAATATGAAGTGTTATGTTCTCATGCTACGGCATGAGCTAAGGGGGGAGCCGGTGAAAATCCGGCGCGGTGCCGCCGCTGTAAGGGAAGAGCATTGTCTTATTTGCCACTGTGATGAAAATCATGGGAAGGCAGACAATGTGGTGATGCCTGAGCCAGAAGACCTGCATAAGATTTTGCCATGAGCCCCGACGGTCTATCGGGTTAGGCTATGTTTTTGTATACAGAAAAACGGACTGTAACATCCTTTGGTGTTACAGTCCATTTTTGTTTTTGAAAGGATTTTAGCAATGCGACGTGTTTTGTTAGCTATATTTATTCTCATGATGCTGTGTCCTGTATGGACGATGGCAGCAACGCCGGTGTTTTATCTGGATGCAGATAAAGAGTTCGTGGAAAAACAGGATACCATCATACTCTCTGTAAAACTAAAGGAGTCTTTCCAAGGGAATTATCGGAATATTCAAGGGAAGTTGTATTACGATACGGATGTGATTTCCTATGTTTCCCATGAAATGGGTGCATCCTATGCAGATTATGTCGCGACGGATATGCAGGAAAAGGGCTTCTTTGCTTTTTCCAATACGGATTTTACAGAAGATGGATTCTCAGATGTAAAGAAAGATACGATTGTCAAAATTGTGTTTCAGATAAAGAAAAAAATCCCAAGAAAGACAGACCAGGTAATCTTTGACTTCGTTGCAGACTTGCAGGATACAAAAGGTAATAGTGAGACTTTCACAGATACATTTGTGCTTGAAAAGGTCGGTGACACCTTCTTAAAGGAAGGTACCAGCGAGCTAGTGACGCAGGAAGAAACAAAGGTACCACAGAACAAGGGGAAAGAGAATGAAGTTTCCAGAGATACGAATGAAGCAGACATAGAAGAAGCAGTAGAAAAAGTAACAGAAGAAGCTGTATCGTATGACATGCCTGAAGCAAAAGATCAAGAGAAACCTGCTGTTCGTGAAGAGATAGAAGTGAATCGAAATGATGATACAGAGGTTGACTCTCAAACTGCTTACAGGGATATAAGCAAAAATCAAGATGATGCAGATGCTGTTCTTTTACTGTTGGGCATCTGTGCAGGCTGTATAATAGCAGGCTGTGTTTACGGAAAGTGGATTCGAAATAAGGAGCGAAGCGAATGAACGTAAAAAACGTACTCCAAAACGAAAAAATACATAAAATAATCTGCTGGGTACTGATTGCGGCGATTGTAGCAGGACTGTTGATTCCTGGTACAAGCGTTCATGTTACAGGACCTAAGGCACCGCTTCCTGATGAAAGTGCACAGATTCTTGCAGATTTGAATTTGGGAGAAGAAATGCAGGAGACAGAAGAAATCGAAGAGGTTGATGCATCTGCGGAGCAGGGTGGCCAGTCCAAAGATGAGAAAAAGGAAAATGAGAATTTCGACGAGCTACAGGAAAATCAAGAGCAACAGGAAGATGCAGACGAGTTGCAGGAAAAGCAGGAAAACCTTGATGAAAGTGGAACTACAGAAAATATGGGAACCAGCGACACTAATCCTGGGGTGAATGATGGAACACAGGGAGATGAAAGTGGAGAAGTTGTTGAGCTGGGTCTGGGCGCTGTCCTAACGTGGGAAAAGTACGGAAAATATCCGAAACATATCATCTGTGCTTCTTCTGAAATGGTAAGAAGCAATATCAATACTGCACAGCTTAATAACGATATGTTTGCATATTCTTTTGCATTGACTGGACAGGATGCAGAGAAGGGCACTATTAAGAGGGTTTTGATGAAAGCCGGTGATCAGCCCTTTGAAGAAATTGAAAAAAAGGGAGATATCAGAATCTCTCTGCCGAACAGAACAGAGGGCAGAATCTATACGTTTCAGGTAGAAGTCCTGTGGAAAGGAAAAGATGCCAACGGGAAAAGTGTAGAAGAATTGGTAACCTTTACTTATGAACTGCATTTTGCTTATGCATTAGATTTAGAACTGGAACTGAGCTGGGTGAATAAAGACAACGCGGAGCATGTTCTGGCCTGCCCGGCAAACGAAACCATTGCGAAAACTATCCAGAGTCACCAACTGTCAAAGGGCCAGCTTGCTTATGTACCGAAGCTTACCGGTGCGCTGGCAAAAGATGCAGAGATTGTTGAGGCGACATACAGCACGGCCTCAGGCAAGTCTGGATTACTGGAGCTCAATGGCGGAACCCTGACGTTGAAAGGGGTGGGAGAAAAAAATCAAGACACCTATTATCTGACCTTTGTTGTTGAGGCAGTCGATGAAGATGACGTGCAGCAGACGGTGTATTATCACATCACCATCGATTATGTAGACACCGTAGATGTACAGATATCCTTTACTTGGCTGGAAAGAGGCGCAATTCGAAGAGTGATGCACTGTCAGCAGAATGGAACCGTTTCTACGGACATTAAGAACAACCAGCTTTCTGCCGGAGCCCTAAAATATGAAATTGAACTTTTTGGAGAAGACAGTGGGGCATCAAGAATTTTGAGCATCCATTATGAGGCGGAAAGCGGTCATGAAGGTGCACTGTCGAAAAGCGGTGCAATTCCTTTTATCCTGCCGATGGGGGAAGAAAGTAATACATACAACATTGTAGTAATGGTACTTCATGAAGGCAAAAAACTGAAATACGAGATTTCGTTGAGATATGTTATGGACGTGCAGCTGGAGATGACATATCAGGTAAGAGTCAACGGCACAACCTTAGACAAATCTATTCTTTGCGAAAATGGAAAGACAAAAACGGCAGAAGCCATTTACGACGATCAGCTGACACGGGGGATGCTTTCTTACCATATGGAAACAAAGGGTGGAGAGAACGTAGAAATTACATCCGTAAAGTGTTATCAATCCGGCAACGGAAGGATGACTTCTTTAGAAGCACGGGATCAAATAGAACTGCTTCTAAATGGACGGAAAACAGGTGAAAACACATTCACTGTGACCGCTCAAGATGATGCAGGCGCCACATATACTTTCAAAATTAATGTGAAGTATAAGGCAAGAGGCCAAAATAACATTAAATTTGCAACCAATATGACGGACGGCCAGACTGTCATCAATGAAACTGATACCAACTTTAATGTAAAAGCCTGGAGCGAAGATGAAAGCGGAAATATTGTCAGCTATATACCGGCAAACGGAGAAAATACAAAACTGATTGTAGAGCTGGACGGTGAGAGACTAAGATATGTCAGCTCCTCAGGCAGAGCGTCGGAATATATTCTGCATCCAAAGAATCCGCCAAGAGGCGACCAAAACGAGCATACAATTTATATTTATGCTGAGGATGAATACGGAAACTATGGGGAACTGACTCTGAATCTGAAGGGGCAGAGAAAACAGGACGGCCAGAAAAAAGGGACTGCAACCATTCGAATTGACATGACTGTACTTGGTTTGGGTGTTGTAGAAACAGTGTCCTATGAAGTGCTTTCAGGAGAACCGATTTCCTACGCTGTGGCAAAGGCAGTCATGGGAGAGGATACAGGAGAACCTTTTGGGGCGGCGAAAGAATCCCTTGGCTGGGGAGGTCGATATAAAGGAACTTTAGATATCGGCTTCTATTTGCAAAGTCTAACACAATACTGTTTTACTTTTCCTGTTTTATCTTTGTCTCCAAGCAAAATAAGCACAGGACATTT
>JAZUBY010000051.1:0-17496 GCA_045638885.1 Emergencia sp. | reverse complement strand
ATTCGAAAGCTTCAACATAAGTAACCTGTGGTAAATCTAACTTTTCAGCAACCTGTGGACCTACCTGAGCAGTATCACCGTCGATAGCCTGTCTACCAGCGAAGATCAGGTCTGCAGGACCGTTGTCCTTTTCCCATCTCTTGATAGCAGCAACTAATACGTTGGATGTAGCCTGTGTATCGGAACCACCAACTGCTCTGTCGGAAACCAGGATACCTTCGTCTGCACCCTTAGCGATACATTCGAATAACAGGTCAGATGCCTGAGGAGGACCCATAGTTACAACTGTGATAGTTACATCATCAAACTTATCTTTAATTCTTAAAGCTTCTTCTAAAGCGTTAGCATCGTCGTGGTTTAAGATGCTTGGAACGCCATCTCTGATCAGAGTACCAGTCTTAGGGTTAATTTTGATAACGTTAGTATCTGGTACCTGCTTTGCGCATACGATAATCTTAAATGCCATTTTCAATTCCTCCTACGATCTTATTTCTTGAATGTGTTAGCAGCGATTACCATTCTCTGTACTTCGGAAGTACCTTCGTAGATTTCAGTAATCTTAGCGTCTCTCATCATTCTTTCAACTGGGTAATCCTTAGTGTAACCGTAACCGCCGTGGTACTGTACACACTTAGTAGTTACTTCCATTGCAGTTTCAGCAGCGAACAGCTTAGCCATAGCAGCAGCTTCACCGTAAGCCATGTGCTTATCCTTCATGTCAGCAGCCTTGTAGATTAACAGTCTGGAAGCTTCGATCTTAGTCTTCATGTCAGCCATACCGAACTGTAATGCCTGCATCTGGGATAACTTCTTACCGAACTGCTTTCTTGCCTGCATGTATTCAACTGTAACGTCGAATGCACCCTGAGCAATACCTAAAGCCTGGGAAGCGATACCAATTCTACCGCCGTCCAGTGTGGACATAGCTACCTTGAAGCCCTGACCAATCTGACCTAACAGTCTGTCTTCTGGAATTTCGCAGTTTTCGAAAATTAATTCAGTAGTGGAAGATGCGCAGATACCCAGCTTATCTTCTGTCTTACCGATGGAGAAGCCCTTGTCACCCTTTTCTACGATGAACGCAGAAATACCGTGGTTACCCTTGGACTTGTCAGTCATAGCCATGCAAACGAAAACGTCAGCGTAGCCACCGTTAGTGATGAATACCTTGGAACCGTTTAAGATCCACTTACCATCAACTAATTCAGCCTTAGTCTGCTGACCGGAAGCGTCTGTACCAGCGCCTGGTTCTGTCAGACCGAAAGCACCTAACTTAGTACCAGCTAATAATTCTGGCAGGTACTTCATCTTCTGTTCTTCGTTACCCCAAGCGAAAATTGGCCAGCAGCACAGGGAAGTGTGTGCGGAACAAATAACGCCTGTGGACGCGCAAACTCTGGATAATTCTTCTACTGTGATAGCGTAGGAGATGTGGTCACCACCTGCACCACCGTACTGTGTTGGGAATGGAACGCCCAGTAAGCCGTACTTTGCCATCTTTTCTACAGTTTCAACTGGGAATCTGTGTTCCGCGTCGATTTCTGCAGCTAAAGGTTCAACTTCGTTAACAGCAAATTCTCTTACCATTTTTCTTACGAATTCCTGTTCCTTCGTTAATTGAAAGTTCATGTAAATGCCTCCTTAAATTATAATAACGGTCCCTCTTGATTGAGGGATTTTTAACCGCGTAAAATTATGCTGTTGGAAAATCTTTGTTACAAAAATAACAGCATACACATATAGTAAACCATGTTCTTCAACTTTTTGCAAGTTATTTTTGCTATTCTTGCAATAAAATGTCGAAAATAAAAGTGAACCGATTTTGTATCACTTTGCGACCATGTTTTCACGGATTTTTTGTATCGCCTGCTTCTCTATGCGCGATACCTGTACCTGGGAAATTCCCATTCGGTTTGCGATCTGCTGCTGCGTCAGATCTTTGTAATACCGCAAAAGAATTACCAGCCGCTCCTTGTCGCGTAATGCACGAATTTCATCTTTTATCATAATGAAATCCGTCTCCCGTTCACTAGAATAAAACACCGCCTCACCCTGAGGCTGTCCTTCTTCCTGGCGACGGTCCAGACTGTCAATATTTGCAAGTCTGTCTCCAGCCTCTAGAATTTCCAGAACCCGTTCCCGTTCCATGGACAAAGTCTCTGCGATTTCGCTGATCCTTGGAGGCCGTCCTTCTCTTGCCTCAAAAGCATTCTGCATCTGTCGTAAAGCAGATAAATCTGTTTTCAATGCCCTGCTGACTTTGATTTTCCCGTTGTCACGAAAAAACCGTTTGATTTCTCCTATAATCATCGGGACTGCATAGGTAGAAAACATCACATCAAATGCAGGGTCAAACTTATCTACCGCTCGAAGCAATCCAATGTACCCGATCTGTATCAAATCCTCCAGTTCATGATCCTCTGAAATAAATTTTGCTGCAACCTTCTTTACCAATCCTGTATTTTCCATGACAAGACGTGTCTTAGCACTTTCATCGCCCTGCTGTGCCTGCTTAATTAATATGTAGGTTTCCTCTTTGGGTACCGGTATATATTTATAACCCATAGTACATATCCAGGTATTTAATCATTGTCACAACAGTACCTTCTCCCGGTTTTGACTCAACAAATACCTTATCCATGAAACTTTCCATTACGGTAAAGCCCATACCGGACATTTCCTGGTCTGCTTCTGTCGAAAACATCGGCTCTCTTGCTCTTCCCACATCACCAATACCAATGCCGTAGTCTGTTATACGAATTGAGATTTTATCTGGTGCAAGATCCTCAAGTTCCATTAAAATCCTCCCTTGTCCCTTTTTTTCATATCCATGTATAACGGCGTTACTGACGGCTTCAGAGACAGCTGTTTTGATTTCTGTCAGTTCTTCCATCGTCGGATCTTTCGCCGCCACATATGCACTAACTACTGATCTGGCAAAGCTTTGATTCTGTGGCAGCGCTTCAAATTCTATTTTCGTATAGTTCTTTTTCATCTCTGCCTCCTTATACCCTTGTTTCGCTATCTTCATATTTCATCAAAGTAAACACCCCTGCCATATCCAGAATTTGTTTTACCAGTCTGCTGGCATTTCGAATGATTACCGATCCTCCATTTCCCCGAACTTTTTTATATCGCCCCAAAATCATACCTATTCCTGAGCTATCCATAAAGTCCACATTAGTAAAGTCAAATATCAAATCTTTCGTTCCACACAGTGTAATCTCTTCATCAATGTTCTTACGCAGTTTTTCACTTACATGATGATCTATTTCTCCTGATAATGCGGCAATAAGCGTATCTTCTTCTACATAAAAAATAATCTCCATATAAAAACCCCCTTTCCTCCATTATAATCCCGCCGTGCGGGCCTGTCTTTAGGAGAAAAAGGGGGTATATTTCTATTTTTGTCGAATCTTATTTCTGACGAATCTGTACGATTTCTTCCGCTGCTACTGCTGCCGCTACTAAACCTTCTACATCCAGCTTACTTTCGGATTCTTCAATACGAGCAAGCTTTGGCTTTGTAGTTGGGTGCTTTGGCAGGAATACAGTACAGCAGTCTTCATACGGCTGGATGGAAGTTTCAAAAGTTCCGATTTCCTGTGCCTTATCCATGATGTCAATCTTATCCATGGCAATCAGCGGTCTCATAACCGGCATTTTTACCACGTTGTCAGTAACCACCAGGGCTTCCGCAGTCTGGCTGGCTACCTGACCCAGGTTTTCACCTGTAATCAGCATCATGGCCTTGTTGTTTTCTGCGATTCTTTCTGCAATACGCATCATGAATCTTCTTACCAGATTTGTAGTCTGTTCTTCCGGACTGTTCTGTTCAATCTGTTCCTGAATCGGCAACAGGTTTACTACGTGCATCTTGAAGTTGCCGCAGTAGGACGCTACGATTCTTGCCAGGTCTTCTACTTTTTCCTGTGCTCTCTGGCTTGTGTACGGATAGGAATGGAAGTGAATTGCTTCGATTACCATACCACGCTTTGCCATCATCCATGCAGCAACCGGGCTGTCGATACCGCCGGACAGCAGTACCATACCTTTACCGTTGGTGCCTAACGGCAGGCCGCCGAAGCCGGCAATCTTATCCTGATAGATGTAAGATCTGTCATGACGTACATCTACGTACAGCAGTACATCCGGGTTGTGTACATCTACCTTTAATACTTTGCAGCCGATCAGTACTTTTGCACCGATGATTCTGCCGATTTCCGGAGACTTCACAGGGAAGTTCTTATCTGCACGCTTCGCTTCTACTTTGAAAGTCTTCACACCTTTCGTTTCGATTAAGTTCATCATGTATTTTACAGCTTCTTCACCGATATCATCCAGGTTGCTTGGAGCTTCTACTGCAGGGCTGATAGAAGCCACGCCGAATACCTTTGCAATCTGACGCACCAGAATATCTGTATCTACGTCTTTATCTGCTCTAACAAAAATCAGGCCTTCCTGACGTCTTACATCTACATTGCCCAGGCCTTTTACGTTGCTTCTGATTCTGTCTACCAGCATACGTTCAAAGTATGGCTTATTCATGCCCTTCAGAGCAACTTCGCCGCATCTGACGATAAAAATGTTCTGTTCGTTCATTTCTCGTTCTCCTTATCTAAATGATCCCAGTCTGCGGAATCTTGTTACCGCAGCGTTTACTTTATCTAATACGTAATCCATTTCTTCGATTGTGTTGGCTTCACTGAAGCTGAAACGGATTGCACCTTCGATTTCTTTATCTTTCAATCCCATTGCTGCCAGCACATGGCTTCTTCCTTTTTTATTGGAGGAGCATGCAGATCCGGTAGATACAAAGATGTTATCCTGTTCCAATGTGTGCAGCAATACTTCCCCTCTTGTTCCCAGGAAGGAAATGTTGAGGACAGATGCAGCACCATCAACAGGGCTGTTCACTTTGATATCTTTAATCTGGTCTTCGATGCCCGCCAGCAGATAATTTCTTACCTTAGACATCTGTTCCACACGGGACTGCAGGTTTGGAATGGCAATCTGGCACGCTGTATCAAAGCCCACAATGCCGGGCACGTTTTCTGTGCCGGAACGCATATGACGTTCCTGACCGCCGCCAACCAGATAAGCCGGCAGATTGATGCCCTTCTTCACATAAAGCGCTCCCATGCCCTTCGGACCATGAATCTTGTGCGCACTGACAGAAATCAGATCAGCCCCTGTATTCTTCAAGTCAATTTTACCAAAGCCCTGTACCGCATCGGTATGGAATACCGCCTTGCCTTTCATCTTTGCGATATCGCGAACCGGCATGATGGTTCCCACTTCGTTGTTAACAGCCATAATGGAAATCAGAATGGTCTGATCGTCGATGGCTGCTGCCAGCTGGTCCATGTTCAGTCTGCATTTGTCGTCTACATCGATATATTCGATGACAAAGCCTTCCTTCTCCAAAACTTTGCAGGCTTCTAATACGGCCGGATGTTCCACCTTGGATGTGATAATCTTATTGCCTTCTCTGCGCTTTGCATGGGCAATACCGTAGAGCGCTGTGTTGTCACTTTCTGTACCGCAGGAAGTAAAGACGATTTCTTCTTCCTTTGCGCCTAAAGCTTCCGCCAGATGCTGTCTTGCAGCTCTGACTCTTTTTTCGGAGGCCAACCCAAGGGAATGGAGTGAAGACGGGTTACCGTACAGTTCTTCCATAGCCTGCTTCATCTCTGCAGTTACCTGATCATATTGTCTTGTTGTTGCACTATTGTCTAAATATACAAACATGTTTTCCTCACCTGTTTTCTTCTATCTGTGTAAATCCACAAAAAGAGGGTTCCTGCATTCAGTCGATGGGGAACCCTCTACATTTTCACTATGCTTTATTTTGCATAATCAATTGCGCGAGTTTCTCTAACCACATTGACCTTAATCTGTCCAGGATATTCCAGTTCAGATTCAATCTTCTTAGAGATTTCTCTTGCCAGTAATGCGATGCTTTCATCGTTTACTTCTTCTGGCTTTGCAATAATTCTGATTTCTCTACCCGCCTGGATAGCGAAAGACTTATCTACACCAGGAGTTGTGTTAGCGATTTCTTCTAACTTTTCTAATCTCTTGATGTAAGCGTCTAATGTTTCTCTTCTTGCACCTGGTCTTGCAGCGGACAGTGCATCAGCAGCTGCAATCAGAACAGCTTCCATGCTCTTTGGCTCGTAATCGCCGTGGTGTGCTGCCATGCCGTTGATAACTGCAGCAGATTCCTTGTACTTCTTCAGAACCTGGATACCGATATCTACGTGCGTACCTTCGTATTCGTGGTCTAAAGCCTTACCGATGTCGTGAAGTAAACCTGCTCTCTTTGCCAGTTTTACGTCCAGACCCAGCTCACCAGCCATCAGACCAGCTAAGTGTGCAACTTCTACGGAGTGCTTCAGCACGTTCTGTCCGTAAGAAGTTCTGTACTTTAATCTACCCAATAACTTAATCAGTTCTGGGTGCAGATTGTGGATACCCACTTCGAAAGTCGCCTGTTCACCTTGTTCTTTGATGATGGCATTAACTTCCTTCTCTGCCTTTTCCACCATTTCTTCAATTCTTGCAGGGTGGATTCTACCATCTACAATCAGCTTTTCTAAAGCAATTCTTGCGATTTCACGTCTCACAGGATCGAAACCGGAGATGATTACCGCTTCTGGTGTATCATCGATGATCAGGTCAACGCCTGTCTGTGTTTCGATTGCTCTGATGTTTCTACCTTCACGACCGATGATTCTACCCTTCATTTCGTCGTTTGGCAGGGCAACTACAGAAACTGTACTTTCAGCAACGTGGTCTGCAGCACATCTCTGGATAGCACCAGTGATAATCTGCTTCGCCTTCTTGTCAGCTTCTTCCTTTGCCTTGGATTCGATGTCTTTGATCATTAAGGATGCGTCATGTCTAACGTCCTTTTCAATTTCATCTAATAAGAGTGCTTTTGCTTCTTCTGCAGTTAAGCCGGAGATTTTCTCCAGTTCTTCAATCTGCTTTGCAACAAAGCCTTCTAATTCTTTCTTTTTAGCTAAAATCTCGTTTTCGTGTTTTGTAATGCTTTCTTCTCTTTTTTCAATGTTTTCCAGCTTTTTGTCGAGAGATTCTTCTTTCTGAATCATTCTTCTTTCAGCGCGCTGGATTTCCGCTCTTCTTTCTTTCACTTCGCGTTCCGCATCTGTACGCATACGGTGCGCTTCTTCTTTTGCTTCTAATGTAATCTCTTTTTTAATTGTTTCAGATTTATTCTGGGCGTCCAGGATCATGTTGCGGGCCTTCTGTTCAGCACTGCCGATTGCCTTTTCGCCAATGTTCTTTCTAATGATATATCCCACCAGTACACTGATAAATGCAACTGCTACGATAATCACAATCCATAAAATCGGAGACATAAAAGCACCTCCTTTTCATATTAATTTTTCTGTATCTTCAAGTGATCTTTAAAAAAGATGTGCATTACATAATTAAAACTTGATATATTCACACAAACTATATTATAATGTTCATGGCAACCCAATGTCAAGAACAAGAAAGGGAAACTATGAACAATTTTTCTAATTTGTCTAAAAATATTGACAAGATTATGGTCGCCTGCGTCATCACTTTGGCCGCCGTCAGCCTGCTGACCATCGGCAGTACCCATTTGGGAGAAGGCATCAGCCGAGAAGTGATTGTACAGGCCGCAGCCTACATATTAGGCGCTATCGGTGTCGTTATCATTTTGACACAAAACTACAATATATTCCAAGGTTTAGAAAAACAACTTTATATTGCATCGCTGGCATTACTACTGTCTGTGTACACACCTCTTGGCGTTGAACTGTTCAGTGCCAGATCCTGGATTGACCTGGGATTCACTACTGTTCAGCCTTCGGAGTTTGTAAAGATTCTGTATATCCTGATTTTGGCAGGCTACTTAAGTGAACACAATGATACCCTTCATGATTTCAAAGGACTGATTAAAGCCGGTATCGTAGCCGCTCCGATTATCGTAATCGTACTCAAGGAAGACCTGGGAAGTGCTCTCGTATTCGCAGCAATCTGGGTTACGATGATTTTCTTTGCCGGCATCAATTTGAAAGTATTTGCCCAATTCATGGGTCTGGTAGTCTGTGCCATTCCAGTGGCATTCATTTTTCTGAAGCCTTATCAGAAGGAACGTATCGAAGCCTTCCTCCATCCGGAAAACCTGAACCTAAGCGGTAATTATCAGGTTTGGCAGTCAAAAGTTGCTATCGGCAACGGCGGTCTGACCGGTACAGGTCTTTTCAACGGAACCCAGAAGGAACTGGATTTCATTCCGGTACAATCTTCTGACTTCATCTTTTCCGTAATCGGAGAAGAATTAGGTTTCATCGGTGGCCTCTTCATTATCGCCATCTTCGGCATTCTCCTTTACAGAATGGCCGCGGCGGTTAGAGACGCCTTAGACTTCTACGGTGCCCTGGTGGTATCCGGTGTCATCGGCATGTTTGCATTCCAGATTTTTGAAAATGTCGGAATGACAATGGGTCTGATGCCTGTAACAGGTATCACATTACCGTTCCTAAGCTACGGCGGATCATCCATCCTTTCCAATATGGCTGCCGTCGGCCTTGTATTGGATGTCGATATGCGAAGTAAATCTATCAACTTCTAATCAATTTATACACAACAAAAGGCTGTCCCAAACGGGACACCCTTTTTTCATTTCTTTACAGACTCAAAATTCGCTCTGTAATCTTCATAAAGTTCTCCTGAATATATGTGCCTTCTTTTAAAACAATTGGGACTCCCAGATTTGTAGAAATCACAATGTTTTCATCACTTTGTATTACGCCTACTAATGGAGGCTGCAACATAGAAGTTACATCTCTCAGTCTAGGAGCATAACCGGCAGACATCATTTCCGCAATCACTTTATTCAGAATCACACAACGCTCTTTCACGCCTAAATCCAGCAAAGATTTGTCCAGCGTATCTGCGTCACGAATAGCAGAATACTCCGGCGTCGTCACGATAATACAAGCATCCGCACCTGCAGAAGATAATACCAGTCCGTCATCAATTCCAGAAGGTGCGTCAATAATCACATAGTCGTAAGTGCACTTCAGTTTTGCACAGAGAACCTGCATATGCAATGGAGTTAAAGATCCGTCATCTCTCGATGGAGACGCCGCCATAACGTATAATCTTTCAAAACGTTTATCACGTATCAGTGCCTGTTTAATGCGGCAAACTCCCTTTAAAACATCATGGACATCATAAACCACATTATTTTCCAGCCCAAAATACAAATCCAGATTACGCATGCCAAGGTCCATGTCTAAAATAACGACACTTTTTCCCTGTTTCGCTAGTGTGGCGCCAAAGTTTACGGCAAACATAGATTTTCCTGTTCCGCCTTTTCCGGATGCAATTAAATAAACTTTGCCCATTCTTTCCTCCAAATATCTTCCAAGCAAGCCTTACTGCATTCTGTTTTTACCGTTTACACTTGCTTTATTAATCTTTTCTTTCTTTTTCTCACCATCTTTGTTGAGATCAAAGTATTCATTGAAGATGCCTTTGATAACAGGTGCAGCATTAGAAGAATAACCACCTTCTACCAGCATAACTGCTACAGCAATTTCCGGTTTTTCAGCCGGCGCCATTGCAATCGTCCATGCAAAATACTCATAACTGCCTTTATCTTTGTTAATCATCGCATAAGTAATCTTATAATCGCTGGCCGCAATCAAAGCTTCATCTACAGTATCGTCTACAGTTGGATAGCGTTCCGGTTCTTCTTCCATCATCTTTTCCATTCTTGCTTCTACTTCCTCCCAGCTAACAGCTGTTCCCGCCGCAGCATTAAGGCTTCCAAGATGATCCTGAATGTATTCAACTTCACTCTTCGGCTGTCTGACCGCCTGGTTTTCCGCAGTACCGGTCTTACCTGCAACAGCAATCGGATAGTTGCCAAAGATGCCTGCCAAAGTACCACCTGTGGCTACCGCTCTCATACCTTTGATAACCTCAGAAGTAATATCTTCCGAAACATTCAGGCTTACCGGATCAGGCTTTACTGTCAGTCCTTCATTTTCGATACCAGCAATAACACTTACCTGATTCTTCCTACCGCCGTTACCTAAAGTTGCCAGATAACTAGCCATCTGTAATGGTGTATAAGCATTGTCCCCCTGTCCAATGGAAATATTAAACAGGTCACCCATGCCCCAGCCGGCAGAAATGAAGTAGTCGAACTTGATACGTTCTGCAACAAATTCTACCTGTGACTTCTTCACATCTGTTTGCTCAGACAGCATGGTAATCAGCTCATCATAAGATGGGTTTTGTGATGTCCATCCTGCTATCTTATATAGATTTTCTCTTAATTTATCAATATCATCTGCCACTTCTGCCGGGAAGAATGTATGAGCATTATTGTAAAGGTAATCTCTGACATTCAATTCTGTAATAGCCAGCTTCTGCTCTGCAGATGGTACATTCCCTGTTACTTCACCGATTTCAATACCGGTTTCTTCACCAAGACCAAATAACTTCGCGGTCTCCAGAATGTCATCTACATCGATGTCATAACCTAAAGAAGAATTATTGTTCCAGTCAATACCAGATGCAATACAATAGAAGTAGAAGTTACAGGAGTTACCGATACCCCATTCTAACGTTTCACTTCCATGTGTACTTCTGTAGTCATTCCAGTTAGAGCAGGCATAGACTCTGTCACCATAATCGATATATCCGCCATCCACAATGCTGCGATACGGATCCAATCCCTGCTGCAGTGCTGCTACGGATGTAATCGGTTTGAAAGTAGAACCAGGTTGTATAGCCGCTCTTGTTACATTATTTAATAACGGAGTTGGAGAGAATGCATCTCTTGGGTTTTCTGCCTGAACAGATTCCCAGGCTTTTTCAGAAATCCCGTTGGCAAAAATATTTGGATTAAAATCCGGGTAACTTGCCATTGCCAGAACATCACCTGTCTTTACATCGATGGCAACAGCTGCACCGCTTCGGCTATGTTCAGAGTCTTTGATTGCCTCTGCCAAAGCACTTTCTGTTGCTTCCTGTAAGTCCAAATCAATCGTCAGGTATACGTCTGAACCTTTTTCAGCTTCCGTTTCACTGACTGTTTCAACATATTCACCGCCACTGTTTACTTTGATGGTATTTTTCCCTGGCGTACCGTGAAGCTTTTCTTCCATTGCCGCTTCCACGCCATCCATACCAACAAGGTCTGTAGCACTGTATCCCAGTTTTTCAACGTAATACTCTGTTTCACTTTCAGAAATTGCACCCATATAACCTAAAATGTGAGATGCCGTACTTCCGTTTGGATAGTATCTCTCGCTTTCAGATGTAATTTCTACTCCCGGAATATTCGCTTCTTCCAGGTAAGCGATGGTTTCTTCACTTAAGTCAGAAGCCATCTTAATTGGAAGGTATCGGGTAAATCCGTTGGTCGCAATTTCATTTCGTACGATAAAAATCTTTCGCGCATTTGCATCGCTGAGATTTTCATCAATCTTATAGTCCTCGCGCAGCTCTTTGAAACATCGTTCTGCCGGGATGCCTTCATCAATGGTTTCCTGTGGATAAGCAAACTTACCCCAGAACATTTCCTTTTCCTGCTGATAAGTATATTCCATCTTCTTTACAGAAATCGGCGGATCTAAATTGTATTTTTCCTGCAGAACAGTCATCGCCTCATAGCGGTCCAGACTATCATCAATATTATATTTGATTCGCAATCTGGCAAAGGCCTGTGCCGCTGTCAGATTTTTGGAGAAGCCCTGACGACTCAACCACTTTTCAATCTTATCATCATAAGTATAGTAAAACTTCCCGCCTTTCTTCTTAATTGGGAAATTATCCGTATACTTTTCATTATTTTCGATTAAAACATCGATTAGTTTCAGTGCAGAATCATTAATTTCCTCGGTTGTCATAGAACTCACGTTAAATGTTACCGCGAAAACCTGTTTATTCTCCGCAAGAACATTACCATTTCGGTCATAAATATTGCCTCTCGGTGCAGATGTGAAAATGGTTTTGGTATTTTGATCAGAGGCTTCCATACTCCATCTGTCGTGCTGCAAAATAGTAACCATAAAAAGGCGTACAGCAAGTACAGCCATCAAAAGAATGATGACTATAACCAGTTTCTCATATCTAGAATGGAAAAACCTAACATTTCTACTCATCGATAATACCTGTCTCTTCTCAGTTTTTTCTCTTTTGCAATTAATACAAAATATACGCCTAATCCGACTGCTGCATGAAGGACTACCTGTGGAAGCAATGACATCATCGCATACAGATAGCTATACGTCGTTCCAATCAAAGCATAAACGCACCAATAAACCGTTCCGTATAATAAGGTGGATACTGCCATGAAGATGATTGCATTGATATAGTTCTCAATATGAACAAAATACTTCATCACGTAAACAACCAGAACTGTAACAAAGATTGCGATAGCCGATGGTCCTGTATAAAGCCCGTAAAACAGATCCGTAAGCATGGAAAACACGCATCCAAAGAACAAAGCCTGTGACGGCGCTTCATGAACGAAAACCAGCATAACAGTCAAACATAAAATTAAATTCAAATGATTTCCAAAGAAAGGAATCAAATTTTGTAAAAAAGGCTGCAGGAAAAACGCAGCCAAATATACCAAAAACGCCTGTCTGTGTTTCATCATAGAATCACCGACACTTTCTGAAGTGATTCAAATTCAACAGCAGGTTTGATGTCAACCTTTAACAGTTGCTCATCACTGTCATATTTTACTTTTGTAATTTTACCCACAGCAATGCCGGAAGGGTAAATTCCCATACCAGATGTAATAACCTCATCACCTTCCTGGATTTTCGCTTCGCTGTCCAGCATGTAGCCGGTTAATGTTCCATCAACGGCTGCCTCTGAAATACCGATAATCTGTAAATTGCCGGCAATCTTAAAGCTGACTTTGCTGGATTCGTCAATAATGGAAGTGACTTTCGCCCATCCATTTCCTACTGCGTTGACACGACCAACAAGGCCTTCACCACAGATGACTACATCCCCGGTTTCAACCCCATCATCTTTCCCAATATTGATCGTGAAAATATTCATCCAGTTGGTGCCATCCATGGAAATAACATCGGCACTAACTAAATCTTCAGCTTCTTTTATACCTTTATAGTTTAAGACCTTAGACAATCGAGTCAGTTCTTTTAACTCATTGGCAGACAGACTTAAGCTGGTAATCTGCTTCTGTAACTCTTCGTTTTCCGCCTTCAATGCCGCATTCTCTTTCTGCAGAGCTCTGTAAGAAAAGATGCCTGTAACATTGTTGGAGATGCCGTCCGCAATAGCTGTAATTGGACGTTCTATTGCAGTATAAATTCCATTCAGCGCACGGGACACCGGATTTCCCTGTCCACTGGAAGCAACAGATGAAATCAATACCACCGAGCTGATCAGAATCACAGCAAGAAGGAAACTGATTAACTTATGTTCCTGAATCCACTTCATACGCTAAAAATCCTATCTTCTCTTGATACCAGTTGCATAAAGCTTTAACTTTTCAATGTCATTTAAGCTGGTACCTGTACCCATTGCAACCGCCTCGAAAGCATTGTCTGCAACAGTCGCTTTGATACCTGTTCTCTTTTCAATAACCTGTGCCAGGTTGCGGATTTTACCACCACCGCCAGACAGAATCATACCATTGTTTGCAATGTCCGCTGCAATTTCAGGTGGTGCCTTTTCGATTGTGCCTTTGATGCCGTCAACAATCATATCAACAGATTCCTGAAGCGCAATCATAATATCTCTGTTTGTTACTTCTAATGTCTTTGGCAGACCGGAGATAATATCTCTACCGCTTGCCTTTACGGATTCGATGATTTCATCGCCGTTTTCATCCAGATCAAGTGCTGCAGTACCAACACTGATTTTCAGGAATTCTGCAGTTGTTTCACCGATTAACAGTGCATGTCTTTTTCTCATGTACTGGATAATGGCTTCGCTGAATTTGTCGCCTGCATTTCTAATGGAAGAGCTTGCAACAATGCCGCCTAATGCGATGATTGCGATATCAGTTGTACCGCCACCAATGTCAGCGATCATGCATGCAGTGGAACTGTCAACGTCAAGACCTGCACCGATTGCAGCAGCCATTGGTTCTTCCAGAATATATACTTCTGTAGCACCCATATGACGAACAACCTGCTCTACCGCTCTCTTTTCTACTTCAGTAACACCGCTAGGTACGCCTACTACAGCTCTGAAATTCTTAACTTTATTTTCTGTTACTGCCTTTTCTAAGAATGCCTTCAGCATATCAGCAGTTCTATCAAAATCGGAAATTACACCATCCTGCAGGGGTCTTACTACATCGATGATTGCAGGAGTCTTACCAATCATATCTTTCGCTTCAAAACCAACTGCAAGAGTGATGCCTCTGCGATTGTCTCTTGCAATAACAGATGGCTCATTGAGAACGATACCACTGTCCTTTATGTAAATCAAAGTATTGGCAGTTCCCAGGTCAATTCCCATATCTTTTGCTGTGAAAAATTTAAACATGAACATTCCCTCCAAAAAATCTATTTACGTCTACTTAATATAACCCATTTCTCTCATACTGGAAAACAATCCGTCACCGATAATGATATGATCAAGTACCCGGATGCCCAGAAGAACACCGCAATCGGTGAGCCTCTGCGTTGTTTCCACATCTTCCTGACTTGGTCTCGCGTCTCCACTTGGATGGTTATGAACAAAAACTACAGCCGCTGCACTTTTTCTTATGGCCATAGAAAACGCCTCTCTAGGGTGCACCACAGTGCTGGACAGTTCCCCTACTGAAATGGATTCAATAGAAATGACTTCTCCTTTTGCACTGAGTAAAAGACTTTTAAAGTGCTCTTTCTTTGCGTAGCGTAGCTCCTCCATAAACAGCTTTGCAATATCATCACTTCTGCTGATGGAAATTCGGTCCTTCGCCGGCACGGTCGATATCCGCTTTCCCAGTTCTACGGCTCCAAGGATTCTACAGGCTTTCGTTTTACCTATCCCGTCTAATGCTATTAGTTCCTGCAGGCAGCAACTGCCTAATCCTTTGATGCCTTCCGAAAAAGTTGAAAGAACATCTTCCGCTAAGCGGATCGCTGATTTATTTTTTGTTCCCGTATGAATAATCATGGCAAGCAGCTCTGCATTGGACAGCGTCTCAACGCCCCGGCTGCACGCCTTTTCAACAGGTCTTTCTGTTTCTGGCAATGATTTCATCTGCATCGTTTCCTCCATCATGCAAATTAATCTGCCAACCTCAATAAAATTCAAACTAATCACAAAATATCACGTTAAATTATAGCATTATTTCAAGACTCTTACAAGCAAAAGCCTCTAATATTTTTGTGAATGACGGGCAAAATATACTCGTAAACAAAAATAAGCTTTAAAGGAGGAACAGGACTATGGCTTATAACGCAAATTCCAGCATTAAGTGCACTGTAACCCAGTGTAAGAATCACGCTGACAATTCCAATTACTGTGCGCTGAACACAATCACAGTAGGTACTCACGAGGCAAATCCTACAAAGTACGAGTGCACAGACTGCATGTCTTTTGAAAGAAAATAGATTCAGACTCTTTTAGCGTCGGTCATGCACTTTCCCCCCTTTTTCCGCATATGCTTTATTCGGAAAAGGGGGTACATATATGAGCAGCACGTTTCCACTGCCACTTTCCGAAAAAGAAGAGCAAGAGTACGTTTCCATGATGGAAGCCGGTGACACATCTGCACGAACAGTTCTCATCGAACGAAATCTTCGTCTGGTAGCACATATCGCCAGAAAGTATGCCAATCCAACGGTTTCTACAGAAGATTACATCTCTATCGGCTGCATTGGGCTAATCAAAGCAATCAACACATATTCCAGTAAAAAATCTGTCCGGCTTGCCACCTACGCCGCCCGCTGTATTGAAAACGAAATCCTCATGAGCATCCGCACATCAAAAAAAAACCGGCAGGAAGTTTCTATTAGTCTTCCCATCGGCACCGATAAAGATGGCAACGAAATCAGCCTTAACGACATATTAGGAACTGATCCTGACGAAGTCATTGATGAACTGTCCCTAAAGTATCAAATTAAAGAGCTCTACAAAAAACTCCAGCTGCTTTCGCCGCGTGAACGAATCATAATTTGTCTTCGCTACGGCCTGGGGCCTTATGAAAGAACTACACAAAGAGAAATTGCCGAGAAACTTCACATCAGTCGTTCCTATGTTTCCAGAATAGAGAAAAAAGCCCTTGAAAAGCTGCGAATGGAGCTGCAACCATAGTCATAACTTATAGGATTTCTGTAATACTGCTATACATTTTTCGCGGGCTTCCTTTATCAAAATGCAACACCACCGCATAAGGTCCATCATATCCTAACGCCCAGCCGTCATCTATGAAAGGCTTCCGTACTAAGGAATTCCGTACTTCCAGCATTTTAGTGCTGGTTTTCCCAGTCATCGTCATGCAAAGGGCCGTTTCTTCCTGTGCTGTACTCAGAATCATTGTCAGCGGTATCTTTTGTCCCTGGTTCCCCAATATGGTCATCAGCTGACTTACCTGCACCGCGGTAGCGGCAGACTTCTTGTCAGACAGGTGTCCTGTTTCTTCTCCAGGATAGTCGGAAAAGACTGCAGTGCCTAGTCCCAGCGCTTTTGCAGTCTCTTCAAAGGTCAACTTTGATACTGAAGCCAGTGGCTTAACGAGGTCAAAAATCCCACCTAAAGAATAGGCCTTCTCTGTAGCAAGATTTTGGCTGAAGTCATTTCCCCCGCAACTTACCATTGCCAGTATCTGACCTGTTGCCGTATCTGTAACGACTGCACAGCCGGTTTCTCCATTATCATCAAATAAGCCTTCCACTTTCTTCTGTAAGTCTAAATCTATCGTAGTGAAAAGAGCCGCAGGCATCTCTCCTCCAATTGATGTTCCTTCATTTACGCTCACACCTGTACCATAAATCATCCCGCCGGCTGCATTTCCCAGGAAATAAAAGGCAGGTTCCTCCCTTTGCATCATGGATGCATACATCTGATCCAAATCTTCGATAAGTGCTTTGGCTATCCGGTTCGAGCCATACCGGTGATTCACCGCAAAGGCATAAGCCTGATGCTGTTTCTGTAGTCGAGCGCTGGCGTCAGGCTGATAATTACTCGTGCAGTAAACAATACAGCCATCATCTTTTCTGCCAGCTGGTTTTGCTCCCATTTCCGCTAGTATCCGTTGTGCATCTGCAGTCAGATTTTCTTCATCAATCAGATAATAATAAGCCTGTTCTGTTTTTGTCAAAGGATTCATATGCCTGTCGTAAACAGTCCACTTTCTATTTTCCTGTAGTACGGGAATCATTTGCTGACACTGTGCTGCAGTCTTCAATTCCTGACCGCAAAGAATCTGTATATAATAGAGAGTTAGGTGTCCAGTCTCTGGACGACGTTGCCTGAAAATGTTGGTCATGAAAT
>JAZUBY010000050.1:0-57269 GCA_045638885.1 Emergencia sp. | reverse complement strand
TCTCACACCGGTAATCGCAGATTCGACAATGCTGGTGGTTCCGCTCACGATAATGCCATCTGCAGCAACTCCTTCTCCAGGACGAAGAACCAGAATACCACCGCGCTGTAAATCCTCCACGCCAATTTTCTGCTCTGCGCCATCCCTCTCTACGCGAACTGTTTTCGGCGCCAGGTTCATCAGCTTCTCAATGGCATGACTGGTCTTCCCTTTCGATTTTGTCTCCAGGAATTTACCGACAGTAATCAATGTTAAAATCATAGCCGCTGACTCAAAATATACATCACCGGCATAACGGTGTACCAGTTCCATATTACCGGTTTCATATCCTGTCGCAATCCGCAATAGGACAAATACGCCGTATATCACAGCCGCACCGGAACCCACTGCAATCAGACTGTCCATGTTCGGTGCCCCGCGTAGCAGACTCGGAATCCCTTTCACAAAATATTTTCTATTTAGTGCCACAATCGGGATGAGGAACAGCACCTGCATCAGAATATTGGTCAAAGGTCTGTCTGGTACATGATTTCCCGTTACCATGTGGCCCATGGAAAACATCATCAAAGGAATCAGTAGAATAACAGACCAGATGAGACGTTGTTTCATGTGCTTTGTATCATCTACGGTCGATGTAGTCACCGTCTCACTGCTTTTTGCCTCTTTATCACCGTCTACAAATGCTCCATAGCCGGCTTTCTCAACAGCTTGGCAAATCTGTTCGGCTGTAATCTGCCCTTCATCAAAGTCTACCTGCATGGATCCGGTCAGCAGATTTACCATAACCTGGTTCGTTCCTTCCAGCTTATCTACCGTTTTCTCCACACGCGAAGAGCAGGCAGAGCAGGTCATACCCGTTACTTTAAATTTTTCCTTCATATCTCTCCCTATTTCATTCGTATCTTATGTTCTCCAGCTTACAGTTTCTCTAACGCCAACCAGAGCCTCCACATTTATTTTTCCATCTATCATTGTTCTGAAACAATAAGTTTCTTTCGCTCTTGTATCCCCCGCCAACGGTTCTTGGAGCTTCCCGCGATAAATATGCATTTCACTGCCTAGCGGTGCTTCTGTCAAATATCGCAAGCAAACAGACGTAACTTCTTTGTTTAGGATATCCGGAATATAGTTCCATAAAATATCCATATAGTACGTGTTGTTCATGTGCATATTCATATCTGTTTCCCCATAAAGAACACTTTTCGCAGCTACCGGCTCAAAGTCAACGTCTCTTGGCAAGCGCAGGCGGGTCGGCAACGCCATAGTTAGTGCATCTTCCGTTTCATAATTTGAAATATCCACCTCTGAAGGTTTCCAAATGGTTCCATCGGAAGGGCTGACTACGCCCCATACAGTATGTGCTCGAACCATCAGTTCATCTCCACAATAAACCTCAAAACATCGTAAAAAAGTCGCTCCTTGCGGCGGGCAATTCCAGGTCTGGACCTGAATTGTCTGGAACTGGTGGATCTGTTTATAAATCTCAATGGTTACTCTAATCAGAATAAAAGCCTGGTCTCTCGTAAAGAGCTCACCATAAGTTGGTTTGCGGTCGCGCATCTGGCACACAGCCGCTTCCATCATGAACCGCTGTAGAGATGAAGGCTTAATATTGTTATTAACATCAACATCATGGCTAGAAACCTCAAATGTTTTCGTGTAGCGCATGTTATGCTCCTCCTTATTTATAGTTACTCCTTATTTTAACACAAAAAATAAGACTTGTCTTTAGTTTACCCGTCCCCTCTTTTATGCTAAAATATCCATACATATTCATTTATGTTTATAACTTTTATCTGGAGGCTTTTATGAGCGCTTATGTAGAATTTAAAGAAGTAAAAAAAGTCTATCATGTGGGCGAAGTAGATATCGAAGCTTTGCACGACGCGACTTTTGAAATAGAAAAAGGAGAGGTTTGCGTTATTGTCGGACAGTCCGGTGCGGGAAAGACCACTTTACTGAATATTCTTGGCGGCATGGACACGTTAACCGATGGTGCAGTTTACCTGGACGGACAGGAAATCTCAAAATACAGCAACAAACAGCTGACGTCATACCGCCGTTATGATATCGGGTTTGTATTCCAATTTTATAACCTGGTACAGAATCTGACTGCCCTGGAAAACGTATCCTTAGCGACACAGATTTGCAAAGATCCTTTGGATCCGCAAACCGTGCTGGAAGAAGTTGGACTGGGACATCGCATTCACAATTTCCCTGCGCAGCTTTCCGGCGGAGAACAGCAGCGAGTAGCCATTGCACGTGCACTGGCAAAAAATCCAAAGCTGTTATTGTGCGATGAGCCAACAGGCGCTTTGGACTATCAGACAGGGAAAGCAATCCTGAAACTCCTGCAGGATACTTGTCGAAAAAGCGGCATGACTGTAGTTATCATTACACACAACCAGGCTCTGACTGCCATGGCAGACCGTGTGATTCACATCAAAAACGGTACCGTTTACGCCATGGAAAAAAACGAAAACATTACACCTGTAGAAGAAATCGAATGGTAAGGGGCAGGCTATGTTAAAAAAATCAACATTTAGAGAAATCAAAAGCAGCCTGGGCCGATACCTCGCCATCCTGGCCATCGTCGCCTTGGGGGTTGGCTTCTTTGCCGGCCTGAAGGTGACACAGGACGCCATGGTTACTACCACAGGCAATTACCTGGAGGCGCAAAACTTTTTTGACTACCGGGTTCTGTCTACGTTAGGGCTGGAATCAAAGGATGTAGATACCCTGTCTGACATAGATGGTGTAAATTCTGCAGAAGGATCTGTTTCTACCGATGCCCTGTATCATCTGCAGGGAGATGAGAACGACAGCGTCATGATGTTCCACACCCTTCCAGATAATATCAATCGGCTCATCCTGAAAGAAGGCCGTATGCCGGAAAAGGCCAACGAAATTGTCGTTGACCACGGTCTGATGGATGCTTCAGATATTGGCACCATCATTGAGATTTCCGCTATGAACGACGAAGACCGTTTGGATATGTTTTCCTGCAAAGAATATACCGTTGTAGGGACCGTGGTTTCCCCACTGTATTTGAACTTCGAACGAGGTACAACATCACTGGGAAACGGTACAGTCAGAGGATTTGCTTATCTGACTGCTGGCGGTTTTGATACAGACTACTTCACAGAGGTCTATATTGATTTAGATGCCGGCGGTGTAATTTATTCTGAAGAATATGAATCTGCTGTTTCCGACGCAGAACCGGCTCTAAAAGCAGCTGCAGAAAGCTGTGGCGCCAGACGGTATGAAGCAATCCGTCAGGATGCTTTAGAAGAGCTGGCAGAGGGTCAGGCAGAGTATGATGAAAACTGGGCAACTTATCAGCGTGAAAAGGCAGATGCAGAAGCAGAACTGGCAGATGCATACAACGATATTCTTGAAGGGCAGAAAGAAATCGCAGAGAACCGTCAGGAATTAGAAGAGAAAGAAAAGGAATTAAAAGATACCAAAGCAGATCTCCTTGAAAAAAAAGCCGACGCCCTATCGAATCAATCTGATTTAGAAAAGAAAAGGGATGAGCTTTTATCTTCAAAGACACAGTTGGAAGACGGCCTTGTGCAAGTTGAAAGCGGACTGTCTCAAATTAACGAAAACTTACCACTGCTGGAAGATTCTTTGAAACAGATTGAAGACGGACTTGTTGCCATTGCGGACGGTCATGCTCAGCTGGATGATGCAGAAAAAGATTTGGAAAAGGGTCTCACTGAATACGAGGAAGGAAAAGCCCGCTTCGAGGCAGAATCCACAGCTGCCAAAGAAGCACTTGCCAATGAATACAATAAAATTATTGACGGACAAAAACAGATTGAAGCAGGTCGTCATCAGTTAGACGAGGAGGAATCGAAGCTAAATACACTCAAAACAGATCTTCTCTCTAAAAAGAACGTTGCTTTATCTACACAGTCAGAATTAACAGGAAAGAAAAATGCACTTCTCGACTCACAAAAGCAATTAGAAGATCAGTTTGCAGCTCTTGCTGAACAGCGCGCTGCCTTTGAAGCAGGCAAAGCAGATATGACCCCTGCTGATATTGCAGCGACTGAAACCCTTTTGGCAGCAAAAGAAGCAGAACTGACAGGCAGAAAAGAATCCGTAGAGAAAAGTATTGCTGAAATCGATATTATACTCACCCAGATTGAGGCAAACCTGCCGATTTTGGAAGATTCTTTGAAACAGATTGAAACAGGGCTTGCTGTTATCAATGCATCCCGATCCACCCTGAACGATAAAGAAAAAGAACTGGAAAAAGGCATGGCTGCCTATGAAGAAGGGAAGGCACTGGCCGATGCAGAAATTTCAGCGGCAGAGTCCACTCTTGCCAGCTCATATAACGACATCCTCGCCGGTCAAAAGGAAATTCAGAAAAATCGTCAGGAATTGAATGCGCAGGAAGAAGAGCTTAAAAAAATGCAGGCTGATCTTCTTCTAAAACAGGAAGATGCCTTATCTGCCCAAAATGAATTAGAGCAGACAAAAGAGGAGCTTTTAGATTCAAAAAGTCAGCTTATGGATGGTCTTTCTCAAATCAACGCGGGGCTTGCTACGATCACAGACAATCTTCCTGCTCTGGAAGACGGCCTGAAGCAAATCGATGAAGGCCTCCAAGCCATCAAAGACGGTCACGACCAGCTGGATGATGCAGAAAAAGAATTACAGGAAGGCCTGAACGATTATTACGAAGGAAAAGCAGAAGCAGAGGCAGAGTTTGCCGATGCGGAGGCTGAATTTGCGGATGCCCGTCTGGATTTGGAAGAAGCCCGGGACGAAATTGATGACATCGAAGCACCAGATACTTATCTGTTGGACCGCATGACAAACGTAGGCTATGCCTGTTTTGAAAGCGACTCTGCCATCGTAGACGGTATCGCTAAGGTGTTTCCAATCTTCTTCTTCCTGGTCGCTGCATTGGTCTGCATGACCACTATGACCAGAATGGTTGATGAACAGAGAACGCAAATCGGAGTTCTGAAAGCATTAGGCTACAGCAACTTTGCTATCAGCGCAAAATACCTCTTCTATTCCGGAAGTGCTGCCTTAATCGGATGTGCGATTGGCTTCTTCGGAGGCTGTTACCTCTTCCCGAAGGTGATTTGGATTGCTTATGGCATGATGTACGACTTTAGCGGGGATTTAGTATATATCTTAAATCCAGGTTTAGGTGCAGTCTGTCTGGCCGTAGCACTGCTTTGTTCCATGGGAGCGACCCTGTTCTCCTGCTATGCAGACTTTGGCGAAGTCCCTGCTCAGCTGATCAGACCAAAGGCACCAAAAGACGGCAAGCGTATTTTGTTAGAACGTATCGGCTTCATCTGGAACCGTTTGGGATTCCTCTACAAGGTCTCCTTCAGAAATATTTTCCGTTACAAGAAGCGTTTCTTTATGATGGTTCTCGGTATCAGCGGCTGTACAGCCCTGCTTGTTGCCGGGCTTGGCATCAATGACTCTGTAAAAAATGTGGTTAATGACCAATATGATCAGATTCAGCTTTACGATTGCAGCGTAACCTTTGATAAGGACATGAATGAAGAGCGTCAGGAACGTTTCGTAAAGAGAACGTCCAAAGAAACTGAGGATATGATTTTTGTATACCACAACATGGATGACATGGTTGTAGGTAATCGGGAAAAAGATGTCAATCTGGTCGCTTGTGACGATCCTGCATCTATGAAAACTTACATGGATTTACACACGATAGACGGTGAACCTGTAACCTGGCCACAGGATGGCGAAGCAGTCATCTGCAATAATCTGGCGGATGATTATAATATTTCCATAGGCGACAAGATCTCCCTAAGAGATGAAGATATGCATCTTGTGGAAGTGACAGTAAGTGACATCTATGAGAATTTCGTATATAACTACGTCCTGACTACCCCTTCTACATTAGAAGCAGGCTGGGGCTATGAACCTGAAGTAAAGACAGCTTATGTGCATTTGAAAGCCGAAAAGGATGATGACGCAGCGATTCATCAGTCAGCGGCGCACATGATGGATTTAGATCGGGTGGTAACTGTAACGGTTAACAATGACCTGCGAAATCGTGTCAATAACATGATGCAGAGTATGAATTACGTTATTATTCTGGTTGTCGTTTGCGCCGGCGCCCTTGCGTTTATCGTACTGTACAACCTGACCAATATCAACATCACTGAACGTATTCGTGAAATTGCCACAATCAAAGTACTTGGATTCTATCCAAAGGAAACTTCGGCCTACGTGTTTAGGGAGAATATCTTCCTGACAGCGATCAGTGCGTTAGTTGGGCTGGGGCTTGGAAAATGGCTTCTGTCATTTATTGTAGCCCAGATTCAGGTTGACCTGATGTGTTTCAAAGACGAAATTTCACTCTTAAGTTATACACTGGCTTTTGTCCTGACCTTCGTCTTCTCTGCACTGGTTAGTGTGGCCATGTATGGCAAGCTAAATAAGATCAGCATGACAGAATCACTCAAATCTATCGAATAAAGATGCAACAGGGCCTGCGGTGCATAACGCCGCAGGCCTTTTCTACTGCAACGAAAAAGCCGGCTGATTAAGCCGGCTTCTCGTCTAGCAATTATCATATTAGGTTTATCTTAGGTAGTTCGTTATGTTTTGCATTTATATTTATATCCCTTTTGTGATTATATTCTATCGCGTATGGCCCGGGAAATAAAGGCAAGGTATAAGGGAATAGCAGGGGTTATTTCTCTCTTTTTGACGAATTAGGTTTTATGGGGTATAATGTTCGGAGAAACTTCCGCCCACAGGCGAAGAAAAAGGGAGAATAATATGGGAAAGAAATCACTCAACTTAACAGACAACATCTATTGCGACAGAAGACAAAAGGCAGAAATGACCAGGGCACAGGCCAGCGAAGCTACTTTTATCTCAGAAAGCCGTATCGAAAAAATCGAAAGCGGCAAAATTGATCCCCATCCGGAAGACGTCTACCAAATGTCCAAGGCCTACGGTGATCCTGCGCTTTGTAACTATTACTGCTCTAAGGTCTGCCAAATCGGTCAGGAATACATCCCTGCGATTCAGTCAAAGGATTTATCTCAGATTACCATCGAGATTTTAGCATCTTTGAATGCATTAAATAAAGAAAAAGACCGCCTTATCGAAATCGTTGCTGACGGCAAAGTAGAAGGCGACGAGCTGGAAGACTTTGCAGCACTGCTGGATCGTCTGGAACAGCTGTCTATGACAGTAGATTCCCTTCAGTTATGGGTTAACAACACCATCGCATCCGGTGCTATCGATGAGGAAGCGCTGAAGGCAGTGCGTGCGAAGAAGAAATAGGTTTTGAGAATGGCGAAAGTTCTATAAAAACAGGGAAACCCTAGGATTTATAGAACTTTTACCGTTAAAGTTGAGCAAAAAGAAAGAAAGAAACGGCCCCGCGTTTGCACAACGCGGGGCTTTTATCCAGCAAAATAAAAGGCCGGCGTTGATGTAACGCCGGCCTTCTTCTTTCGTATGTAGATTAATATACAGTCTTACCTAATGTAGCCAGGATCAGTTCGCTTGCAACTTCACCTGTCTGGTTTCTGATGTCTAACATTGGGTTTACTTCTACCATGTCTAATGCCAGAACCTTCTTGGATTCGTATAACATTTCAACTAAGTAGAATGCTTCTCTTAATGTTAAACCGGAGTGTACTCTTGTACCTGTTCCTGGTGCGCTTTCTGGAGTGATAGCGTCAACGTCGAAGGAAACGTGGATACCTTCTGTACCTTCGCCAGCGATTTTGATTGCTTCTTCGATAACAGCTGGCATACCCATTCTGTCAACGTCTGCGATGGAGAATACAGTTACGCCGTATTCCTTCATTCTCTTTCTTTCTTCTCTGTCGATATCTCTACCAGCAATCTGTACGCAGTGCTTTGGATCCACAACAACAGGACCCTGACCAAAGTCTACCATGCAGTCTGGGCCTGCACCGCATACTGCGGAGAATGGCATACCGTGCATGTTGCCGGATTCGGAAGATTCTGGGTTATTCCAGTCACCGTGTGCGTCAATCCAAATGATACCAATCTTACCAAATTTCTTAGCAGTCGCCTGAATGGAACCTGCAGCGATAGAGTGGTCACCACCTAAAACAACTGGGAACGCGCCTTCTTCGTGAGATTCTAAAGCAGCATGATATAACTTTGTATTTGCATCGATAACCTGTTCATAGTTTCTCATGTCATCAGCAGTTGCGCCTTCTGCTACTGGGATGATGTCGCCCTTATCCTTACATTCGTAGCCTAATTCTTCCACGCCCTGTGCAACACCTGCATATCTGATTGCAGCCGGACCCATGTTTACGCCACGAGTAGCAGCACCTAAGTCCATCTGAACACCAATTAAATCGATTCTCTTGTTCATTTCTTTTCCTCCAATATTAATAGAATTTTTAACCTATCGCGTTGATTATACCACTACCCTACCCTATTGAAAATACATTTTTTCAGAATATTGGTAAAAAGATTTCAGCAGGTCTTTCCTGACTGGAAAACTGCATCGGAGAAATAGATGCCGCATAAGCACCCGCATTGGTAATCACTACCAAATCCCCTTCTTCCAGTACAGGCATCCAAACGTCTTCGGCAATTATATCGGATGCCGTACAAAGATTACCTACCAGCGTCACCCACTCAATTTCTTCGCTGTCTGAAATCGGAATAAACTGGAATGCATCGGAACTGGTAAAAAACGGCTCATTGCTCTTAGGTTCTTCATCACCGGCAAAAAATTCTGCCATACGTGCCATGGATGGTCTCACAAAGCCATTCAGAGTATTCTTCAGCAGCACAAAAGTCTTTCCGCGGGACGTCTTCTTGTCCACAACTTTGGTTACATACAGACCTGCGTGACCGGTCACATAGCGCCCTGTTTCCATGAAGATTCTGGTCTGCGGATGTGCATCTGCAAACATTGCAGCCTCTGCACAGACACTCGCTGCTAAAGCTGGAATATCCAGCGCTTCATCTTCGGTACTATAAGTGATGCCCATCCCGGATCCCATATTCAGATAATCAAATTCTACAAGACTTACCGCCTGCAGCCGTTCTGCTGTCGCAAAGATATTCTTATAATAAGCTGCAAGACCTTCTCCATCCAGAGACTGGCTGCGGAGATGGATGTGCAAGCCGTTAATGCGCACGTTCGGGTAAGGGTTATTCCTAATCAGTTCCGCAGCATCCTCTTCATCAATGCCATACTTTGCCGGCATCGGTTCCCCATCAGGATAGGAGAACAGCGGATTGATGCGAAGACCAATGTTTAACACAATATCCTTCTCTTCAGCCGCCTGCTGAATGCGTGCAACTTCCCGCAAACTATCTGCAATCAACACTGCGCTATCCATGGTATTTTTAATGTCTGACAGCGTTTTCCCCGGCGCAGAGTAATAGATTTGTTCTTTGCTCAAACCTGCCTCTACCGCCAGTTTTACCTCTCCTGCACTGGCAGCATCTGCCCCAAAGCCACGGGAGAAAATAGCATGCAGTACGTCTTTATTTGGATTGCATTTTACCGAGTAGAGAAAGGTTGCATGAGGATAACAGTTCTGTAATTTCTCAATATTTTTTGCAATAACTGTCTCATCATAGAGATAGAAACTATCGTGTTCTTTCGCAATATTTTTGATCATATCGGTATTCATAGGGTACCTCTTTTCTGTCTTTCTATAGGTTGATTGTATCATATTGTTGCAGTATAATGGTAGATGATATTTTAAAAAGGAAAGGGATTACCTATGAAGAAAATGAAAAAAATCTTTGCAGTCGCAATGGTTGCTGCAATGGTATTTGCTATGACTGCATGTGGCGCAAACCAGACAACTGGCAGTACTGGAGGTAGCAGCGTGGATGCTAACATTCCAGGTACTTACACACCGGAACTGCTGGACGAAGCTGCAACTTACTACGCAGATATCGATATTGCAGACTATGGCAAGATTACCGTAAAACTGAATCAGGCTGAAGCGCCTGTAACTTGTGCAAACTTCGTAGCGCTGGCAGATGCAGGCTTCTATAACGGTCTCACTTTCCATCGTATTATGATTGATTTCATGATGCAGGGCGGTGACCCGGAAGGTACCGGCATGGGCGGCAGTGAAAACAATATTGTTGGTGAATTCGCACAGAACGGTTATGAAAACAACATTTCTCACAAACGTGGTGTCATCTCTATGGCACGCGCTAATGATCCAAACAGTGCAAGCTCTCAGTTTTTCATCTGTCATGCAGACAGTGAGTTCCTGGATGGTTCCTATGCAGCATTTGGTGAAGTAACAGAAGGCCTGGACGTGGTTGATGCAGTTTGCGAAGCAGCACAGCCAACAGATAACAACGGTACGATCCCTGCTGAAGAACAGCCGGTGATGACTTCTGTAACCATCAGAACTGAATAATCTCCGCTCAGGTAAAACAGCATACAAAAAGCGACAGGTTCAAACCTGTCGCTTTTGATTTTTTGTTATAGCTTACGCTGTACGCACCTGTGCGCCCAGTGTATGTTCTAATGTCTTGGAAATCTTAGCAGCTGCCTTTTCGATTTCTTCAGAAGTCAGTGTCTTTGTATCGGAACCGATAACCAGACGGATTGTCACGGATTTCTTACCTTCCGGAATCTGCTTACCTCTGTATTCGCCGATGAAGGATGCACTCTTCAGCAGCTTGTCAGACTTAATCTTCTTTTCGATTGCTGCGTAGATGTCTTCCCACTTTGTGTTTACGTCGAACAGTAAAGAGAAGTCGTATTCATTTTCTGGGAATTCAGCCAGGTGTTCGAAGTGGTTGATTCTGGACTTGAATGGTTCCAGTGCATAGTAATCCAGTTCGAACAAAATGGTTGCCAGATTCTTGATACCACAGTCCATGGATGCCTTCTTTGCTAACAGACCCATGTTACCGATTTTCTTATCGCCTAAGAAGATGTTCAGCCATACAGTGTTATCTGCCCAAACAGGCTTTTCTTCCTTCTTGAAAGTGAAGCCTTCCATGTGTGTATATCTAGGCAGCATTTCCAGTACGCCCTTTGCCTTACGGAACAGGGTTACCAGATCCTTTGCGTCACCGGCAAAAGCGCCAGCGATGCTCTTTGTATAGCCAGGAATCTTTTCGTTTTCGTTGTACTTGCTTACGTAATCCTTGTCAGCGAAAATCTGTGCCTCTTCAAAGATTGCAAACTCGCTGTAGAAACGTTCATTCTTTGCTACCGCATCTACAATGTTTGGCAGCAGGGAAGAACGGATGAATCTTTCTGTTGGTGCAGGCGGTGCAGCCAGCTCTAACAGGTTTTCAGTGGAGCCCAAAACAGCTTCTACTGTCTTATCCTTCATCCAAGGATAGGAGAAGATTTCCTGCATGTTGCAACGGAATGCGAAGTATTCTTTGATCTTTCTGGACAGGTCAACTTCAATCTGGTTGATTGCTGCGGAGAAAGATGTTGTAATATCGGTTGCCTCAAAGTTGTCGTAACCGTAAATTCTTGCAATTTCTTCCATGATGTCTGCCTTCATGGAAATATCACCTGTAGATCTCCAGGATGGAGTCACAACGTTCAGGTTGTCGCCTTCAATCTTTACTTCAAAGCCCAGTCTGCCCAGCTTGTTTTCGATGTATTCGTTGGTCATCTTCTGGCCCAGACGTCTTTCCAGCCATGCTAAGCTTACGTCGATTACCGGTCTTTCGATCTTTGTTGGGTAAACATCCTTGTATGCAGTTACCTTCATTTCAGGATATAATTCTGCGAACAGATTCATGCACATGTTCCAGCCAAGATCTACTCTTTCCGGATCAACACCCTTTTCGTATCTTGTTGCTGCGTCTGTACGGCTGTCATAACGCTGCATCACTCTTCTGATGCCCTTTGGCTCAAAGTTCGCAACTTCCAGCAGAACGCTGCTTGTTGTGTCTAAGATAGAGTCCTTCTTACCACCCATAACGCCAGCCAGACCTACAGGACCTGTGCTGTCTACGATAACCAGATCGTCTTCTGTCAGTGGCAGTTCTTCGTCGTTTAACAGAGTCAGAGTTTCATCTTCTGTCGCTTTTCTAACGCCTAAGAACTCATGGATATGATCTAAGTCATAAGCATGGGATGGCTGACCTGTTGCCATCATCGCATAGTTTGTGATATCAACCAGTGCGTTGATTGGACGCAGACCTACTCTCCACAGACGGCTCTGCATATGGAATGGAGAAGGCTTTACAGACAGACCTTCAATCTTTGTTCCAGTCAGTCTGCGACATCTTTCTGCATCTTCGATTCTTACATCTGCTTCTGCAACTTCGCCCAGTTCAAATGCAGGGATTTCTGCCAGCGGCAGGTCGTACAGTGTAGCGATTTCTCTCGCCATACCGTAGTGACCCCACATATCAGGACGGTTTGTCATGGATTTATTATCAATTTCTAAAATAACGTCGTTTAAGTCCAGTGCATCTGCCAGGCTGTCACCTGCTTTGCAGTCGAACTGGTTTAAGTTCATGATTTCGTGATCGCCACATGGCATCAGTTCTTCTAAACCAACTTCTGTGGACGCACAAATCATACCAAAGCTTTCTACGCCTCTCAGCTTGGAAGCTTTGATTTCTACAGGTTCTCCTTCTCCGTGCCACTTTACCATAGCGCCAGGTACTGCAACGCAGACTTTCTGACCAACTTCTAAGTTGGAGCCGCCGCAAACGATATCTTTGATTTCGTCAGCGCCGATGTCTACTTTGCAAACACGCAGCTTGTCAGCGTTTGGATGAGGCAGAACTTCTTTGATTTCACCTACAACCAGACCTTCGAATCTCTCAGCTAATACTTCTACATCTTCTACTTCTACAGTAGACATAGTTAAGTCATAAGCCAGCTGTTTCAGGTCCATGTCTTCAGGCAGTTTTACAAAATCTTTAATCCAGTTTAATGATACTAACACTTTCTATCTGCCTCCTTTCTAACGGAACTGTTCCAGGAATCTAAGGTCACCGGAGTGGAACAGACGCACGTCATCAACACCGTAGCGCATCATAACCAGTCTGTCTAAACCGATGTTTACATAGAAACCAGTATATTCATCAGGATCCAGGCCTGCCGCACGCAGTACATTTGGATGTGGTGTACCACCTGGCATAACTTCGATCCAGCCTACATTCTTACATACGGAGCAACCCTTGCCGCCGCAAACCTGACATTCCATGTCAATTTCAAATCCTGGTTCTACAAATGGGAAGAAACCGGAACGCATTCTTACGTTTACGTGTCTTCCGAATACCTTGGACAGGATTGCCTGAATCATAACCTTACCTGCAGTGAAAGTAAAATCTTTGTCCACAATCAGCGCTTCATACTGATAGAAAGCTCTTTCGTGACGTGCGTCTGTTGTTTCGTTTCTGTAAACACGGCCAGGGTATACGAATCTGTATGGTGCCTTGTGTGTCTGCAGGTAACGAACGCTGTCCCCTGTTAAGTGTGGACGCAGACAAAGTTTTTCCCATGCAGTGCCTTTGTCATGGTCTTTCAGCCAATAAGTATCCATGCTTTCTCTTGCAGGATGGTTTGGCGGGAAGTTCAGGTTATCAAAAGCATAGTGTTCGCTTGTAATATCTGTAGATTCGAAAATCTCAAAACCCATAGAACGGAATGCATCGTTCAGGTCATAACACATCTGGATAATTGGATGCAGACCACCACTCATTGGCGGCAGACCTGGAACAGTGCAGTCAAAGTCTTCAGAAACTTCGGATGCCTTCAGTTTCAGTTCTTCTCTGCGTGTGTCAACCAGCGCGCTCAGTTCATTCTTTACGCGGTTGATTAACTGACCTACTACGGGACGTTCTTCCGCAGGAATCTTGCCCATTTCTTTCATTAACAGAGTAACAGAACCCTGTTTGCCCAGCAGGCTGCCCTTCACTTCCTGAAGTTCAACTTCTGTTTTTGTAGCGTTGATTCTTGCGATACCGTCTTGCAGCAGGGATTCTAATTTTTCTTTCATTGTTAGTTCCTCCACCTAGTTATTTTAAGACGCCGGCAGGCTTTGATTTTGGTGTCACTACCTAGGTCCAAACGTCTAAATTTCAAATTAAAATTAACATTTCTATTATACAGTTGGAGGCAGGAAATGTCAATTGAAATGGGGTTGTTTTCCCAAGATTGCGTAACCAGTTTTCCTTGAAATTCCAACAAAAAATAAAAAAAGAGATAGGTCAAAACCTATCTCTTACTTATGGCGGAGGACATGGGACTCGAACCCACGGGGCTGTTACACCTTACTTGATTTCCAATCAAGCTCCTTAGCCACTCGGTCAATCCTCCAAACAACTATTTAAATATATCACATGTTTCGTCATAATGCAAGTACTTTTTTAAAATATTTTATATTTTTTATTCGCACTCGAAAATTCACACATGCGCCTATTCATATTACTACATATTTGACAGAATGTAAAGTCAAAAATAAAAAATTTATATTTTTCCTAAAGGTTACCGTCTTCTGATGCGTTCAGCGTCTCAGCCCTTGAAAATTCCGAATTTTCGGTGTATAATATTTGACAATTATTGTCTTAAATAAAGGAGAAATTGAGATGAGAAAATTTAAGAGCACAAGAGGAAATAAGATGGAGCTTACCGGTGCACAGGCTATCATCAAAGGCCTGTCTGACGACAAGGGTCTATACGTCCCTGTAGAACTGCCAAAGCTGCCATTCACTATAGAAGAAATGATCGGTAAATCTTATCAGGAAATCGCCCACAAAGTTATCGGTGCTTTCTTTGACGACTATACTGAAGAAGAAATGCAGTACTGCGTAGACGGTGCATACGATGCAAAATTCGAAGCAGAAGAAATTGCTCCTATCACAGAAGCCGGCGGTGCATATTTCTTAGAATTATATCACGGAAAAACAGCTGCATTTAAGGATATGGCCCTGTCCATCCTGCCTTACCTTCTGACAACTGCAGTAAAGAAAGAAAAAGAAGAACAGAAAATCTGTATCCTGACTGCAACCTCCGGCGATACCGGTAAGGCTGCACTGGAAGGCTTTGCAGATGTACCAGGCACTGAAATCATCGTATTCTTTCCAAACCAGGGCGTAAGCCAGGTACAGGAAAGACAGATGGTAACTCAGGAAGGCGATAATACGCACGTTTATGCAATCAATGGTAACTTTGATGATGCACAGACTGGTGTAAAGAAAATTTTCAACGATGACGCTTTCGCAGCTGAGCTGGCAGAGTCCGGCGTGAAGCTGTCCTCTGCAAATTCTATCAATATCGGCCGTCTGGTGCCACAGGTTGCTTACTACGTTTACAGCTATATCAAGTTGGTAGAAAGAGGCGTCATCGCAAACGGTGAACCAATGAACATCGTGGTACCTACCGGTAACTTTGGTAACATCCTGGCCGGCTACTATGCAAAGCTGATGGGTATTCCTGTGAACAAGTTTATCTGCGCATCCAACGAAAACAAAGTCCTGACAGACTTTATCAATACCGGCGTTTACGATATTAACCGTGATTTCTACCTGACCAACACACCGTCCATGGACATCCTGATTTCCAGCAATCTGGAAAGACTGCTATATCACCTGTCCGGCGGCAACGGCGAAGAGATCAAGGCGCTGATGCAGCAGCTTGACAGCGAAAAACGCTACGAAGTCAGCGAATTAATCAAAGCAGGTCTGGCAGATTTCTACGGTGGCTGCGCTTCCATCGAAGAAACAAACGAAGCCGTTGCAAAGCTGTACAAAGAAGACAGCTACCTGATGGATACCCATACTGCCGTGGCTTATAAAGTTTACGAAGACTACAAGGCAGCGACTGGTGATGAAACACCAACTGTTATCGCATCTACAGCAAGTGCGTATAAGTTCGCAGAAAGCGTTGCCAAATCCATCGGTCTGGGTGAAGAAGAAAACGGTTTCAGATATGTTGACGCTCTGGCTGCAGCATCCGGCGTCCGCATTCCAAAAGGCCTGCAGGGCTTAGAAACAAAGGAAATCAGACACACCGGTGTCATCGACGTTGACCAGATGATGGCAACAGTAGAGGCATGCGTGAAATAATTACATACATCAAAAAACACAAAACTGGCAGAATGCATTCTGCCATTTTTTTCATGACATCAGTTGAAAGGATTGACGTCTTTATTCTACAATTTCCCCGTCAGAAGAAATTGTTACAATCTGCCATGGGATGAACTTGCCGCTGGCCTGCAGAGCACGCTTCACCGCCATTTCGATGCCACCACAACATGGCACTTCCATTCTGACCACCGTTACGTCTTTGATGTCATTGTTTGCGATGATTTCTGTCAGCTTTTCGGCGTAATCCACCATGTCCAGCTTTGGACAGCCTACCAGGGTGATACGGCCTTTGATGAAATCTTCGTGGAAGTTCGCATATGCATAAGCTGTGCAGTCTGCCGCAACCAGCAGTTTTGCACCGTCAAAATATGGCGCATTGGTTGGCACCAGTTTGATCTGCACCGGCCACTGTCTCAGCTGGCTCTGTGGCTTAGCTACTACTGTATTCGCAGGTGCTTCTGCCTGACCACTGCAGTCACAAGCATCTTCTCTTTCAATAGCCTTTGCCATGCTGCCAGGACAGCCGCAACCTAAAGTCGGTTCTTTTCTTACTTCTGCAGCAGCTTCTTCTGCACGCTTTGCAATTTCCGCCAGCTTTGCTTTTTCTGCTTCTCTGGCTGCCATAGCTGCCTTTACCGCCGCCTCATCATATGGCAGCGCTTCCCTTTCTTCGAAAGAAATGGCGTTCATCGGACAAGCCGGCAGACAGTCGCCCAGACCGTCGCAGTAATCGTCTCTTAATAATTTTGCCACGCCATCAACCATACCGATGGCGCCTTCATGACAGGCTGCTGCACAAAGTCCGCAGCCGTTACATTTAGATTCATCTATTTTAATAATTCTTCTTTTCATTTTGTAATCCTCCTCTTGATTCTGTAATCATAATATACTATAATCCTGACAAACAGTATGTTGAAAATTCAACAAACAGGAGAAAAATATGAAAAAATTTATGCACATCATCGAGGAATGTCCTCTTTTTCAGGATATCATGGCTGAAGAGCTGTCTGCCATGCTGACTTGCCTGGGTGCACGGTGTCTTTCTTATGACAAAGGACAGTATATTTTTACAGAAGGTGATCCTGCCAAGCAGGTTGGCATCGTCCTCTCCGGAGCCGTGCAAATCAGCCGTGACGACTATTACGGAAACCGTACTTTGATGGGTCGACTGGAACCAGGAGATTTGTTTGGAGAGTCCTTTGCTTTTGCCGGTGTGAAAACACTTCCGGTAAATGCGACGGCAGCCATGGCATGTGATATCATGCTGATCGACAGCAACCGTATCATCTCCCCTTGCACTAACGCCTGTGGCTTTCATACGAAATTGATTTTTAATCTATTGCAGATTATGGCCCGCAAAAACCTGGGCTTCCATCAAAAAATCGAAATCACATCCAAGCGGACTACCAGGGATAAGCTGATGGCTTATCTGCTGTCCCAGGCCAAGCTTCATCGAAAGAATAGCTTCGAGATTCCTTTCGACCGCCAGACCCTGGCCGATTATTTAGAGGTGGACCGAAGCGGCTTGTCTGCAGAAATTAGCAAATTGCGAAAAGAGGGGGTACTGGAGTGCCACCGGAGTAGATTTACGCTGTTGTAAAATCAAACGGCATCCTAAAAATGCAAAAGTTTTAAAAAACATGATGTTTTTTTGAAAAAGTTCATTTTTAGGATAACTACCATACAAACCGCAATATAAAAACCGCGCTCACAGCGCGGTTTTTTGCATAAAAAAAGGGAACCCTAACGGGTTCCCTATCGTTTTTATGCGAAGAATAATTCGTTCAGTGTTAATGGATCTACGTATTCGCCATCCTTGTAAACTCTCATGTTACCGGATGCGATTTCATCGATCAGCATTACCTTGCCTTCTGCGTCGTAACCGAATTCGAACTTGATGTCGTACAGGTCCAGACCCTTTTCCTTCAGATCATCAGCTACAATCTTTGTGATTGCCTGAGTCTGTGCCTTCAGGGAGTCGTACTGTTCAGCAGTCATAACACCTAAGTCTACCAGACCATCTTTAGTTACCAGTGGATCGCCTAATGCATCATTCTTGAATGTAGTTTCTACGTAAGCTGGCAGTTCCTGACCCAGTTCGCAGTAATCGGAGTATCTCTTGTAGAAAGAACCTACTGCTCTGTGACGGCAGATAACTTCCAGACCCTTACCAAATACCTTTGCTGGCAGAACTTCCATAGTTGTATTTTCTAAGTCAGCAGAAACGTAGTGTGTACGAATACCAGCTGCATTAATCTTTTCAAAGAAGTAGATGGACATACGCAGGTTTACATCGCCAACACCTTCGATAGTCAGACCAACTGCATTTTCACCTGGGTCAAATACGCCATCTTTGCCAGTGCAGTCATCTTTGAACTTCAGTAATACGTTACCGTTTTCTAATTCATAAACGTTCTTTGTCTTACCTGTGTATAACAGCTTTAAGTTTTCCATATGTTTATCTCCTTTTTATATAAAATACATGCTATAATGAACAATTTTTTACTGAAAAATTATACCACAATACGGATTATTAGAAAAGTAGTGTGACGTAATTTTTTTGTATTTTTTTACATTTAATTACAGAAATTAGAACGGTCTGTCTTCGCCTCTAGCCTGATTTTCTTTCTTTACAACAACGATCATTGCCAGCCATAATACAGTTGCAATTGCTGCACAAACCAAGATTGCAAAGAATGTAGTATTGTAGCTGCCGCCAGAAGATTCAATCAGTCTTGCAGAAATCATAGGTCCTAACAGAGCTGCAGGTACCAGGTTGAATAAACCGATACTGAAGTTCTGACCGAAGTACTTTGGACCGTAGTATCTGTTGATGAATGCGGAACAGATTGTTGGGTTACCACCATAGCAAAGACCCATTGCCAGCAGACCTAACAGAATCAGAATCATGCTGTTTGTGAACGCACCTGCAATCAGTGCTACACCACTGGCTACCATGAAGATAATATCCAATAACATGGAGAACTTTCCGTTTTTGTTATCGTATACACTGCCCATTACCGCACGGCCCGCACCGTTAAATACAGATACAATCATACCTACGATAGCAGGTGCACCAAATGCAACTGCAATGGATGCTGCACTGTTTACAATCATTAAACCAGCGATACTGCCGACTACACAGTATAACATAAACAGCCAGAAAGATGCGGATTTCAGCATCACTGCAGGACCTTCGCCATATAATTCTTTCTTTGGACCACCGCCAGCAGGTGCTTCCGGTGCCTTAATCACAAAGGATCCAGCCATCAGTACAACGAAAATCATAATACCTAAAATCATGAAAGTCTTGAAAATACCAACAGATGCAATCAGGCTTGTTGCGATACTGCCCAGTACCAGTGCACCCAGACCAAAGCCCATCATCATGATGCCACTGCAAAGACCCGGCTTATCAGGGAACCACTTATTCATTGTACCGATTACCGCATTATATGTCAGACCTACGCCGCTGCCACCCAGTACACCGTAACAGATATACAGCATTGGCAGGCTTCCAGCTGCCGGATTCATTCTGGAAACGCCGAAGAATCCAACCAGCAGGCAGATTGCTGCCAATATGATAATTACTCTTGCAGGATATTTCTTAGATAACTGTCCGGAAACAAAGCTTCCCAGGCAGAAGAAAATCATAGAAATTGTAAATGTCATGGAAAGCTGGGATAAAGTCCAGTCAGGATAAACTTCACCAAATGGCGCTCTGAACAGAGACCATCCATAAATCAGCCCACAGAATACCAATAGCAATGTACCTACACCCAAGTACAACCATCTCTTATTGTTTGCCATACTACCGACTCCTTTTCTTTCGATGCTCTCGCATCAGACTTTTTACCTAACTTTTATTTTATAACATCCATAGCATATGTCAAGATGTATACACGCTTCTGTCCATTCTATGCATCGGCTTTCTTTCGATGTGTCCAAAAGAAAAATGCCATGCAAAGTATGATTTGTCCTACCGTAGAAATCGGAGTTGCCAGTCCGATGTAAAATAACGATACCTCCGGGATCCGGCTCATAAAGAAAGCGATTGGTATTCTGATAGCAAAGGCACCAATAATGCCCTGTACCATAACAAAAAGCGTATTTCCCCAGCCGTTGAAATATCCCAGGAAGCAGAACAGGAAGGCCACAAAGATACAATCAATAGCATAAGCTTTCAAGTAGCTGGCTGCAGCATAAATAACGGCCATATCTTCTCCATTATAGAAGAGTCCTGCCAGCAGGTCTCCATGGAAGAAGGAGGCATAGGCCATCATAATGCCCATAATTAACGATGTCGCGATACCATAAAGCAACGCTTTTCGTGCTCTCTCGTAAGTCTTTGCCCCTACGTTTTGTGCTACAAAAGCAGACATAGACTGCATGAAAGCAGCAGGTACCAACATAATGAATCCGACGATTTTTTCCGAAATACCCATGCCTGCCGACGCAACCAAGCCCAAAGAGTTCACAATAGCAAGCAGGACCAGGAAGGAAATACCCACCAGCAGTTCCTGCAATGCAATTGGTGCACCAAGCTTTAGAATCTGTCCGGTCAGCCCTGGATGAAATGCCAGCATTGTTCTGGTAAATGTAAACGGCAGCTTTCTTCTTTTGATGATAAATAAAGAAATAACTACGCTGACAGCCTGGGCACCTACCGTGGCAAACGCGGCTCCAATAACGCCCATATCAAATACGCCAATCATTACCAAATCACCCACTACATTGATTACACAGGCGATTGCAACAGTAATGAGCGGCATTTTGGAGTCACCAATACCTCTGAAGATACTGCCCAGTACATTATAGGCCACAATGAACAAAGACCCTGCGGAGCAGATTCTCACATACTGCACCGTTTCTGAAAAAGCCTCTTTCGGCGCGTGCATCAAACCAGCCATTCCTCCGGCCCCTACAGTCATCACAAGCGTTAAACCAATACTGATAACCGCAAAAAGACAGATTCCACTTCCCACAGCATTGCCTGCTGCATCAGGCTGCCGTTCTCCGATTTTCTGTCCTGCTAAAATGGTGATTCCCATGGCGAGTGCATTAATAACATAGGTAACGGTGTGCATAATCTGGCTTCCCGTGGAAACTGCAGAAATGTCTACAGGTGTACCGAACATACCTACTACCATCAAATCCACAGCGCCATACATGGCCTGAAGAAACATAGCCCCCATAACTGGCAATACAAATCGAATCAAAGGACCATAAATCTTCCCTGTGGTAAAGTCCTGATGATTATCCATAAACAAAACGTTCCTTTCTACTACATAAAAGCCGGATAAGGTACCGGGCGCACCCGGCATCTTATCCGGCTTCGTAATTGCGATTACAAGCCTAATCCGATGATTTCAGCTTTATTCTTATTTTTCTTCTTCTGCTGCAGCTTCCAGTTCTCTCAGTTTGATAACCAGTTCGCCAGCCTTTACCTGCTGACCTTCATCTACATAGATTGTGTCAACAACGCCGTCTGCAGTTGCCAGGATGTTTGTTTCCATCTTCATCGCTTCGATAACTGCGATTGGCTGCTTTTCTGCAACCTGTTCGCCTTCGCATACCAGAACCTTGATGATGTTACCTGGGATGTTTGCGCCAACTTCCATTGGATTGTTTTCATCTGCCATACGAGCTGTTGCTACAGCGTGTACGGAGGATGCCATGTCGTTGTCCTTTACCTTGATAATTCTTCTGTTACCGTTTACTTCGAATACCAGGTCGCGCTTACCTTCTGCATCCAGACCTCTGATTTCATGTAACTTGATAACCAGAACGTTACCTTCTTCTAACTTCACTTCACAAGTTTCGCCTTCTTCTAAGCCGTGGAAGAAAATATCGGAACCCATATATCTGAAGTTACCGTCTTTCTTCAGGCTGTTCTGATAATCTTCGTATACTTTTGGATACATCACATAACTGATAACTTCCTGATCAGTACCTTCTAATTCAAAGTGCTTCTGCAGACCGCTTCTGATGTATTCAAAGTCTTCTGGTGGTAATAATTCGCCAGGTCTGCAAGTGATTGGTTCCTTATCTTTCAGAACCAGCTTCTGCAGGTCTACTGGGAATCCACCTTCTGGCTGACCCATCATACCTTCGAAGTAGGATACTGTGGAGTCTGGGAAGTCAATGCCCTGACCCTTTTCCAGAATGTTTTCAGGTGTCATACCGTTCTGTACCATGAAGATTGCCAGGTCACCAACTACCTTGGAGGATGGTGTTACCTTTACGATATCGCCCAGCATCTGATTTACAGACTTATACATATCCTTTACTTCCTGGAACTTGTGACCTAAGCCGAAAGATTCAACCTGTGGCTTCAGGTTGGAATACTGACCGCCAGGAATTTCATACTTGTAAATTTCTGCTGTGGAAGTTACCAGGTCAGATTCAAACTTCTTGTAAACAGGTCTTACATCTCTCCAGTATTCGGAAATCTTCTGAATACCGTCCAGACCAATGCCTGTATCTCTGTCGGAGTTTTCTAATGCAGCAACAACGGAGTTCAGTGCCGGCTGAGAAGTCAGACCAGACATACTGTTGAACGCTGCGTCTACTACATCTACACCAGCCTGTGCTGCCATCAGGATTGTTGCAACACCGTTACCGGAAGTATCATGTGTATGTAAGTGAATTGGCATACCAACTTCTTCTTTCAGAGCGTGTACCAGTTTGTATGCAGCCATTGGCTTCAGCAATCCGGACATGTCCTTAATACCTAAGATGTGGGAACCTCTCTTTTCCAGTTCCTTCGCCATTCTAATGTAGTAATCTAAGTTGTACTTTGTTCTGCTGTCGTCTAAGATATCGCCAGTGTAGCACAGACATGCTTCTGCTAACTTGCCCTGATTCAATGTTTCATCCAGTGCAACTTCCATACCTGGAATCCAGTTTAAGGAGTCGAAAATACGGAATACGTCGATACCGGATTTTGCAGCTTCCTTTACGAACTCTCTAATTACATTGTCAGGATAGTTCTTGTAACCTACTGCGTTGGCACCTCTGATCAGCATCTGGAACATTACGTTTGGAATCTTTGTTCTCAGAGTTTCTAATCTTTCCCATGGATTTTCCTTTAAGAATCTGAAGGAAGTATCAAATGTTGCACCGCCCCACATTTCTAAGGAGAACAGATCTTTACCGTATAAAGCAACTGCCGGCGCGATCTTTTCCATGTCGATAGTTCTAACTCTTGTAGCCATCAGAGACTGCTGTGCATCTCTCATAGTTGTATCTGTAATTAACAGTTTCTTCTGATCTAAAGTCCACTTTGCAACTGCTTCAGGGCCCTTCAGGTCTAACAGCTGTTTTGTACCAGACAGTGTGTTAATTTCTGTCATTGGAATCTTAGGGAATACAGGTACACTGAACTGCGGCTTCTTGCCCTTTGTTTCGTTAACAACTTTGTCACCGATGTAGTTCAGAACCTTCAGTTCTCTGTCGTCAACCTTTCTGATATTCATCAGTTCAGGGTTGTTTGCGATGAATGTTGTATCGCACTGACCAGCACGGAATGTTGGGTGGTTCAGTACGTTCAGCAGGAATCCAATGTTTGTCTTAACACCCTTGATTTCTGTTTCTCTTAACGCTCTGATTGCCTTATTTGTAGCAGCTTCGAAAGATCTTGCGTGAGCAGTCATCTTTACCAGTAAGCTGTCGTAGTATGGAGATACAACTGCACCAGTAAAGCCGTTACCGCCGTCCAGTCTGATACCATAACCGGAGGAAGATCTATACAGTTCGATTGTACCTGTGTCAGGTGCAAAACCGTTAGCAGGGTCTTCTGTTGTGATTCTGCACTGGATTGCATAACCAGTCATCTTGATATCCTTCTGGCTCTTGATACCAATTTCATCGGAGTCCAGGGAATAGCCCTGTGCAACCAGAATCTGAGACTGTACCAGGTCAATGCCTGTTACCATTTCAGTTACAGTATGTTCTACCTGGATTCTTGGGTTCATTTCGATGAAGGAATGGTTATCATATTTATCCATCAGGAACTCAATCGTACCAGCATTTCTATAGTTTACGGATCTTGCGATTTTCAGAGCATCTTCGCAGATCGCTTTTCTCTTCTTTTCTGTCAGACACAGGGAAGGTGTGAATTCGATAACCTTCTGGTGTCTTCTCTGAATAGAGCAGTCTCTTTCGCACAGATGTACAACGTTGCCGTACTTGTCGCCTAAAATCTGTACTTCGATGTGCTTTGGATTTTCTAAGTATTTTTCAATAAAGATATCATCAATACCGAATGCCTTGCCGGCTTCGCTCTTTGCACTTCTGTATTCTGGCAGCAGGTCTTCTTCAGATCTTACGATTCTCATACCTCTGCCGCCGCCGCCTGCAGCAGCCTTCAGCATAACAGGATAGCCGCATTTTCTGGCAAATTCTACAGCTTCTTCTTCTGTTTCGATTGCCTTTTCTACGCCAGGAATAGTTGGAACACCAACCTTCATAGCAACTAACTTGGACTGAATCTTGTCGCCCAGGCTTCCCATCATTTCCTTAGTAGGTCCGATGAATTCGATACCTGCAGCTTCACAAGCAGCTGCGAAGTCTTCGTTTTCGGATAACAGACCATAGCCCGGATGGATTGCGTCTACGCCCTTGGATACTGCCAGTTCGATGATTTCATCGATACCTAAGTATGCAGCAACCGGCGCCTTTCCCTTACCAATCTGATAAGCTTCGTCTGCCTTGGTTCTGAACAGTGCATTCTTATCTTCTTCTGAATAAATCGCTACAGTTCTGATGCCTAATTCTTTGCAGGCACGGAAAATTCTGATGGCGATTTCGCCTCTGTTCGCTACTAGGACTCTCTTAAATTTTTTAATTTCTTTCATCTTTTTTCTCCCATTCTCTGCCCTTTGGCCGCCTTGAGTCCCCTCAATACACGCCAACGGTTATATAAAAAAAACTAAAATTATAACGAATTCAGATGTTTTTCTTGAAATTCGGAGCGTCCTGCGGAGCCCCTCATTATAAAAAAAACTAAAATTATAACGAATTTAACAAGTAATAACGAATGAAATTATTTGATAATGTGAACATCCATCGTATTGTATGGAATGTTGATACCTGCTTCATCAAAAGCAATTTTCACATTTTCCTCTAAGTAATATTTTACATCAAAATAGCTATCAGTGGAACACCAAACTTTCAAATCCATTAAAATTCCACTGTCTCCCTGCTCCGCCACGCCGATTACAATATCTCTCTCTTTCAGAATCTGTTCATTGCAGATTGCGACATTGTATAACAGCTCTTTCGCCTGTACGATATCCGCATCGTAACCGATACTGAACTGGCAATCTACTCTGCGGACTTCTTCTTTGGAGTAGTTAATCAGAACAGAGGTCGTAATGGTTCCATTTGGAACACTTACGGCTTTATTATCTGCAGTGTGCAAATGTGTTGTCAGTAAATCGATTTCGTCTACGATACCGGTTACACCTGCCAGCTCGATCACATCCCCTCTGACAAAAGGTTTATTAATTAAGATTAATATACCCCCTGCGACGTTTCCTAAACTATCTTTCAATGCTAATGCAATGGCTGCACCACCCGCACCCAGAATGGTAATCAGGGAAGTCAGATTCATGCCGAGACTGCTCAATGCTGCGATTAACAGCACCACCCAAAGGGCAATTTTTGTAGCACGCAGAATAAAACGATATACGGATTCATCCAGCGTGGATTTTTCCAACATCTTTGTTTCTACATGGAGTACAATCTTGATTGCGATTGCGCCTGCAATCAGTAGCAGCACCACGCAACCCAGATCAAAGAGCAAATCCAACAATTTCTCCATTGGGAGTCCAAGTGTTTTTTCCATCTTAACGTCCTGCCCTTCTTCTTTCGATTTCCTTCAGAAGCTTCTTTCTCAGTCTGATATCTTCTGGCGTAATTTCTACCAGTTCATCCTCTTCGATAAATTCCAGTGCCTCTTCTAAAGTAAAGACACGCGGTGGCGCAAGTTTTACTGCATCATCGTTGCCAGCTGCACGCATGTTGGTTGCTTTCTTTGCCTTACAAGGGTTCACTTCCATGTCATCACTTCTGGAGTTCATTCCCACGATCATACCTTCGTAAACCTTTGTACCAGGTTCTACGAACATCTGGGCACGTTCACTGATGTTGTCCAGAGCGTACGGTGTAGCAACGCCTTCTTCGATGGCAATCACTACGCCATTGCCACGTCCTGTAATTTCACCTTTGTATGGCTGGAATTCAAGAAAACGTCTTTCCATCGTGCCTTCCCCGCGGGTATCGTTGATAAATTCACTTCTATAACCCAGCAGGCCTCTTGTCGGCACGTGATACTCCAGCTTGGAATAGCCGTTTTCACCTGACATCTGAACCATGATGCCCTTACGCAGGTTCAACTTGGAAATCACAGTACCAGCATATTCATCCGGTACAGAAATCACAACTTCTTCTACCGGTTCCAGTTTACCGCCATTTTCATCACGGTGGTAGATTACCTCAGGTTTCGATACCGCCAGTTCGTAACCTTCACGTCTCATATTTTCGATCAAAATGGATAAGTGCAGCTCGCCTCTGCCGGAAACTTTGAAACTGTCTGTGGAGTCCGTTTCCTCTACCATCAGACCGACATTGACTTCTAATTCCTTTTCCAGTCTTTCTTTGATATGTCTGGAAGTAACGAACTTGCCGACTTTGCCCGCGAACGGAGATTTATTAACCATAAAATTCATGGACAGTGTCGGTTCTTCAATATGAATCATGTCCATTGGCTGTGGATTCTGCGGATCGCAAATGGTTTCGCCGATAGAGATATCAGAAATGCCGGATACAACAACGATATCGCCGCATTCTGCCTCTTCAACAGCCATTCTCTTCAGTCCTCTGTATACGAAAATCTGATTAATCTTTCTCTGCGCGATAGAACCGTCTTCCTTGGCAACGGCTACAGTCTGGCCTGTCTTCAGCTTACCCTGGGTAATACGTCCAATTCCCAGTCTGCCGATATAATCGTCATAACCCAAAGTAGATACCTGCAGCTGCAGTGCTTCCTCTCTCAGGTCAGGATAACTTTCGCAGTGATCGATAATGGTCTCAAACAGCGGTGTAATGTCCAGTCCGCCATAACCTGCCGGCGTATGTTTGATTTTCACGCCGCCCTGTTCTACAGAAAGCCCTGCCGCGTCTTCCGGATTTCTCACTGCAATACCCTGTCTTGCGATACCATACAAAATCGGGAAGTCTAACTGTTCATCGTTGGCATTTAAGTCCATGAACAGTTCATAAACTTCATCTACAACCTCATCGATACGCGCATCCTTCTTGTCGATTTTGTTAATAAACAAAATTGGATTCAGCCCCTGTTCCAGAGATTTGCTCAGTACGAATCTGGTCTGCGGCATCGGGCCTTCGCTGGAGTCAACCAGCAGAATTACCGTATCTACGGTTTTCATGATACGCTCTACTTCCGAAGAGAAGTCTGCATGTCCCGGCGTATCCACAATGTTTATCTTTACATCTCCATGCATGATGGAGCAGTTTTTAGAGTAAATGGTGATGCCACGTTCTCTTTCGATGTCATCACTATCCATAACACAGTCTGCCACTTCTTCGTTGGCTCTGAATACCCCGCTCTGGTTCAGAAACGCATCTACCAGAGTGGATTTTCCAGCATCAACGTGAGCGATTACTGCGATGTTAATAATTTTCTGTTTATCTGTCATATATATTCTCCTTTTTGTCATAAAACGACATCTTAATATTATCATATCTGCCGATGTTATTCAATAGTTTCGGTCTATCCCCGTTAGAAAAACACAAAAAATGCATATTTTTTTGTGTTTTGTAACCAAATTGTATATTCTGCATAGAATAAGATGAAGCTTTATGAAATATGGAGGACACCCTTATGCCTAGTGTTTTTTTAAGCCCATCCACTCAGCAGTACAATCTTTATGCGGGAGGAGGCAACGAGGAATATTACGCCAATCTGATTGCCGATGCTATGGTTCCCTATCTTATAGCAAGCGGTATTCAATACGGCCGTAACAATCCCACCGGCACAGTCACAGATTCCATTGCCCAGTCCAATGCCGGCACCTACGATTTCCATCTGGCCATTCACAGTAACGCCGCACCGGAAAACCTATCCGGCATGCTGCGAGGCTCCGACGTCTATTATTATCGTGATTCGTCTGCCGGCCGCAGAGATGCAGAAATTATCGCTAACAATCTGAAACTGATCTACCCCATTCCCTCACGTGTCACAGTCGTGCCAACGACGACACTTGCAGAGCTGCGCCGGACAAAGATTCCAGCCGTACTGGTAGAGATAGCCTACCACGATAATATAGAAGACGCCGACTGGATTCGCGGTAATATTGAGGCCATTGGTCGAAACCTGGCACTGTCTGTCGCTGATATCTTAGGTGTCGCTTTTGTTGAACCTTCCTGATAAGTATGTTAAAATAGGTTTGATTTTATGACATAGGAGAAATGGAAAATGAACATTTTAGAAAAATGCTTTGCTGACGTCTTGTCCGATGGTCAGCTGGTACGCATGATTTTTTCAAATAAAAGAAAGAAACTGTTAGAATACAACAAAGTCACCATCCGTCCGGTAAAAATCGGCGGTGCACTGCAGTATCAGGTAGAATATACCTTTGAGAAAAAAGTGACTCACGAAAACCTGACAGCTGATGCTGTCTTTGATAAGTGCATGGCTCTGGTAACAGATGATTTCAAACAGGTAAATATCTTTACAACAACGGAAGATATTCAGATTCTGGCATCAAAACCGACAAAACCGGAAAAGGCCCGTATCACCCGAAAGGCTGCAACTCGCGGAATCCCAACCTTGGATCATAACAAGACCAAGCAGTATGTGATTCCTGACGGTGTTCCTTGCGACTTTTTAATCCACCTGGGCGTCATGGACGAAAACGGCAAGGTCATTCACCGACACTACAGCAAGTTCCGTCAGATTAACCGCTATTTAGAAATCGTAGAAGACGTCTTCCCTTATCTGCCGAAAGATAAGACACTGAAGATCATTGATTTCGGTTGCGGCAAAGCCTATCTGACCTTCGCCTTGTACTATTATCTGCGCATCTTAAAAGGCCGTGATGTAAAAATCATCGGTCTGGATTTAAAGAAAGACGTCATTGCCTTCTGCGGCAAAGTAGCTGCAGATTTAGGGTACGATGGACTGGAATTTTTGATGGGCGACATTGCCGACTATACTAACGACCATGCTGACATGGTGGTAACATTGCACGCATGCGATACGGCTACAGACTATGCCCTAATCAATGCGGTATCCTGGAACACCCAGGTCATCCTGTCTGTCCCATGTTGCCAGCACGAGCTGTTCAACCAGATTGATAACGACGTTCATCAGCCAATGCTGAAATACGGTATCCTGAAGGACCGTCTCACTGAATACCTGACCGATGGACTCCGCGGTCTCAAGCTGGAAGCCCGTGGCTACGATGTTGCCATGATTGAATTCACATCCTTGGAACACACAGCACGCAACATCATGATCAAAGCAATCAAATCCGGCACACCGGATTCCGCAAAGGCGATAAAAGCCCAGGCTCAGTACGAAGCTCTTCGAGATTTTTACCAGGTAAAGCCGACCATCGAGCAGCTGTAGGGCATTCCAAATCAATCATTACTACATGGAGAATTTTTAGAGGAAAGTGTAAAGTATTTTTCAAAAAATGCACACTTTCCTCTTTTCTTTTATCCTCTTAGTAAGGAAATATAAAAAAAGCTGAAAAAGCATTTACACTTTTTCGGCTTTTAAGATCATATAGTAATTTTTGAGTGATACCCCTTATGCCAGACCTGCCCAGACCATGATTTCCGGTGTCACAAAACATTCAATAAGCGCTGCAATGGTCAGCATTGGAATCACCACCAGCACATAGGCCTTCGCCACACTGTTCATCACATCAGTAAAACGTCTCTTATCATCCAGATTCTTACGGAAAAACCTTCTGGTCATCCACTTGCACAAATAGAATCCCAGTCCAAAAGACAAGAACAACGCAGGCAATTCAAATACACCATGGGGCAGAATCATATACAGAATTGCATCTGCCAACTGAATTTTCGTTTCTGCAGCCGTCAGTCCTAACACTGTCCCAATAATGGTTGCATTGGACAAAAGTGCAATAAGCGGGAGGTACACAAGCGGAAGCGTTCCCATGGCAATGGTTTTCACACATGCAAACAGGTTATTGAGCCAAAGATCCACAAAGCTGATTCCCCCATCTTCCGTCATAAGTCCTTCTATACTCTCGAAATAAGGTTCCAGCAGTTCTTTCGCCAGTTCTGCATTTTGATAATAGGTTACTGCGAACAGCACAGTTACCAAAATAAAGATACATCCCAGCTTTATAGATAAATTGATTACATCTTTTCTCATTCAAATACTCCTTTTGTTATTCTAATCTCCAATCGATGATTTCTTCTCCATGTTCTTCTAAGAAGGTGTTAGCTCTGGAGAAATATTTTCCCCCATAAAATCCGTTATATGCTGACAGCGGACTCGGATGTGCCCCGGTCAGAATCAGATGGTTCGGATTGGTAATCAGCTTTGTTTTCGCCTTTGCATTTGCACCCCAAAGGATGAATACTACAGGTTTTTCTCTTTGATTTAACAGCTCAATCACTTTGTCCGTAAAAATTTCCCAGCCCTTGCCTTTGTGGGAATTGGCCTTGTGGGCCTGCACAGTCAGACAGGTGTTAAGCAGCAAAACCCCCTGCTCTGCCCACTTCTGCAGGTAGCCGTGAGATGCAGGTTCAATACCCAGGTCATCTTTCATCTCTTTGTAAATGTTGACCAGAGACGGTGGTGTTTTGATACCCGGCTGGACAGAAAATGCCATGCCGTGGGCCTGCCCCGGTTCATGATACGGATCCTGCCCTAAAATCAAAACCTTCACATCATCATATCCGGTTACCTTCAAAGCGTTGAAAATATCATGCATATCCGGATAAATCGTCTTACTACGATATTCCCCAATAAGGAACTGTCGCAGATTCTGATAATATTCTTTCTCGAACTCGCCCTCCAGTGCGCGGTCCCAGCTGTTTCCTAAGTTTACCATATTATACTCCTTCCTGCCCCAGTCTCGGTTCCTGCAGCCAGTTGACTTTTTTGATGTAGATCAAAACAACTGCAGCGCCGACTACCCAGGTAAATGGATAATTCAAAATTAAAAGTGCCAGACTGTGTTCGATTTTCATCGTAACTACAATCCATAAAATTCGCATTGCGCAAAGGCTGAGCAGGGACATCAGCATGGCCTCAAAGGTCTTACCTACGCCACGGATACTGCCCAGTGCAATGTGGAAAATACCAAGAATCCAATAGAATGGATACATCAAATACATCATGTAGATGCTGGAATCTATGACATCCTGACTCTCAGTAAAGATTCGCACAAAATATGGCGAAAGGATCAACATGGCGATACCCGCAATAATAGAATAAATAACGCCCATCCAGATGGAAATCTTCAATCCCCTGTGAATACGGTCATATTTCTGCGCCCCGTAGTTTTGGCCCGCAAAGGTGCTGGCAGCCATATTCAGACTGATGATCGGCAGCAGAATAAAGCCATCGATTTTATTAAACGCCGCATAGGCCGCCATAACGGTAGCCCCAAAGCTGTTGATTGCAGTCTGTACAAAAACGTTAGAAAAAGATACTACAATGTTCTGAATTCCTGTTGGAATCCCAATCTTGAAAATGCGGGAAAGCAGATGATCGTAGAATTTAATATCTCGTAAACGTATCCGGTAGGATTCTTCACTGCGATGCATGTAGGCCAAAATGAACACACAGGAAATCGCCTGGCTCAAATCAGTTGCAATAGCAGCGCCTACAACGCCCCATTTGAATACTGCAACAAAGAGTACATCCAAAATAATATTGGATACTGCCGCGATAATCAGGTAGAGCAGCGAGCGTCGGGAGTTTCCTACTGCATTGAGAATGCCCGCCATCAGGTTATAGATGACTGCAAAAAAGTGACCTGCAAAGAAAACCTTCAGGTAAACTTCCGCCTCATGGAACACCTCTTCCGGCGTGCCCATAGCATGGAGAATCCAAGGTGTAGCCAAAACGCCTAATACCGATAAAACAATGCCGCACACGATAGAAATGGCCAGAGTCGTATGGACCGCTTTATGCACCCCTTCTCTGTCCTGAGCACCGTAGTACTGGGATGTGACAACACCTGCACCTGCAGATGCCCCGATAATAAATCCAATCAAAAGCTGAATGATAGCACCACCGGCACCGACCGCTGCCAGAGCATTGTCTCCGACAAAACGGCCAACTACCACGGAGTCTACTAAATTATATAATTGCTGAAACAGATTCCCCAAAATCAATGGCACGCTGAAATACAGCATTTTTCTGCCAATAGAACCTGAGGTCATCAGTGTTTTTTCTTTCATATTTCTTATGCCTCCCGAAATTATAGTATATCACATTTTTTTATGATACAATAGTCCCATGAAAAAGATATACATTGCAAAAAACGCAGACAAAATATTGCAGGATTACCTGCAGCGAAAAGGTTATGTCCTGGAGCTCATTTCTTCAGAGGATCTGGTGGATCCGGCCATATCCTGCCATCCGGACGTATTTATGTGCCGGTTAGGCGTTGGACACGCCGCTCCTTTGGTGGAGGCTTCTAAAGAAGAGCTGGGTATGGGTTATCCTGCCGAGGCAGCCTTTAATGCAGCCTGCACAGGAAAGTATTTCATTCACAATCTAAAGATTACGACACCACGGCTTCTGTCGACTGCCCGCTCTACCGGCATGAAGCTAATCCACGTACCCCAGGGCTACGCCAAGTGTAGCACTGTCATCGTAGATGAACGATCTATTATTACTTATGACCGCGGTATCGCACAGGCATGCATTGATGCAAGCGATTTAGATGTACTTCTTGTCTCACCCGGCCATGTGCTACTGCCCGGTTATGACACTGGGTTCATCGGCGGCTGTAGCGGACGCATCGACGACGAGGTGATTTTCAATGGCGACCTGTCTGCTCATCCGGATTTTGGTCAAATCCGCAACTTCATCGAGTCGCGAGGCCTGAAATGTATCTGGTTTGAAGACTATCCCCTGACCGATATCGGGTCGATTATATAATCGAAGCAACGGAGGCAAAAGACAAGTGAAAAAACACGCAATCATTCCCATCTTCATCCCTCACAAAGGCTGTCCTAACGACTGTATCTTCTGCAATCAAAAGAAGATTACGGCAAGACAGGCAGCAGTAACAGGTGAAGATGTAAAAAACACCATAGAGACCTGGCTTTCCACTCTGGAGCCGCGAGGCGTCGAGACCATCGAGGTGGCATTCTTCGGCGGCAGCTTTACGGGCATTCCCATGGAGGAGCAATCCGCCTACCTGAAAATCGCAAAAGCCTACAAAGACGCAGGCCGCATCCACAAGATTCACATGTCCACCCGCCCGGACTACATCAACAAAGAAATTTTGGACAACCTCAAGGTTTACAGCGTAGATACCATCGAGTTAGGTGTCCAGTCTCTGGACGACCATGTTCTCGCTAAAGCCGGTCGCGGCCACAACGCAAAAGTTGTCTATGAAAGCAGCAGGCTCATCAAAGACTACGGTTTCGAGCTGGGCATCCAACTGATGATTGGCCTTCCCTGCGACACCCTGGAAACCTGCATCTACTCGGCAAAGGAAACGGTCAAAATCGCTCCGGCCATCGCCCGTCTTTACCCGACCATCGTCATCAATGACACAGAGCTTTACAACCTATATAAAAGAGGTGAATACACACCTCTTACACAAGAGGACGCGATTCAAAGAACCAAGGAAATGTACAAAATTCTGGACGATGCCGGTATCAATATCATCCGTGTAGGGCTGAAGAGTACCGATCTGATTAATGACGGCGAAGATAGCGAGATCAACGGCGGTACCTATCATCCTGCTTTTCGACAGTTGGTAGAAGGTGAAATTGCCAAAGAACGCATCGAAAAACAGTTGGCCGCCTCCAGCTTTGATCCGTCAAAGAGAACAAAAGTTGACTTCTTCGCCAGCCGCAAATCCATGTCCAATCTAATTGGCCACAAAGGAAAAAACAAGCAGTATTTTCTTGAAACCTATCCTCACTTAGATGTATTATATAAGGTAGATGATCTATTGTTTAACAATCAATATAGAATAGAGATAAAGGAGTAATCGACATGAAAGACACAGCAAGAGCAGTTGTAACCGTTATCGGTAAAGACACCGTTGGTATCCTGGCAAAGGTAAGCACAGCTTGTGCAGCATCTAACGCAAACGTGGTAGAAGTAACGCAGTCCGTTCTGGAAGAATTCTTCTGCATGATCATGATTATCGACATCAAAGAAGCAAACAAGCAAATTGATGAATTACAGGCGGCAATTCAGGCAGAAGTTCCTGAAATGAAGGTTCACGTAATGCACGAAAATATCTTCAATTCTATGCACAGAATTTAATTTTGCGCAGACAGAAAAGGAGGTAGACAGATATGTTAAACATGAACGATATCATGGAAACCATCACCATGATTCAAGACGAAAACTTAGACATTAGAACCATTACCATGGGGATTTCTCTGATTGACTGTGCAGATAGCGACATCGATAAATCCTGCGAAAAGGTATACAACAAAATTACAACAAAGGCAAAAGATCTGGTTGCGACCGGCGAATTCTTAGAAAAGAAATACGGTATTCCAATCGTAAATAAGAGAATCTCCGTAACACCGATTTCTATGCTGGTTGGCGTTTCCGGTGGCGATCCTGTAAAATACGCAAAAGTACTGGACAAAGCAGCCCACGAAGTTGGCGTCAACTTTATCGGCGGTTTTTCCGCACTGGTGCAGAAAGGCTTCAGTGCCGGTGACCGCGAATTAATCGATGCAATTCCAAGAGCACTGGCTGAAACAGAACTGGTTTGCTCTTCCGTAAACGTAGGCTCCACCAAAGCCGGCATCAATATGGATGCAGTTAAGCTGATGGGCGAAAAAGTCCGCGAAGCAGCTGAACTGACAGCTGACAATCAGTGCATCGGTGCTGCAAAGCTGGTTGTTTTCTGCAACGCGGTAGAAGACAATCCATTCATGGCAGGCGCGTTCCACGGTGTCAGCGAAGCAGATACTGTACTTTCCGTAGGTGTTTCCGGCCCTGGCGTAGTCCGTTCCGTGTTATCAAAGATGCCAGCTGAGGCTTCCATGAACGAAGTGGCAGAGGTCATCAAGAAGATGGCATTCAAAATTACAAGAGTCGGCCAGCTAATCGGTACAGAAGCGGCAAACATGCTGGGCGTACAGTTTGGTATCATCGACCTGTCCCTGGCACCAACTCCAGCGGTAGGCGACTCCGTTGCACACATCTTAGAAGAAATCGGTCTGGAACAGTGCGGTGCCCACGGTACTACAGCAGCCCTGGCAATGCTCAATGACGCAGTAAAAAAAGGCGGCGTGATGGCATCTTCCAGTGTCGGCGGTTTATCCGGTGCTTTCATCCCTGTCAGTGAAGACGCAGGCATGATTGCTGCAGCAAGAGACGGCGTCCTGTCCATCGAAAAATTAGAAGCTATGACTGCAGTTTGTTCCGTAGGTTTAGATATGATCGTAATTCCTGGCGACACACCAAGCGAAGTCATTGCTGCGATCATCGCTGACGAAGCTGCCATCGGTATGGTAAACTCCAAGACAACAGCAGTAAGAGCTATCCCTGCCATTGGTCTTGCTGAAGGCGAAGAGCTGAACTTCGGCGGTCTGTTAGGCTACGGCCCGGTAATGCCGCTGAGAACAAAGTCTCCAGCCAAGATGATTAATCGTGGCGGACGTATTCCTGCACCACTGCAGAGCTTAAAGAACTAATAATCCAAATAAAGGAGCATTTCAATATGACAACAGTTAGATTAGGAAAAACAGGCATCGAAACCATTAAGAACGGGTTCGGCGCTCTGCCGATTCAGAGAATCTCTTTCGAAGAAGCCGACAAACTGATTATGCAGGCTTATGAAAGCGGCATTACTTTCTTTGATACAGCAAGATTCTATACAGACAGCGAAGAAAAACTGGGCCAGTCCTTATGTGCCCGCGGCCTTCGCGACAAGATTTACATCGCCAGCAAGACCATGTGTAACTCTGTAGAGGATTTCTGGTCCCACCTGGAAACTACACTGAAGAACCTGCAGACAGATTACCTGGATTTATACCAGTTCCACAACCTGCCTTTCGTACCAAAGCCTGGTGACGGCTCTGGCTTATACGAAGCCATGCTGGAAGCAAAGGAACAGGGTAAAATCCGACACATCGGTCTGACCAACCATCGTGTCGAAGTGGCAAAAGAAGCCATCGAAAGTGGCCTTTATGAAACACTGCAGTTCCCATTCTGCTATCTGGCAACAGAAGAAGAAGCAGAATTAGTACGCATGTGCGAAGAAGCTGACATGGGCTTCATCTCCATGAAAGCCATGAGCGGCGGTCTGATTACCAGAGCGGAAGTTGCTTATGCTTTCCAGGATCAGTTTGAAAACGTACTGCCAATTTGGGGCGTACAGAGACCGGAAGAGTTGCAGCAGTTCATCGATTGTTACAACAATCCTCCGGAACTGGACGAAGAAATGAAAGCTTATATCAGATCTGAACGTGAGCAGTTATGTGGCGAATTCTGCAGAGGCTGCGGTTACTGCATGCCATGTCCTGTGGGCATCAAAATCAACGACTGTGCAAGAATGTCCCTGATGATTCGCCGTGCGCCGGTAAACATCTACATGGATGAAGCACACCAGGCAGACATGGAACTGATTGACCAGTGTCTGGAATGCGGCCAGTGCAAAGCACAATGTCCATACGGTCTGGACACACCAAACCTGCTGAAGAAGAATCTGGTTGATTACAGAGAACAGGTGGCTCTTCGTCAGGGTAAATAATAACTGTAAACATACGAAAAGAGACGGTTTCAAACCGTCTCTTTTTTTATACAATGTTGTAATTATTCGCTTTTCATTAATTCACCAACAGATGTTGCTAATCCTGCCAGGCTTGCAATGTCGGAAGGAATGATAATCTTTGTAGCCTGTCCGTCTGCTGCCTTTTCGAAAGCTTCTAAGCTCTGCAGGGCAATAACTTCTTTGTTTGGCTGGGATTCTACCAGCATCTTGATACCGTCGGCTGTCGCCTGCTGTACCATTCTGATTGCTTCTGCTTCCCCTTCAGCTTCACGGATTGCAGCTTCTTTCTTTGCTTCAGCTTCCAGAATCTTCGATTCTTTGTTTGCTTCTGCCTGCAGAATCATGGATTCTTTCTGACCTTCTGCAATCAGGATTGCAGACTTCTTTTCCCCTTCTGCACGTAGGATTGCTTCTCTTCTTTCACGTTCTGCACGCATCTGCTTTTCCATAGCCATCTGAATATCTCTAGGTGGTGTAATGTTCTTTACTTCTACACGGTTGATTTTGATGCCCCATGGGTCAGTTGCTTCGTCCAGAACCATTCTCATCTTGCTGTTAATCAGCTCACGGCTTGTTAAAGTACCGTCCAGTTCCAGATCACCGATAATATTTCTCAGTGTAGTCGCTGTTAAGTTTTCAATAGCATCCATTGGACTTTCTACGCCGTAAGTATAGCTCTTTGGATCTGTAATCTGGAAATATACTACGGTATCAATTTCCATGGTTACGTTATCCTTTGTAATAACCGGCTGTGGCGGGAAGTCGATAACCTTTTCCTTCAGGGATACTTTTCTTGCTACCTTATCGATTAACGGAAGCTTAAAATGTAAACCTACCTGCCATGTGCCGTTATATGCACCTAAACGCTCAATAACATATGCTCTTGCCTGTGGCACAATACGAATATTTGTCACAATCAGCGCAACCAGCAGAAGAATCACTGCCAGAATAATAATTAATTTAATTAGTCCCATTTTCAATCTCCTTTACTTTCCCTGGGGTTTGACAACCGCCTTAACCCCTTCTATAGCCACAACTTTTACCACTTCACCTGACGCGATCGTCAGGGTATCGTCTTTCGCAATGGCAGTCCATTCCTGTCCCTTCAGTTTAATGCTTCCCGGTTCAAAAGGTTTGATTGTAGTTAAAACCTTTGCCTCTTCACCGACCAAAGCATCCACATTGGTCTTCGTCGTTCCTGTTTTCAGCTTGTTTACAAAGATTTTCCTTGTGGTTACAAGTAACGCGATAGAAACGACTAAGAACAGCACCACCTGTACCGGAATTCCCACGCCCAGTAATGCAGCGACCAGCGCAATTACAGCACCGCCTGTAAACCAGATAGTTACCAGACCAACGGTAAGCGCTTCTGCGACCGCAAAGATTACGCCGACTGCCAGCCAGAACACAGGCATCAAACTCTCCGCAGTGAAGCCTTCAATTCCTAACATGTACGTTCCTCCTCTCCTTTATACACCTATAGTATATACCCTCTGTCAGATCCATTCCATTATCAAAAGGTGGAAATAAGGGCTCTAATTCTTCCGTTTTCAAGAATTAATTAGAATAAAAATACAGTTGCTCCATACGTGATGGTAGTTACGATAATGCCCGCGATAATCACCCCGGTAAACACCGCCGGCAGTGCACGGCGCAGACTCATGTCCAGCATAGCTGCAACCAAAGCACCTGTCCAGGCACCAGTCCCCGGTAGTGGAATGGCAACCAAAATCACCAGACCCCACCATTCATACTTGTCGATGACTTCTTTCTTTGATGCTGCTTTTGCTTCCATCTTGCAAACGAAACGGTTCAGTCTTTCGCTGATACCACGCATCCAGGCAAAGACTTTTCTTACAAATAAGATGATAATCGGTACCGGAAGCATATTTCCAATAATGGATGCAAGCAGTGCTGTTGGTACATCCAGTCCTGCAGCAACACCAATTGGTATCGCGCCTCGCAGTTCTATAATGGGTATTGCCGCAATGAGCATGGTCATAATTGTATCGTACATTCTGTCATTTCTCCTAAAATTATAGTTATTTTTAGTATACCTTTTTCCACGAAAAAAGTAAAGATTCCTGCAACGCTACAATAAAAAAAGCAGAGGATATCCTCTGCTTTTTCACGCAATATTATTGTTCGCTTTTAATCGCTGCCTGTGCAGCTGCAAGTCTTGCAACCGGCACTCTGTAAGGCGAACAGGAAACATAATGCAATCCGATTCTGTGGCAGAATTCAATACTCTTTGGATCACCGCCATGCTCACCGCAAATGCCCAGTTTCAGGTTTGGTCTTGTCTGTTTTCCCTGCTTTACAGCCAATTCCATCAGCTGACCGACACCTTTCTGGTCAATGGTCTGGAATGGATCTTCTTCAAAGATACCTTTTTCGACGTACTCCCTGATGATGTTTCCAGTATCGTCTCTGGAGAACCCAAATGTCATCTGTGTTAAATCGTTGGTACCGAAGGAGAAAAACTCTGCTTCCTTTGCAATTTCACCTGCAGTCAGAGCGGCTCTCGGCACTTCAATCATAGTACCGATGAAGTAATCAATTTCTGTATCGTAAGCCTTCTTACATTCCTCAATTACCTGTATTACGGTCTTCTTTACTTCTGCAAGTTCTGTCTCCATGCCAACCAGCGGAATCATAATTTCCGGCACAATCACAATATTCTTTTCTTTAGAAACTTCGAGGGCTGCCTCCATAATGGCTCTGGTCTGCATTTCTGCAATCTCAGGATAAGTAATAGCCAATCTGCAGCCTCTGTGTCCCAGCATCGGGTTGAACTCTTCCAGTTCCTCTGCTCTGCGGGCCAGTTCTTCATAAGAAATACCGGTCAAGGCAGCCAGTGCTCTGGTATCTTCTTCCGTCTGCGGCAGGAACTCATGAAGCGGCGGATCCAGCAATCTGATCGTTACAGGCAGGTCCTCCATCACTTCATAAATTTCTTTGAAGTCGCCCTTTTGGAATGGCATCAGCTTGTCCAGCGCTTCTCTACGCGCTTCTTCCGATGTTGCCATAATCATCTGACGAATCAGCGGAATACGCTCTTCCTGGAAAAACATATGCTCTGTTCTGCAAAGGCCGATTCCCTCTGCCCCGAACTTCAGCGCCTGTTTCGCATCTCTAGGATTGTCTGCATTGGTTCTGATTTTCAATATGCGAATTTCATCCGCCCATGCCATAATCTGATTAAATTCCTCAGAGAAGGCAGTTTCCACATTCTTCACTTCGCCAAAGTATACATGGCCTAATGTACCGTTTAAAGAGATACTGTCTCCTTCATCCAGTACAATATCGCCAATGGTCAATTTCTTTTTCGTTTCATCAACTTGTATTTCACTACAGCCGGAAATACAGCACTTACCCATGCCTCTTGCTACCACGGCTGCATGGGAAGTCATGCCACCTCTCGCAGTCAGGATACCTGTAGCCACTGCCATACCAGCCAAATCTTCCGGAGAAGTTTCCTGACGTACTAAGATAGCCTTGATACCTTTTTCAGATGCTGCAACAGCATCTTTCGCATCAAAATAAATCTTTCCGGATGCTGCACCTGGAGATGCCGGCAGACCCTTTGCCAAAATCTTCGCTTTGGATTCTGCTTCATGGTCAAAAGCCGGGTGCATCAGCTGGTCAATCTGTCCCACATCCATGCGGGCTACAGCTGTTTCCTTGGAAATCAGCCCTTCATTTACCATATCTACGGCCGTACGGACAGCGCATTCTGCAGTACGTTTTGCTGCTCTTGTCTGCAGCATGTAGAGTTTATTATTTTCGATGGTAAACTCCATATCCTGCATGTCTTTATAATGTTGTTCCAATACTTCCGCAATTCGCTGGAAATCCTGATATACACTTGGAAAACGTTCTTCCATTTCAGCAATCTGCAGCGGCGTACGAATGCCGGCAACAATGTCCTCACCCTGGGCATTAATCAGGAATTCTCCGAAGAGTTCCTTTGTACCGTTTGCAGGATTTCTGGAGAAGGCAACCCCGGAACCGGAGGTTTCGCCCATATTACCAAACACCATGGCCTGCACTGTAACTGCAGTTCCCAGATCATCAGGAATATCGTTAAGCTGACGATACAAAATCGCTCTTTCGTTATTCCAGGAACGGAACACAGCCTCAACAGCCTCCATAAGCTGCTCTCTTGGATCCTGTGGCAGTCTTCTGCCTCTTTCTTCTACAATCAAAGCTTTGTACGCAGAAATAATTTCCTTCTGGTCTGCACCCTGCAGCTGTCTGGAAATTTCATCAAAGCGGCTTTTAGAGATGCCCAGAACTACATCTCCAAACATCTGGATGAATCTGCGATAGCTGTCGTAAGCGAAATCCGGATTATCGGTCAAAGCTGCCAATCCTTCTGTTGTCTCATCGTTTAATCCTAAGTTTAAAACTGTATCCATCATACCCGGCATGGAAACAGGTGCCCCAGAACGAACAGAGACAAGGAGTGGATTCTCCTTGTCTCCGAATTTCTTACCGGCTACAGTTTCCAGCACTTCTAATTGGTTTGCGATTTCAGTTTTTAACGCTTCGCTCAGTTCTCCTCCATCTGCATGATAAGCTTTACATGCATCTGTTGTGACGATAAAGCCAAAAGGCACGCGCAGGCCAATCTTTGTCATCTCAGCCAGGTTCGCCCCCTTACCGCCCAGAAGGTTTCTCATATCTTTAGAACCTTCGTTAAAGGAATAAACCAATTTTTGCATTTTTGCGCTCCTTAAAATACCATTCTTTCTTCGATGTATGCTCTCACTTCGGAAATAGGTAATCTAACCTGTTCCATAGTATCTCTGTCTCTGATTGTTACGCAACCATCTTCTTCTGTTTCAAAGTCTACACAGATGCAGAATGGTGTACCAATTTCATCTTCTCTTCTGTATCTCTTACCGATGGAACCCGCTTCGTCATAATCAACTGGGAAGTACTTGGACAGTTCTTCGAAGATTGGTTCTGCAACAGGACCCAGCTTCTTTGCCAGAGGCAGTACAGCAGCCTTGAAAGGTGCTAATGCAGGGTGGAATTTCATCACAACTCTTGTGTCTTCCTTGCCGTTGCCATCAGTTAAAGTTTCTTCTGTGTACGCATCTACTAAGAACGCCAGAGCAACTCTGTCTGCGCCCAGGGATGGTTCGATGCAGTATGGGATATACTTTTCGTTTGTTACAGGGTCAACATAAACCATCGCTTCACCAGAGAAATCACTGTGCTGCTTCAGGTCGAAGTCTGTTCTGTCAGCGATACCCCATAATTCACCCCAACCGAATGGGAATAAGTATTCTAAGTCAGTTGTTGCGTTACTGTAGTGGGATAATTCTTCCTTTTCGTGGTCTCTTGTTCTGATGTTTTCCATGTTCATGTTCAGAGATCTCAGGAAGTTTACGCAGTATTCCTTCCAGTATTCGAACCATTCTAAGTCAGTACCAGGCTTGCAGAAGAATTCTAATTCCATCTGTTCGAATTGTCTTGTTCTGAATGTGAAGTTACCTGGCGTGATTTCGTTTCTGAAAGACTTACCAATCTGTGCGATACCAAACGGAATCTTCTTTCTGGATGTTCTCTGTACGTTCTTGAAGTTTACAAAGATACCCTGTGCAGTTTCTGGTCTTAAGTAGATTTCAGCCTTGGAATCTTCTGTTACGCCCTGGAAAGTCTTGAACATCAGGTTGAACTGTCTGATGCTTGTGAAGTTGGATTTACCACAGTCTGGGCACTTAATGCCGTTTTCAGCGATGTATCCTTCTAACTTTTCGTTGGACCAGCCGTCAACAGGTACAACTTCCATGCCCTGTTCCTGCATGTATTCTTCAATCAACTTGTCAGCTCTGAATCTGGACTGACACTCTTTACAGTCAATCAGTGGATCTGCGAAGCCGCCAACGTGACCGGAAGCTTCCCATGTTCTTGGGTTCATCAGGATTGCAGCGTCTAAACCAACGTTGTACTTGGATTCCTGAACGAATTTTTTCCACCATGCTTTCTTTACGTTGTTCTTGAACTCTACACCCAGAGGACCGTAATCCCAAGTGTTAGCCAATCCACCATAAATTTCGGAGCCTGGATAAACAAATCCTCTGTTCTTTGCCAGTGCAACGATTTTTTCCATTGTTACTTTACTCATTTTCTACTATACCTTCCATTCTAAATATTATTGTCAAATCTTATTCTTCTTCTTTTTCTACCGGGTGACATTCGTCAAACTTGCAGTCATCACATCTGTCTTCACAAGGTTCTGTACATTCTTCGCAGTCTTTGTCGCAAAGATTGATGCATTCGATATCTAAATCGTCTACTTCTTTCTTCAGCTTATCCTTCATATCTTTTGCAGCGTCCATTGCCTTCTCAAAAGCTTCGCCGCTCTTTTCCTTGAATTCTTCGTAATAGCCTGGTGCCTTTTCCTTCAGATCCGCATACATTTCTGTACCCTTTTCCTTTGCTTCTTCGTAGTAGCCAACAGCCTTGTCTGTCAGGTCTACAACGGATCCATCAGTTTTTACGAATTCAATTGTGCACTTGAAGCCAAATGCTGCAACAACGCCTGCGATCATGCCCCATGGAGCAACAACAGTACCTAACAGGCCTACGTTCAGAGGAATGTTAATCAGCACTTCATCTTCCTTCTTTACTAAGATTCTGGAAACATTGCCCTTCTTTACAGCTTCCTTCATCTTAGCAATCAGTTCTTCACCCTGTGCACCGATTTTCTTTGTAGCTTTTTCGTCAACTGTTTCTTCAATTGCAATAATTGCATCCACAACGTTACCGTTTGCAGCTTCTAAAGCATCCTTTGCTTCTTTATAAGTTACACCTGTTCTGTCTTTTACTAATTCAATTTTTTCTAAAGTAATTTCCATGTTGTACCTCCTAAAAAATCTCTTTTAAAAAACTTTCGCTTTTCAACGTCCCAATATCCAAATAGTAGGACATGTAATTTCTTAAAATACCTTGCAAATCCTTTGCCGTAGCCTCATCCAAAGCTATTTTTTCAAAGGCGTGCAGGGGTGTTTTCAAAAAATACTTTAATATATTAACTATATCAAATTTTGTTTGATAAATCAATGTATCATTGGCTTTATTTGCGCAATTCCCACAAATCATGCCACCATCTTTTATGCTGAAATGGGTCAGGGTTTCCCGGCTTCCGCAACAGCCACACTGATCCAGCTGAGGATAGGTTCCCAGTAGTGATAAAGCCTTCACTTCATAGGCCAGTACCAGTGTCTCGTGCTTCTTTTCTCTCTTTTCCATTTCTGCGAAAAAATCAATCAAAAGGTTGAAAAGCCGAGGTTGCGGCATCTCATCGGGAAGCATCTTTTCTGTCAGCTCCAGCACAAACGAGGCCTGCATGTACTTATCTACATCTTCGGCAATTTTGTAGTAGGTCTTCTTTACTTCGCCGCTATTGATGTTGTAATAATCTTTACTCTTAAAAATCTCATAGTTGCTGTAAGTAAAGAGCTGGGTTGCCATCGCCGATTTGGTTCTGGATTTCTCTGCGATGCTGCTTCCTGCACTGGTTTTCCCATATTTCTTTGTAAACAGGTGAATCATTTTCCGGCCGCCGCCAATCTTCACCTGTCTGAATACAATACCTTCTGAGTTGATGTGCATAGATTATTCCTTATATCCAAAATTGGACAGTGCAAAGTCGCTGTCTCTCCAGTTTTCTTTGATCTTTACCCAAAGCTCCAGGAATACCTTTGTACCCAGCAGTGCTTCGATTTCCAGTCTCGCGCTCTTGCCGATGCCCTTCAGCTTCTTACCCTGTTTGCCGATAATGATGCCTTTGTGAGACTTTCTTTCACAGTAAATCACGGCACCGATGCGGGTAATATTCGGTTCTTCTTTGTAGCTTTCAATTTCGATTGCTACACCGTGAGGCACTTCGTCCTGCAGATAATTCAGCACCTTTTCACGAATAATTTCGCTGACGATAAAACGTTCCGGATGGTCTGTTACCATATCTTCCGGGAAAAACATTGGACCTTCTTCCAGGTATCCTTCAATCTTATTCAGTAAATCGCCAACGTTAATGCCTTCTAAGGCAGATGTGCCAAAGATGCCGTCGAATACGTTCAGCTCATCGTATTCATCAAAGATTTCCTTGTATTCTTCCGGCTTCATGGTGTCAATCTTGTTGATGACCAGAATCTTTGGTGTATCCAGATCTTTGATCATTTCCATAATGTAGCGGTCGCCAGGACCTTTTTTGATGCTGCCGTCAACCAGGAAGAGAATCACATCAACTTCCTTGAATGTGTTGACTGCCATATCTGTCATGGCTGCACCCAGCTTGTTTCTCGCTTTGTGGATACCCGGTGTATCAATGAACACCATCTGGGTACCGCCACCATCTTCATCAAAACGTGTATAGATGCCGCGGATGCTGTTTCTTGTTGTCTGAGGCTTGTCCGTTGTAATGGCAATCTTTTCTCCCAGAATGCTGTTTAACAATGTGGACTTACCCACGTTTGGACGGCCGATAATGCCGATAAATCCTGATTTCATCATAGCTTATTTCCTTTCAATGCCTAAGTGGGTCATGACTTCTTCTTCTCTTGCACGCATTTCTTTCTTTTCTTCCTCTTCCATGTGGTCGTAGCCCAGAAGGTGAAGAATGCTGTGGGTGAAAAGATAAATGATTTCTCTCTCAAAACTGTGGCCGAACTCTTCTGCCTGTTCTGCTGCTCTGTCTTTGCAGATAACAACATCGCCCAGACAAATTTCACCAAAGTCAGGGATATCGTTTAAGTCATCGAACTGCGGGAAAGACAGAACATCAGTTACCTTATCGTTGTCTCTGTAATCTCTGTTTAACTCACGGATTTCTTCTGCTTCTACAAAAGTTACGCTGATTTCTGTTCTTTCTTCGTCGATGCCTTCCAGCTCCAGGCAGTACTTTGCTGCCGCTTCCATCGTATTTAAGATTTCTTCTGTGACCTGCTGGCCCTCTTCAAAATAGATATACATACGTTTATTCCTCAATTTCTTCCGGATTGTGTCTATAGTACTGGTCGTAAGCATTGATAATCTGTTTTACCAGTTCGTGTCTCACAACGTCCACATCTCTCAAGTAGCAGAAGTCGATATCTTTTACATGTTTCAGCACTTTCTCTGCTTCCACCAGACCGCTCTTCTTTCCTCTTGGCAGGTCTACCTGGGTTACGTCCCCGGTAATGACTACTTTGGAACCAAAACCCATACGTGTCAGGAACATCTTCATCTGTTCCCTTGTCGTGTTCTGCGCCTCATCCAAGATGATAAAAGCGTTGTCTAACGTACGGCCTCTCATGTATGCCAGCGGCACCACTTCAATGACTTCTTTTTCACGAAGTCTCGCCGCATTATCTCTTCCTAAAATGTCAAAGAGTGCATCGTACAGCGGTCTCAGGTATGGGTCCACCTTTTCCTGCAGATCACCAGGCAGGAAGCCCAGTCTTTCTCCCGCTTCCACGGCCGGTCTTGCCAGAATGATTTTTTGCACTTCTTTGTTCTTGAACGCATTGACAGCCATGGCAACAGCGATATAGGTTTTCCCTGTGCCGGCAGGTCCAATGCCAAATACCACGTCTTTCTTGCGGATGGCGTTGACGTACGCCTTCTGACCAATGGTCTTTGGTTTGATTGGCTTTCCCTTGCAAGTGAAACAGATGATGTCACGATTCACATTGTTTTCTTTGTAAGAGAGTCCCTGTTCCTTCAGGCTGATGATGTAGTTAACCTTTTGGGTGTCCAGTTTTTCTCCGATGCGGAGTACTTCCATCAGTTCCTGCAGTATGCCTTCTGCCAGTTCCTGTTTTTCTCCACGTAGCAGCAGCCCATCGTCTCTCTGGAAAATTTCCACACCTGTATGTTCTTCAATCAGATTGAGATGACTGTCCATGATGCCGAACAATTCGATGCGGTCCACGTCATCCTCAATCTGCATTTTTCTCATCTCCTGTACTTTGTCCTTTGTCAATATTGATCTCCTTTTCTATCCCGACTGGTTGCCGGGTTTCTATCATTCCATATAGTTTTATTATATTTTTTTTCTGCTCAAAATGAAAGTCTTTATTTAAAATTTCAGCCTTTTCAGGGATATTTTTCTTCATCCACCTGCGTATTTCTGCCTTTTGCTGTGCTTCGGTAGTGCCTGTTTCCACATAAACAGAATAATAGTATGGCACCCGGGCAGTTACCTCCCCTTCGGCATGGACATAATGGGCTTTCGGTGCATCTTTGTCGATGGGATATGACGGGTGCTCAATGGGTACTTCTCCCGATATCAGTATGCCCCCTTTTCGTACAAATTCTCCTTTTTCTACCTTTGCACGCCCCTTGAAAGTTCTGATTGTTTCAATATAGCAGTCCTGTTCTGCAATCAAATGACACGGCTGTGTTCGGTTCAATATTTTCTCCTGTTGCAGCTTTCCTTCTACAATTTCCACCTGAACAAAGCTTCCCTGATAAGCAACTTTTGCCCAGACGATCTGATCGTATAAATCAAAGAGCTTCCGCTCAATGCCATCACAATCAAAGGTCTTCAAACATCCCTCGTAGAGGCCTTCTTCTTTCAGAACACCTCGCAGTTCATCCTCCGGAATAGTCTCACAGCCCAGAACATTGATTTCCCGGATAAACGAGAACTGTAGCAGATAAAAAAGAATGAACAAAATAATACCGCAAAGCATTAGTTTGTTCATTCGTAACTTTTTCAGCCCGGGTCGTGTGCCGCCTTCTTTGATGATTGTCAGGCGATACCCCAAACCCGCCAGATTCTTTAGCTTTTTATAGTCTGCAACACTGAGTGTGCAGTAAATTTCCGTCTCATCGTGGCAGGTCACATTGTGAAGTATCAAATTCTTCTCCAAGGCACGACTGAGAAGTCTCTCTGGCCGATATCCATCAATGCGGATCCGCACCCAGTGTCTGATAAAATTCGATTCCCTCGATGTTCCCCTCAAGTTCTAACCTGCCTTCCCGGATTTCACCAATGACAAAGCCTCTGCCTTTTACTGTAACATAGAACCGGCCAGTCTCCACAGTCACCGATTCGTCGCTGATTAGTATCACTTTTGTAATGTTGTCAACAACCGCGGCTTTTGACGATGCAATAATCTTGGGTCCTGTGATGTCAAAATCAAAAGTCATTTCGTTTAAGATTTTCATGTTGCAGTATATGCCAACGAAAGGAAGAGTATGCAAAAACTAAAAACAACCTGGTGTTAACACCAGGTTGTCCGTTTTCATATTGAAATTATCCCAGGAATTCCATAACGACTTCCTTTACCAGGTTGCCGTCCGCAAGGCCTTTGACCTTGCCCATTACTGGACCCATCAGTTTACCCATATTCTGCTTGCCGCCTTCGATACCAAGTGCAGCTGCAGTTTCCTGAACGATTACCTGCAGTTTTTCTTTAGATAACTGTTCCGGTAAGTACTTTGTTAAAATTTCAATTTCTTTGTTATATGCTTCAGCAAGATCTGCTCTTCCAGCTTTTTCAAAATCAGCGAGGGCATCCTTACGCATTTTTACCTGCTTGGATAAAATTGCAATAATGCCTGCGTCGTCTAGTTCTTCTCTGTTATCCACCTCATACTGCTTTACAGCCGCACGAGCCAGATTGATTGTATTTTTAGCGATTTCATCGCGTGCTTTCATCGCTTCTTTGAAATCAGCCATTAATTGTTCTTTTAGTGCCATTTATTCACTCACCTCGATCCTAAATGACTTAGTACTTCTTAGCCTTTTTTCTAGCAGCTTCAGACTTCTTCTTTCTCTTTACGCTTGGTTTTTCGTAATGTTCTCTCTTTCTCAGTTCGCTCATTACGCCGTCTCTTGCGCAAGATCTCTTGAATCTCTTCAGAGCGGACTCTAAGGATTCGTTTTCTCTAACAATTACCTGTGCCATATTCCAATTCACCTCCTGACCAACTTGAATCTATAGCAGTGGGCAGTCTTAAGCCTATAACGGAACTATTATACTATTTTTGCAAAAATAAGGCAAGGACATTTTTTGCCAAAAATGCAAAAAGTTTTTGATAAAAAAATTACGCAAAAAATAAAGTACCGGCTGCTGAACTGATATTTCTTCCCTCACAAAGTTTCCGCCTTAGTCACTTCTCTCTCTAAGCTTTCACTTTATAAAATATCAGTTTCTACTTTGCAGCCGGTACTTCTCTCTGTACTAGGCTAAACACTTCTGGCGGACTCACCTCTTTCTCTCGTTAAACTAAAAACTGGAACTTATTTCTAACATGTGTCTCTAAAAAAACGTTTTACCGCTTTTCTTGAGTAAAGTATAGCATTCCCAGCAGGAAAGTCAAGGGTAAATTTCAGAAAATTCCGAGAAATTTACAAGGAAAATAAAAAGGCAGCCTGCCCTTAGACAAACTGCCTGGTTGATGTTTAGCCTGGTGGCCAAGTCATCTTTCTCTTTCCGAGAATGTGGAAGTGGAGATGCTTCACTGTCTGGAAGGCATCTTCGCCATTGTTGCATACGACTCTGTAACCGTTTTCCAGTCCCAGCTCCGCAGCAATTTCGTGAATCTTGAACATGATATGACCCATCAGTGCCTTATCTTCTTCCGCAACACAATCCAGACAACAGATGTGCTTCTTTGGAATTACCAGTACGTGAACTGGTGCCTGTGGTTCCAAATCGTGGAATGCGATGATTTGATCATCTTCGTAAGCAATGTTGGATGGAATATCATGATTACCAATCATACAAAAAATACAATCAGCCATTTGCAAGTTCTCCTTTCATTCCATCTTTAAACCTATCTACAAGCTTTACGTCGTAAAACTGGTTTAACATACTTTCATCCCCAGGGACATAAGTTTTGATGTAGTTGTCGGTGTAGCCGGTAATCAAACCGTCTCCTGCCGTTTCTTCAAACAAAACTCTTCTCACCGCGCCCTGACAAAGGTCATAAAAGCGCAATGCATCTTCTTCTGCCTTTGCACCTAACAAAGCTGCTCTGGCGTTTTTGACTGGTCCCGGCACCTGCTTCATCTTTTCGGCAGGCGTGCCTTTTCGCACAGAGTATTTAAAGGCGTGGACCTTACAAAAGCCCACTCTGTCGATAATATCTAAACTGTCGGCAAAGTCTTCATCTGTCTCACCCGGGAATCCGGAAATGATATCAGTAGTAATACCATAGAGGGGATCGTGTTCCTTCAGGACTTTGACGATATCCAGATATTCCTGTCTGTCGTACTTTCGGTTCATCAGCTTTAGCACATTGTCAGCACCACTCTGAATGGACAAATGTAAATGCGGACAAAGTTTCTTATATTGCAGAAGCCCCTTCACATACTCCGCATTGATAACCGTAGGTTCCAGGGAGCTTAAACGGATGCGGAAGTCGCCTTCCAGTGCATCCAGCTGTCGAATCAGCGGCTCGATACCGCCGTATCCTAAATCCTCTCCATATAAAGCTGTATTGATACCCGTCAGAATGATTTCCTTGAAACCTCCTGCAATCAGGCCTTTTGCTTCTTCAATGATTTCATCCAGATTACGGCTTCTCACCTTCCCTCTGGCATATGGAATAATGCAATAGGAACAGAATCTGTTACAGCCTTCCTGAATCTTGATGTAAGCACGGGTACGGGTTTCCATAGACGTGATAATTCCATCGGAAATGTACTCAGTCAAATCTTCATATGCTTTGATATGACACTGTGGCTGACGCTCCAGATGATATTCTTCGATATAACGAAGCAGATTTTGCTTTTCTCCAGTACCTGCTACTACGTTAACACCTTCTACCTGTCGCACTTCCTCCGGGCTTACCTGCGCATAACATCCGGTCACAGCCACGATGGCTTCCGGATTCACCCGCTTCATCTTTCGGATATACTGCCTGGATTTACGATCTGCCATGTGTGTTACCGTACAGGTATTGATCACGTAAGCATCTGCAAAGTCTTCTTCTCCGACGATCTCGTGACCGGCAGCTGTAAACTGCTCTTTCATAGCCTCGGTTTCGTACTGGTTTACTTTGCATCCCAGTGTATGAAATGCTATTTTCATAAATCTCTTTTCCTCTTTTGTTTATAATTCTAATTCGTACATGGTCATGGCAAGTGCTGCCATGCCTGCGGTTTCTGTTCTCAAAATCGTCTTTCCCAATGTGACGCGGGCTGCTCCTGCTTCATCCATCAACGCTGCTTCTTTGTCAGAGAATCCGCCTTCCGGTCCAATGACGATGGCAACAGTCTCTGGCTTCTGATCTGCCGGAATGTTTCTGAGACAGTCTTTGATAGAGTAGCCTGTTTCATTTTCATATGGGAATAAAATCAGATCAAAGTCTTCCAGCTGCGGTAACATTTCCTTGAAGCTGCACTGTTCTTCAATCTGTGGAATCACGCCACGCTTGCATTGCTTTACAGCTTCGTCACTGATTTTCTGCCAGCGGTCCAGCTTCTTGCCGAAGTTTCCCTTTTCTACAACTACCGTTCTTTCCATAAAAACAGGGACGATGGCATAAACGCCTAATTCCACGCATTTCTGAATGATAGTTTCCATCTTACCTGCCTTCGGTACACCCTGGAATAAGGTTACACGTGTTTCCGGTTCACGGGCAAACTTCTGCTTATCCACGATGGAAAGAAGCACTTCATCTGCATCAATGCTGACAATTTCCGTCTTGTATTCCCACTCCATAGAGTCGGATACGTCAACACTATCGCCTTCTTCAAGGCGCATAACTTTAATCATGTGCTTGATGTCACCTTTGTCTGTGATTTTGATGTATTTGTCGCCAATATTGGCTGCGTCTGTAAAGAGTCTCATTTAGATCCATCCTCCAAAAATTCTCGCAAAGGCATCAAAATACACCAGTGCGACAACAAAAATGATAATGAACGGCAATGCCATCAAGCGCTGTACTTTACCGTTGCAAAGAAGCAGATACAATATAATCGCACAAATGATATCAAATGCCAGTGACATGGATCTGCTGTGGTAAATCGGATAGCCTTCTGCAATGAGCAGGGAAATTGGTACTGCTGCACAGATTGCCCCCAGCCATTCTCTTGCCCCTGCATGCCAGGTCAGAAATCCCAGCAATGCGCCAATAGCCGCCAGAATCAGCGGTCTGATAAATGTACCTACGCCGATTGCACCACCTGCCAGTGAAAAGTGTGTATAGTAAGCCAGCACCACCCCTGCAAAATACAGGAAAGTATTCAGTGCTGCACCAAGTCCGCTTTGGGAATGGTATGCCAGCAGATCGGATGTGAAGATCCAAAGCCCCCAGTTGGCGATGATTGCACCAATGACGCCGCTGCCGCCTAAGTCATAAGCCAGCCAGCCCATCAGCATACCTAATACCAGGGAAAACAATGCGAAAACCACATCATATTTATTTCTACTATGTCCTCTTGCCAATCTTTCGTCCTCCCCTTCTGGTGGTTAGATGGTTGCCACAATGGCACACCATAAACCGTCTTCTTTGATTTCTACGATTTCAAACCCCTGTTCTCTCAGGTGATTTGCAACGATTTCTTCTTTTTCTACCAGGATACCGGAAGAAATAAAGTATCCGTTTGGTTCCATATGCTTTGCTACATCATTAGCCAGCATCATAACCAGGTCCGCCATCAGGTTCGCTACGACTACGTTTGCCTTGTAGTCTACACCCTTTGTCAGGTCGCCGAACTGGGCTCTTGCTACGTCATTTACCTTGTTCAGCTCCAGATTTTCTACCGCAACTTCTACAGCAATCGGATCAATATCTACGCCCAGAACATCCTTTGCACCTAAAAGCGCTGCTGCGATGGACAGAATACCGCTGCCACAGCCTACGTCCAATACGTTGTCAGATGGTTTCTGATACTTGTCCAGCATCTTCACGCAAAGAGAAGTTGTTTCGTGAGTACCTGTACCGAATGCCATGCCCGGGTCGATTTCGATAACCTTGTAGCCATCCACATTGTCGTAAGTTTCCCAAGTTGGTTTTACCACGATGTTATCAGAAATTCTTGCAGGTTTGAAGAATTCTTTCCACTTATCTTTCCATTCTGTGTCGTCGTCAAATTTCACATCCAGTGTCAGTGCACCAAAGTCTGTATCTTTCCCATAGAGACCACTTGCTACTGCGGATTTCAGATTTTCGATAATCGCTTCCACGTTGTGAATCTGTTTACGATTTTCTTCTGTATCTTCTAAGTAGATGGTTACCTTTGGCACTTCACTCATGGATGCAACCAGTTCTTCATCTACGTAGTCCCAATCATAGGACTGTTTCTTATCCATCAATTCTTCAAAATCTCTAGGATCTTCTACCACTACATCAGTAATCCCTACTTCCATCAGAGAAGTGATTAACGCTTCGATACCAGCGGATGATGTTTCAATGTTCATTGCAATGTATTTCAAGGTTTTGTCCTCCATTCTGTCGATTTCTTCTTAACTAATTTATTCTACCATAAAAAATGAGCATCTGCAAAGGGTAGGTTGTTGTTATGTAGGAAAAGGTCTTTGCTGATGCTCACTTTCGTTAGCTTTTATATTTTATTGTACTGAATTATGCGGTTTTAAAAGATGTCACGATAAGCGCTGAGGTCAACTTCTTCTCCACGACGTCGTTTTTCGACACCTTCTATAATACGCTGATAATTTTTTCTATTGATTGGATAACGCCACAAGATAACAGCAACAACCAATGTTAACAAACCTGGAATCCAGGAGTAGCTGTTGTTAATCCATGCAAGCGCCAGTCCCGATTGAACAGCTGCCGTATCACTGAATCCTGCCAACTGCAGAATGATTCCCAGAATCTGCACGCCTGCTGCAGCTGAAACAGATTCAGACAAGGCCTGCAAGGATACCACTTCGCCAGAACGTTTCTTGCCGCTGGCCAGTTCATCCACCTCACATACATCATAAATCATGGCCGGCATCAGCTGCCAGTAACATGTATTACCGATAGTAAAGAAGAAGCCCATAACCCAGATAGACCAGGATGCATCGATTGGGAACCATGTACCGATACACTGGACAGTTCCTGCAATCACCAGGCCGATGATAAAGGCCATCTTTTTGTCAGTAGCTTCTGCCAGCTTTGCAACAAAAGGTGTAAATGCAATGCCCAATGCCGTCATGAAGAAAGTCACAGCAGAAATCTCCAAGGCCGTCATGCCCATGTTATACGTATAGAAATAAATCATGTCAGACATGAAGATGGTATTCACAATTAAGTAGAGTAGACTTGCACCGATGATGTATCGAATCGGCTTCAGTTTGATGATGCTGAAATAACCTGCGAACATTTCCTTGAGTCTGGACAGAGTCAGAATCTTCGGTGCATTTGGATTTTTAACAAAGTCCGGATTGTCAGTTTCCTTGATGGTCAATGCACAGATGAGCAATGCCGCACCACTGAAAATGCCGACGATGAGACCTACCGCAGACCAGGATGTGGCAACGCTAAGACCGATGCCAGTCAATGCAGCCACTAAAACGGTTGGCATAACAGTGCCCAGGAACTTACCGATTTGATTAAATACGTAAGCGTAGGATCTAAGCACGGTTCTTTCATTGTAGTCCTCCGTCAGATCGCTACCCCAAGTTACATATGGCACAAAGAAAATGGCAAAGCACCACCAGAAAAGCAGAGTCAGAAGGCCATAGTACAGAACCTTCATCGTGTCGTCCATCTCAATATTGGTAAAAAGCAAAGTAGTAACGATTGCTGTCGGTACCGCTGCAACCAGCAAGAATGGCTTGCGTTTTCCGTATTTAGATTCCATATGGTCAGATAAGAATCCACTGATTGGACCGCAAAAGGCTTCCCAAAGGCAACCTACTGCCAGAATGGTGCCTGCTGTCGCCGGTTTGATTCCTGCAACTGTAGTTAAATAGAATAACAGGAATGTTTCAATCAGCATAAACAACGCGTTATCTGCCAGCCCTCCGATACCGTATGAAATTTTTGTTCTCAATTTCAGTTTCATTTTTTACCTCAATCTTCTATATGTAATCCCCTTTTATAAGATACAGTATAAACCTTAGTACTATACCAAGGTCAAGAGTTGTTTGGTAATTTTTTTTAAGAAAGAAATAAGGCTGAGAATTATTCTTCAGCCTTAAATTTTATTTGTAAAATATTTGTTATAGGGATTTCCGTTCCATCTTCCATGATAATGAGATGGTCGTATTCTTTGATTTTCTTTACAATCCCTTCTTGTTCAAGATATCTGCCGCCAGCCTTCCGCAGATCAGGCACAAAATGTGTAATGATGACAGCCGGACGGTTCGCCAAATGGTCACGCAAATACTGCAGTTTCTGGTCCAAAAGCTGTATTTCGTTCTCGTCCAGCTCGATCTTGCAATCGGTGAGGCGGGCTGTTTCTTTGACAGCTTCTTCGTGGCCCGTCAGAGCTGCAAAAGGTGCAAACTGGGCTGCCCGGTCGCGAAGGGGCATCTGGGAATGCCGAACGGAAACGTGATGTGGCAGATGGATGATGTCCTCGTATGGACTGTTCTGTGTCTTGTCTGTCGTCATGCCTTGTGTCCTCCAATCTGCTTGTTTCGCTGCATCGCAGTAGCGCCTTCTTCCAGGTTCATGGCTTTCACTACGGCGTTCTTTCCAAATTTAGATTTAATGCCAAGCATAGCCTGCTGCAACTGTTTTTCCTTTTCCAATGCAGCTTCGTCTTGCTCTGCTTTCACCGGTTCCGGTGCCAACGTAGTAAACAAATCCAGCTGTTTCGGCTCTGCCGCTTCTTTTGCCGCCTCTTCTTCCGACACAAGACGATTTACTGCAAAATTGATACGGCGCACCAAAAGATTTGGATTGATAATCCGATCATAAAGTTCCAATACAGCATCGGTCAGAGTTTTAGAGGAGGATGTTTTCTGTGGCAGATTCACTGTTCCGTGAGCATGTTTTGGAACCTGTCTGCCGTAAAAGTCTGTTACAATTTCGCCTTTATATTTTTTTCGAATATCTGGGTTGGTCAGATTTTCAATATCATAGCCAACAGTCAAAACAATCTGATCGGTTACAATTCCTTTGGAGACCAGATCCAAGGCAATCATATCAATCATTTCATGAACTACCAGTCTGGCTGCTTTTGCATCATAAGGATCCTGCAGCACCTGACCTGAACCCATGCCCTTGGCCGCAGGCTTATAGGCTTTGATATCTTTCATCGTTACGGGTTCCCAGCCCCAGGCATGGTCAATCAGAAGTTCCGCATTGATACCAAAAAGCTTGTACAGCAGATTTTCGTTATAGAAATCTTTTGGACCGCCCAAAGAACAACGGGCAATATCTCCCATGGTATAGAGACCGTGTTTCTGCAGCTTCCTGGCATAACCTTTACCCACACGCCAAAAATCCGTCAAAGGGCGATGATCCCAAAGAAGCCTGCGATAGGACATCTCATCCAACTCCGCGATGCGAACACCGTCTTTATCCGCCGGAATGTGCTTTGCTACGATATCCATGGCAATTTTCGCTAAATACAGATTGGTCCCGATACCTGCTGTGGCCGTAATCCCGGTCTGTTGCAGCACATCCTGAATCATATGCATAGCCAGCTCGTGAGCGGTCATTTTATACAGGTCCAAATAGTCGGTCACATCCATAAAAACCTCGTCGATAGAATAGACGTGAATATCCTCCGGTGCCACATACTTCAAATAGATATTATAAATCTCAGTGCTGTATTTCATATACAACGCCATTCGTGGCGGCGCCGTAATATAGCCAATGGCTAAGTCCGGATTTCGCTTCAATTCTTCATCGTCCCAGGATGTTCCGACAAACTTTCCTCCAGGTGCACGATTTGCACGCTCTGCATTGGCTTCTTTGACCTTCTGAACGACTTCGAAGAGTCTGGCTCTGCCGGAAATGCCATGAGCCTTAAGAGAAGGAGACACCGCTAAACAGATGGTCTTTGTGGTTCTCTCGCCGTCAGCTACCACCAGGTTGGTGGTCATGGGATTCAGTTTTCTCTGTCTGCATTCCACCGACGCATAGAACGACTTCAGGTCGATGGCAATGTAGGTACGTTGCTTCTGCATCTGCGTCATTTGCCGGATCTCCTTTCGTTAGTATTTCATAATAGCATTATAGCGAACATTCGTTCGAATTTCAAGTGTCAAAAAATGCAAAACAGACGACATCTCTATCGTCTGTTTTTAGGTTATTGCTCTATTTGAACAGTTCTTTTACTCTTTCTGC
>JAZUBY010000049.1:0-7759 GCA_045638885.1 Emergencia sp. | reverse complement strand
GCCTCGACTGCATTGATGTCAATAAAAAACCTCTCTATCTGATACGCATATCAAATAAAGAGGTTTTAAAGTCATGATAAATTACTCTTCGTACAGGTCGATGCTGCAGTTTGTGTGAACTTTCTGCACGTCGTCGTTGTCTTCCAGAACTTCAATCATCTTCTTCAGCTTCTTGATGTCGTGTTCATCCTTTGGAGCGGATTCCATGGAAGGAACCTTTTCGATGTCGGATTCTACAAATTCATAACCGGCTTCCTGTAATGCCTGGTATACTTCTGTGTATACGTCTGGTTCGGAGTAGATTGTGAAGCAATCTTCTTCTGTAACCATATCTTCAGCACCAGCTTCTAACATTGCTTCCATCAGTTCATCTTCATCGATTTCATCAGTCTTTTCGATTACGAAAACGCCCTTTCTGGAGAACATGTAGGATACGCAGCCTGGAGTACCCAGGTTACCGCCGTACTTATCGAAAGTGGATCTTACGGATGCTGCAGTTCTGTTGTTGTTGTCTGTCAGACAGTCAACGATAACAGCTACGCCGCCTAAACCGTAACCTTCAAATGTTAATTCTTCATAAGCTGCACCACCCAGTTCGCCTGTACCTTTTTTGATCGCTCTCTGAATGTTGTCGTTCGGCATAGAGATTGCCTTTGCCTTTTCGATTGCAACTCTTAATCCTGCATTGTATTCAGGATCTCCACCGTCTTTTGCTGCTACTGTAATAGCCTTTGCATACTTAGTGAACATTGCTGCTCTCTTAGAGTCCTGTGCCGCTTTTCTTCCGGCAATTGTACCGTGTCTACCCATGGAGACACCTCCTTATCTTTATCAAAATTTTTCTAAATATGAACTAAAATATTTTCAACTTTTATAGTATACTACAAGGTTTCTTCACGTTCAACCATATTTTTGTGAGCAGTTGCCATCATCAGCTTGATTCTGTTCAGCTGGTTTACATCGCTGGCACCAGGGTCATAGTCGATTGCTACGATATTAGCCTTTGGATTCAGCTTGCGCACCGCTTTCATCATACCCTTTCCTGTTACATGATTTGGCAGGCAGGCAAATGGTTGCAGACAGACAACGTTTTCACAGCCGTTATGTACCAGTTCAATCATTTCGCCGGTTAGCAGCCAGCCTTCACCACACTGGTTACCGATGGAAGTTACCTGCTGTGCTGCAGCAACAGTTTCTTCGATATACGCAGGTTCTGTGAAATGCTTACTTTCACGAAGAGCCGCTCTCATTGGCTTTCTCAATACTTCGATGGCTTTGATTGCCATTGTATTGGTGAACATAGATTTATAAGAACCAGACAGTTCTTCATAGTTGAATTTCTTGTTGTACATACCGTATAAGAAGAAATCAATCATGTCCAGAACGACTGCTTCCCCGCCTTCCGATTCGATGATGCCTACGATATCGTTATTGGCATTTGGATGATACTTAACAAGAATTTCACCAACAACACCAACCTTTGGCTTCTTTTTGCCGGTTCTTTCTACTGCATCAAAGTCCTCAACAATGCCCTTCATATTCTTCTTATAGGTCACCGGATTGAAGTGCAGGCAGTTATGCACAATCTTATCATGCCACTTATCCAGAATTGCCTGACAGGTTCCAGGCACCTTTTCATATGGACGCGTTGCATAAAGCACACGCATAATCAAATCTCCATAGAAACATGCAACCACCAGACGAATCCCCATCTTCGGCGTGATTTTAAAGCCTGGGTTGGTTTCAAGACCAGCGGTGTTAACAGATACAACCGGAACCTGTTCCATGCCAAGGTCTTTCAACGCCTTACGCAGCAATGCTACGTAGTTACTTGCACGGCACTGACCGCCTGTCTGAGACATAAATACTGCCGTTTTGTTCAGATCATATTCTCCGGATTTCAAAGCGGAAATAATCTGTCCTAAGGTTACGATTGTCGGATAACATGCATCGTTGTTAATATAGCGCAGACCTTCTTCTACCGCATTCTTGTCTACCGGAGGCAGAAGCACTGCATTATAGCCGCAGGCTTTCATGGCTTCTTCCATGTATGTAAAATGAACCGGAGACATCTGTGGTACCAGAATGGTATACTCTTTTCTCATCTCTTCTGTGAACAGAAGTCTTTCGTATGGTTTCTGAGAAGCAGTTGCCTTCACTTCGTTCTTTTCACGTTCATCGATTGCAGCCTTCAGGGAACGGATTCTGATTTTAGCCGCACCCAGGTTAGCGCCTTCGTCAATCTTCAGAACGGTATAAAGCTTGTTGTTTTCCCTACAGATTTCTTCCACCTGGTCTGTGGTTACTGCATCAAGGCCACATCCGAAGGAGTTTAGCTGAATCAGTTCCACATCATCACATGTACCGACAAAGGCCGCCGCCTTGTAAAGTCTGGAATGATATGTCCACTGGTCCAATACTCGAAGTGGTCTCTTCAGATCCACCATATGTGCAACAGAGTCTTCAGAAAGCACAACCAAATCAAAGGATGCAATCATCTTATCGATGCCATGATTGATTTCCGGATCCAGGTGATATGGTCTTCCGGATAAAACAATTGCCTTCTTGCCATTGTCTTTTGCATACTTCAGTGCGTATTCGCCTTGCTTCTTCACGTCGTTCTTGAAACGAATCTGTTCTCTTCTTGCTGCCGCAACAGCCTGAATGATTTCATCTTTCGAAATATGGAAACGCTCGAATTCCTTTACCAAAGATTCGGCCAAACGCAGGTCATTATCATAAGGCAGGAACGGATGCGCAAAATACACGTCATTATCTTCCAGAATTTCATCCATATTGTTTGCAATGACTTCAGGATAAGTCGCAACAATTGGACAGTTATAATGATTTGGCGCATTTTCATCTTCTTTTCTTTCATAGTTGAGCGCCGGATAGAAAATATACTTTACATCCTGCTCTACCAGCCATTTGATATGGCCATGCACCAGCTTTGCAGGGTAACATGCCGTATCAGAAGAGATGGTTTCCATTCCCTTTTCATAAATGGTCTTTGTAGATGCTGGAGAAAGCTGTACGTGGAATTTCAATTCTGTAAACAGTGTATGCCAGAATGGGTAATTCTCGTACAGATTCAGTACTCTTGGAATCCCTACTGTGCCACGTTCTGCACGTTCTGCAGATAATGGCTTGTAGCCGAAGAGTCTCTTAAATTTATAGTCATACAGGTTTGGCAGCTTATTTGCTTTTTCACTGCCTCCTGCACCTCTTTCACAACGGTTGCCGGTAACGAACTTAGATCCGTCAGCAAAACGGTTAATCGTTAAAATACAGCGGTTTTCACAACCGTTACAACGTCCATTGGCATGATGAACCTCAAAGTCATCCAGCTGATTTAAACTCAGAATAGAGGATTCTGTATCTTCCATCCAGTTGGTTTTTGCAATCAGTGCACAGCCATAAGCTCCCATCAGGCCTGCAATATCAGGTCTGACAACTTCTTTGCCAATGACTTTTTCGATACTTCTCAGAACTGCATTGTTCATGAAAGTACCACCCTGTACTACGATTTTTTCACCTGCTTCTTCAGGGTTTCTCAGTTTGATTACCTTATACAGTGCATTTTTGATTACGGAATAGGATAAGCCTGCGGAAATATCTCCGATTGTCGCGCCTTCCTTCTGCGCCTGCTTTACCTTGGAGTTCATAAATACGGTACATCTTGTACCCAGGTCTACCGGATTATCAGCAAAGAGTGCTTCTTCCGCAAAGGCCTTTGTATCCAGGTTTACAGACTTAGCATAGGTTTCCAGGAAGGAACCGCAGCCGGAAGAACAAGCTTCGTTTAACATGATGTTATAGATGGCATTGTCCTTGATCTTCATACACTTCATGTCCTGGCCGCCGATGTCTAAGATAAATTCAACACCAGGAAGGAAAGCTTCCGCCCCTTTATAATGTGCCATGGTTTCGATTTCGCCCATATCGGCTTTGAAGGCTGCCTTGATGAGACCTTCCCCATAGCCGGTTACACAAGTATTCCCAATATAAGCATCTTTTGGCAGCTGGAGATATAATTCCTTCAGCATAGCCTTAACGGCTTCAATTGGATTACCTTCGTTGCTTCGATAGAAGCTATATAGCAGATTCCCATGGGAATCGATTAATGTCGCTTTTGTTGTCGTAGAGCCGGCATCGATACCTAAGAAACATTCGTCCTTCGCCTTTCTAATGTCTCTACGCTTGATTTTATTCTTATTGTGACGCTCCATAAACGCAGTGAACTCTGCTTGGTTTGCAAAAAGCGGATCAATGTGTTTCGTCTCGGACAAATCAGCCTGGTCTGCATTCTGCATTCTTTCTACGATAGTGGAAAGCATCACAGATTCTTTTTCATCAGCCATCATTGCCGCACCAATGGCAACGAAGAACTTAGAGTCTTCTGGGAAGATGACATCTTCTGCAGGAAGTTCCAGCGTTTCAATAAAACGCTTTCTTAGTTCTGATAAGAATGTCAACGGTCCGCCCAGGAACGCAACCTTACCTTTGATTGTATGACCGCAGGCTAAGCCACTGATGGTCTGATTGACAACAGCCTGAAAAATAGAGGCTGCCAGGTCTTCCATCTTCGCCCCTTCGTTAATAAGTGGCTGAATATCTGTTTTTGCGAACACCCCGCAACGTGCAGCGATTGGATAAATCATATTTACGTTTTTTGCGGCTTCATTCAGTCCACCTGCATCTGTATTCAGAAGTACTGCCATCTGATCAATAAATGCACCTGTACCACCTGCACAGGTTCCGTTCATTCTCTGTTCGATGGTAGAACCATAGAAAGTAATCTTAGCATCTTCGCCGCCCAATTCAATGGCAACTTCTGTTTCCGGGATTAGCGTTTCTACTGCCTTACTACAGGAAATTACTTCCTGTTCGAAGTGAACACCGATTAGCTTAGACAAAGACAGTCCGCCGGAACCGGTAATAACCGGGCGTAATTCAACGTCTCCCATTTCTTTGTGCATTTCTTCTAATAATTCCTGCACCTTTTCAAATACGTTAGACATATGTCTTTCGTATTTAGAATATACAATTTCCCCCGCATCGTCCAAAAGTACCAATTTGACGGTGGTGGAACCAATGTCAATTCCTAACTTCATTGTGATACCTCTTTCAATATAACGAATTTTGTTGTATACTGTTCATGTTATGAAAAGTACGATTAAAAAAAGAACTTATCAAGCCATTTACAGGCTGCTGGACAGAGTATCTCCTGTCCCTTATGACTGCGGCACACTATGTAACGCAATCTGTTGCAACTGCGGCAATGATGACGAGGATTTAGGTATTTACCTACTTCCTGGTGAGGACAAAGTACATCCCCGCGATTCAGACTGGCTCACATGGAGTGCAGAACTGGCGGAAGACTACGATTTCCCGGAAAGCTGGACTGGCAAAGTCTACTTTGTCAGATGTAAAACACCTCCGGTTTGTCCGCGAGAGAAACGTCCGATTCAATGCCGTACCTTCCCTCTCACGCCGCATATTGATGAAAACGGTGAGCTGACCATGATTTTAAACGACACCGAGCTTCCATATTCCTGTCCGCTGATTGATGAGCAGATGGAGCTGACGCCGGAATTTATCAAAGCCACGCACACAGTTTGGAAACATCTTATCCGAGATCCTTTGATCTACGATTTAGTCAAGGAGGATTCCGAATATAGAGACTTTGGGTATTAACCCAGAGTCTTTATTTCTTTTTTGTAAAGTCTTGTCAGCATAATGACAGATACAGTCAGACCCAGACATTCCGCCAATGGGAAGGACATCCAGGAAACTGCAACGCCGAATGCGTTGTACAGGAAGTAAGCAATCGGTAAAATGCCTACCAACTGTCTGATAAAGGAAACCATCAAGCTGTAAACGCCGTGACCGGTTGCCTGGAATAATGTACCTGTAATAATACCGTAAGATGCCGGAATGAAACAAATACTGATGATACGCAGTGCCGGAACGCCCATTGCCAACATTTCTTCGTTGGCACCAAATAAGTTCAGTAACATTTCCGGACAGAACTGGAACACCAGGAAACCGATGGTCATAATAGTACATGCAACTGCCAGAGACAGTTTGTATGTCTTCATCAGTCTTTTTCTATTTCTTGCGCCATAGTTGTATCCCATAATCGGCATTGCACCCTGGTTCAGGCCAAATACAGGCATAAAGATAAAGGACTGTAATCTGAAATAGATACCCAGTACTGCAACTGCTGTCTTGGATGCTGCCAAAATCGCGTTATAGCCAAACAGCATGATGGATGCAATAGATTGCATAATCATCGCTGGTAAGCCAACTGCATAGATGTCTTTTACCACAGCCCAATCCATCTTAAAACCACGCAGCTGAATATGTACCAGATGTTCTCGCGTGTGAACGATGTACACCGCCACAGAGAAGGCGATTGCCTGTCCGATAATAGTTGCAACTGCTGCGCCGGCAATACCCATTTCCGGAACGCCAAAAAGCCCAAAGATTAAAATTGGGTCTAAAATGATATTAACAATCGCACCACATAAACTGATGATCATTGGTGCAACCATGTTTCCTGTTGACTGCAGTACTTTTTCAAGCTGGAACTGAATCATACTGAAAAAGCTAAAAATCATAATGATTTGTAAGTAGTCGACGCCACCTTCAAAAATCACAGGATTATCTGTATATAAATGCATAAAAGGTTTTGCTAAAAAGATGCCCATAAAGGCGAAGAGTATAGCATTAAAGATGCCGATTCGAATACTGGTGCTCGCAGCTTTGTCAGCTTCTGTCTGACGTCTTGCTCCCAGTCTTCTGGCAATCAGAGAATTAACACCCACTGCACTACCGATACCAATGGAAATCATCAGCATCTGCACCGGGTTTACTAAAGAAATTGCAGTCATAGCATCTGCAGAATATCTTGCTACGAAGATACTATCAACTACATTGTATAAAGCGTTTATTGTCATCGATAGAATTGCAGGCCATGCCATGGAAGCTAACAGCTTGCCGATTGGCGCCGTACCCATTCTATCGTTTGCATGTTCTTTTTTTAAGTCTTTTTCTTCAATCTGAATGTCTTTTGTCATAGAATCTCCTTTCTTCAAATAAAAAAGTTATGGGCAAACCTATAAGCCGGGTTCTGTATTTGACAATCATCTATCTCGACCAGCCATTGCTGACTGGCTCTAGCGACCTACCTACCGGGCGGCAACGGGCCGCTGCCTTTTATGCCCTCTTTGGTCTTGCTCCGGATGGGGTTTACACGGCCGGCATGTCTCCATACCGCCGGTGAGCTCTTACCTCACCATTTCAACCTTACCACGGCATTACCCGTTTCGGCGGAATGTTTCTGTTGCACTTTCCCTATAGTTACCTACGCCAGACGTTATCTGGCATCCTCGCCCTATGGAGCCCGGACTTTCCTCATACCTTGCGGTACGCGACTGTCTGGTTTACCCATAACAATTTATTTTAGCATAGAAATTCTATTTTTTCTACATATATTTATATATTTTTTAAATTCAGACTATTTGAAGGGATTAATGTCGATAGCAGATTCCAGAATTTCAACATTTACCATTCTCAATTCCAGTCTCAGCATATCAGCCATATTCTCCACGAAGATTTTTTCACTACCGTAATGGCCGGCATCGAGAACACACAGACCCAATTCCTTTGCCATCTGCGCTTCGTGGTACTTTAAATCGCCTGTAATGTACAGGTCACAGCCTTCTTCCTTTGCAGCTTCCAGGAATTCTGTACC
>JAZUBY010000048.1:0-2076 GCA_045638885.1 Emergencia sp. | reverse complement strand
GGCTACGATCCGACTTTGCAGATACAGTCAGCGTCAGACAGTCAATATATACATCTCTCTTTGGAATACCCAGTTCCAGAGCTCTGTCTAAAATTCTCTGTGCGATTTCGATACGCTTTTCCTTTGTCTTAGGAATACCGTCTTCGTCCAGTGTCAGTCCGACCACTGCCGCACCGTATTTCTTTACAATCGGTAAAATGGCAGCCATGGACTTCTCTTCTCCGTTAACAGAGTTCACGATTGCCTTCCCGCTGTAGATACGAAGTGCAGCTTCAATGACTTCAGGGTTACCGGAGTCAATCTGCAGAGGTGCATCTGTAATGCCTTGCAGGGCTTTGATAACGTTTACAATAACTTCTTTCTCGTCGATTCCCGGAACACCTGCATTGACATCCAGAATTTCTGCGCCATCACGGATTTGGTCTGCTGCCTGGGCCAGAATATAGTCCATATCCCCTGTTTTCAAAGCTTCCTTCAGCTTCTTCTTGCCAGTTGGATTGATTCTTTCCCCAATGATTCTAGGTTCGTCGATGATGACGGTCTTTTCCGGTGTGCAGACTGCCGCCGGAATATCAGGATTCTGCTGTATATATTTCTTGTCTTTCAGATGTTCTTTGAGAGCCTTGATAAAGTCTGGCGTGGTGCCGCAACATCCGCCAACCAGCTTCATACCGTAAGGAATCAGCTCTGCACTAACCTGTGCGAAGGCATCTGCATCTACCGTATATGCGCCTGTTGCAGGATCAGGAAGGCCTGCATTAGCCTTGGATACGATTGGCAGTGTAGTCCATTTTGACAGTTCTTCAACCAATGGCTTAAACTCTGCAGGACCTAAGGAACAGTTCATACCGATGGCATCGGCACCTAAGCCTTCTGCAGTCAACGCCATGGAACGTACTTCTGTACCGGTAAAGGTTCTCTGATTTGCCTCAAAACTCATGGTACACAGCACCGGTAAGTCTGAGTTTTCCTTTGCCGCCAAAAGTGCAGCCTTCAGTTCATAAAGGTCGGTCATGGTTTCGATGGTAATCAGGTCAGTACCCTTCCCCGCTATAATCTGACGTTTAAAGATTTCGTACGCCTCTTCAAAAGTCACATTGCCGTTTGGTTCCAGCAAGCGTCCAATCGGACCGATATCCAGGGAAACCTTTGTATCTGTTCCTTCTGCCGCAGCTTTGGCATTCTTCACAGCAGCCTGAATCAGTTCTTCTACCGTATATCCGCATCCCTGGATTTTGTGCTCATTGACGCCAAAAGAACAGGTATTGATAATGTCAGAGCCTGCATCGATGTACATCTTGTGGACTTTCTGTACCACTTCCGGATGTGTAATATTTAAACATTCAGGGACCTTACCCAGCTCTACCCCCTGGCTCTGCAGCATGGTTCCCATGCCGCCGTCCAGCAGGATGAATTCTTTCCCTGGAAATAAAGATAATAGCTTGTTCACGTTTTCTACCTCACTAGAATAAAGATTTTACGCTTTCACTGATTCTGCGCGCAATATATGGATTGTTCATGGTGTACAGATGAATGCCGTCTACCCCCTGGGATACCAGATCAACGATCTGATTTACAGCATAAGCAATACCTGCATCACGCATTGCTTCTGGTTTATGTTCGTATCTGGCCATCATCTTTGTAAACTTGGCAGGCAGGCTGGCACCACACAGGGATACCATTCTTTCAATCTGCTTCTTATTTACAACCGGCATAATACCTGCTTCAATTGGTACATTGATACCGGCAATTCTTGCCTTTTCCACGAAGTCATAGAACAGGTTGTTATCAAAGAACAGCTGGGAAATCAGATGTTCTGCGCCTGCATCTACCTTTTTCTTCAGATTCAGGATATCGTCTACATGGCTTCTGCTGTCCTGATGACATTCCGGATAGCATGCACCGGAAATACCAAAGTCATAGTCTGTATCTTTGATAAAAGTAATCAGTTCGCTGGCATATTTAAAATCTTTCTTTCTCGGTACATCGGGAACGATGTCTCCACGAAGGGCCAGAATATTTTCAATTTCATTTTCATGAAGACGCCTTAAGACTTCTGTGACCTCTTCTCTTGTG
>JAZUBY010000047.1:0-2925 GCA_045638885.1 Emergencia sp. | reverse complement strand
TAGGATTTTCTCTAATTATGGCTAAATTATACAATAGAATTGTGGTTTTTTGGTGTTCAATTTGCGAAGAGTGTGATAAAATATATAAGTTAAATCGTAGAAAAAATGAGAGGTTAAAATAAATGAGCAAAGTATTAACAGCAATGGATAGAAGCGGATCCTTCCGTGTGTACTTAACAATCAGTACAGACATGGTGGAAGACGCAAGAAAGATTCACAATACAACACCACTGGCAACAGCTGGTCTGGGCAGAGTTCTGACAGGTGCTGGCCTGATGGGGTTAATGTTAAAAAATGATAGCGATAAGCTGACTGTACAGTTTAAGGGTGATGGTCCTGCGAAGCAGATCTTAGCTACAGCATACGCTGACGGCAGAGTAAAGGGCTACATTGCAAATCCAAATGTAGATCTTCCACTGCGTGAAGATAACCACCTGGATGTAGGCGGTTCTTTAGGTATTGGTGAACTGACTGTCATCAAAGATCTGGGTATGAGAGAACCTTATGTAGGAACAATTGCGCTGGTTTCCGGAGAAATCGCAGATGACTTAACAGCATACTATTTCATTTCCGAACAGCAGAACTCTTCTGTTGCCCTGGGTGTGAAAATCGATCGTGACTGTTCCGTGCTTTGTGCCGGCGGTATGATTATTCAGATGCTGCCAGGCTTCGAAGATGCTGCGGTAGATGCACTGGAAGCAATGCTGGATAAGATGGAACCTTTGACTACTATTATCGAAAGAGTTGTAGAAAAGGGTGCAGGCAAGAGTGAAGAAGGCCTGGTTACAGACCTGATGTATGATATTTTTGCAGAAATGCCAGAGGCATACACAGTAGACAAGAAAGAAATCAGAGAAATGAGATGGGAATGTGACTGCTGTGAAGAAAGACTGGAGCAGGTTCTGATGACCATCGGTGCAAAAGATTTAAAGGAAATCATCGAAGAAGACGGACAGGCTGAACTGGTTTGTCAGTTCTGTGAATCTAAATACTTCTTTGACAAAGAGCACTTAGAAAGAATCTACGACCAGGTTACAGGCGGCAGATCATAGGGGTAGAAATATGAAAGATATTACACTGAAAATTACAGGGAAACAGTATTCCGCAGATCAGGAAGAAGACCAGATGGAATTTATTACAGAAGGTAAGCTTTATGAAAGAAACGGAGCATTGTACCTGATTTATGAAGAAAGTGAATTCTCCGGTATGCCAGGATGCAAGACATCTTTGAAGATGACGCCGGAAAGCATTCGTATGAAGCGTATTGGCCAGGGTTCTTCTTTCGGTATGGACTTTGTTTTTGAAAAGGGAAAGCGCTTCCAGAGTAGTTATAAAACGCCTTATGGAGTTTTTGATATGGAAGTATTGACGAACAATGTAGTAAACAATCTGACACCGGAAGGAACTGGAGACATTTTCATTGACTATCATGTCAGTTTAGGCGGCATGACAGAAGGTAGGAATTGTTTAAGCATAGAAGTAACACAATAGGGAGAGAGTAATGAGCGAAAAGAACAAAAGAATGATTGCGAAGATTATTGTCATCGCGTTAATTGTTTCTTTAGTAGGCACCAGCGTTTTAGGTGCACTGATGCTGTGGGTATAGGTAAGAAAAGCGGAGGACAACAATGAAAAAAGGTTTTGATGCTGAAAAATACATCGAAGAACAATCGAAATATATCTTAGAACGAATCAAGCAGGGAAATGCAGAGAGATTGTATCTGGAGTTTGGCGGCAAACTGGTTCACGATAAGCATGCTATGCGTGTACTGCCGGGATTTGACGAAAATGCAAAGATCAAACTGCTGCAGAAAATGAAAGATGAAGCGGAAATCATTATTTGCATTTATGCTGGTGATATCATGACCAACAAAACGCGTCACGACTTTGGTATCACATATGACCTGGAAGTAATGCGCCTGATTGACACATTCAGAAGATATGATCTGGAAATCAACAGTGTCGTTGTGACCAGATATGAAGATGCACCGGCTGTGGACATGTTCATTAACAAGCTGGAAAGACGTGGCATCAAAACATATAAACATAGATTTACAAAAGGCTATCCAACAGATGTAGATACGATCGTAAGTGATGAAGGCTATGGAGCAAATCCATATATTGAAGTGACAAAGCCACTGGTTGTTGTAACCGGCCCTGGCGGCGGCAGCGGTAAGCTGGCAACCAGCTTATCCCAGCTGTATCATGATTTCAAGAGAGGTATCAAGGCAAGATATGCCAAGTTTGAAACCTTCCCAATTTGGAATCTGCCATTAAAGCACCCGGTTAATATTGCTTATGAAGCCGCAACAGCTGACCTGAAGGATGTAAACATGATTGACTCTTTCCATCTGGAAGCTCATGGCGAAATGGCAGTCAACTACAACCGTGACATGGAAGTCTTCCCTGTAGTAAAGAGAATCATCGAAAAGATTACAGGCTCTGCGTCTGAATATCAGTCTCCGACAGATATGGGTGTAAACCGTATCGGTTGCGTTATTACTGATGATGAAATTTGCAAGGAAGCCGCATATCAGGAAATCATTCGCCGTTATCTGATTGCAGAATGTGACTATAAGAAGGGCAAGATTTCCGAAAGCTCTCTGGAAAGAGCAAAGCTGCTGATGAAGGAAGTCGGCAAGGATGTCAGCGACAGAAAAGTTGTACAGCCTGCAAGAGACTATGCAGAACAGAAGGCAAAGCTGGATAAAAAATATGAAAATATGGTTGTCATGGCAATGGAATTACCTGATGGAAGCATTGTTACAGGCAGAAGCTCCCGTCGCATGGTTGCAGCTGCAGCTGCAGTTTTAAATGCCATTAAGAAGCTGTCCGGCATTGGCGATGATATGTTAATCATCACGCCACAGGTTCTGGAGACAACACAGAAACTGAAGACGGATATTTTAGACTACGACAGAACCA
>JAZUBY010000046.1:0-4030 GCA_045638885.1 Emergencia sp. | reverse complement strand
ACATTGGTGATTCGTCTTTATGCCGTATTCCACGATTTACACTTAGGTAAAGTAAGTTTGGAACATAATGAATAACAGGAATATTTTAAAAGACAATCTATATTTGGAGCTCTTTTGGGAGTTTTTTAAGCTGGGACTTTTCACCATTGGTGGCGGCATGGTGATGCTGCCTCTGATACAGAATATTGTAGTGGAAAAGAAGGGCTGGATGACGGAAGAAGAGGCGGTTGATTGTATTGCAATTGGACAAAGTCTGCCTGGGGTCATCGCCATCAACATGGCGACTTACATCGGGAGACAGAAAAAAGGACTCTTGGGAGCATTCTGTGCCACAGTTGGCGTCATTCTCCCTAGTTTCCTTATTATCATTCTGATTGTCGAATTGCTGGCACACATCGGAGAAAGTTCCTACGTGAGTGGTGCACTAACCGGTATCAAAGCAGCGGCAACCGGGCTGATTGGATATTCTGCTTACAAGATTGGTAAGAAAATCCTAAAAGGACCTTTTTCCTGGCTGTTGGCGATTGGTGCCTTTGTGGCGATTGTTTGGAAGGGCATCAGCGCAGTATGGGTTATTGTAGCTGGGATTGTTTTTGGCCTTTTGGCAACAAAGTGCCGGCTTGTTCGAAAGGATGGAGGTGACAGTTTATGATTTATCTGCAACTGTTTTTCGTCTTTGCAAGAATTGGACTTTTCGGCTTTGGAGGCGGAATGGCAATGCTTCCTATGATTTATCAGGGAGCAAAAAACTTTGATCTGATGTCGACAGAGGAGTTTTCAAATTTGGTAGCAATTTCCCAGGTGACGCCTGGGCCGATAGCAGTTAATGCTGCGACCTATGTAGGCTATCACTGTGCCGGAACTGCCGGTGCACTGGCTGCGACTTTAGGCGTTGCGTTCCCGTCTTTTATGTTGGTGATGCTCGTCTGCTATTTCGTTACGCGTTTTAGGAACAATAGCCTTGTAGAAGGTGCTTTTGCAGGAATTCGTCCTGTAACGGTGGGCCTGATTGCGGCGGCCGTAGTTTTTATGGCGCAGGGATTGGAAAGTGGCATTGATTATGTTTCCGCAGCGCTGATTGCGGGTACTGTTATTCTGGTAGGAAAAGTAAAGTTAAGCCCCATCCCGATTGTTATTGGGGCAGGATTGATAGGAGCATTTTTATGTGGGTAGGCGGTGTAAGAGTAGTCATTCCTAACGAGGAAGACAATAAGGTTTTGATGGTATGTCAGCACCACGAAGATAAAGACATCTGGATGGTTCCCGGTGGCGGCATTGAAGCGGGCGAAAGCTCTATTGATGCGGCGATTAGGGAGACCAAAGAAGAAACCGGCCTCGATATCGAGGTAGTGGGCATGGCGTGGCATGTAGAAGAAGTCAATGAAGCAAGAGGCCAGAGGTTTGTCAATTACATGGTTGGTAAAATCAAAGGCGGTGAGCTGGGCCTGGGTTCTGATCCGGAACTGGGAGATGCTCAGGTGCTCAAAGATATCAAATTTTTATCAAAAGAAGAGATTGCAAAGTTAGACCATGTGTATCCGAAATTTTTCAATGATGAAATTTGGGGAATTTTAGCAGAAGGACCAAATGGTATGACATATTATAAATTAAGATATCAAGAATAGGAAAAGGAGAAAGACATGAAAAAAGTAAGAATTGAAATGGAAAACGGCGCTATCATGAGCGGCGAATTATACGAAGACATCGCACCAATCTCTGTTGCGAATTTTGAAAAGCTGGCAAACGAAGGTTTCTACAACGGCCTGACTTTCCACAGAGTTATTCCTGGCTTCATGATTCAGGGTGGCTGCCCAAATGGTAACGGCACAGGCGGTCCTGGCTACACTATCAAAGGTGAATTCGACGCTAACGGCGTAAGAAATGATCTGGACCACACTACAGGCGTATTATCCATGGCAAGAGCTATGCACCCAGACTCTGCAGGTTCCCAGTTCTTCATCATGGTTGCAGATGCACCACATCTGGATGGCCAGTATGCTGCATTTGGTAAGATCACAGAAGGTATGGATGTTGCACAGGCAATCGTAAATGTTAGAAGAGACATGATGGATAAGCCATTAACACCACAGGTAATCAAGACAATCGTAGTAGAATAATTTCTGAAAGGGATGAGATAACATGGCATTCTTTAGGGACGTACATGAAGATATTCAAACCGTGCTAAAAAAAGACCCGGCTGCTAGAAACGGATTGGAAGTATTAATTTGCTATCCGGGTATTTGGGCTTTGATTTGGCACAAACCGGCACATTGGTTATATAAACATAATCTGAAACTGCTGGCCAGAGTGATTTCTCAGGTAACAAGATTCTTTACCGGTATTGAAATTCACCCGGGAGCGCAGATTGGAAGAAGATGTTTTATTGACCACGGTATGGCTGTTGTCATCGGGGAAACAACAGAAATAGGGGATGACGTAACATTATATCAGGGAGTAACCTTAGGCGGTACAGGGAAAGACAGTGGAAAGAGACATCCAACCATTGGTAATCGCGTTATCGTCAGCTCCGGCGCAAAGGTATTAGGACCGTTCAAAGTTGGTGACGATGTAAAAATCGGCTCCGGTTCCATTGTATTAAACGAAATTCCACCAGGATGTACTGTAGTGGGCATCCCAGGGAAAATCGTGAAACGATACGGAGAAAGTACCGACGATTTGAACCAGGTAGATTTACCTGACCCGGTTGCGACAGAATTAGAATGTCTGCGCAGACGTATTGTTGCGCTGGAACATAAACTGCATCAATTAAATGAAGAAAAAGACCACATTGAGAAGGGGAACGAACATGAAGATCTATAACACACTGACAAGAAAAAAAGAGGAATTTGTACCATTAAAAGAAGGTGAAGTTTCCATCTATGTCTGTGGACCAACTGTATATAACTTCTTCCATATCGGAAACGCAAGACCTTTCGTTGTTTTCGATACACTGAGAAAGTATATGGAATACAGAGGCTACAAGGTGAAGTTCGTACAGAACTTTACAGACGTAGACGACAAAATCATCAACAGAGGTAGAGAAGAAGGCATCACAGCACCGGAAGTATCTGAAAAATACATTGCTGAATACTTCAAGGATGCAGGTGCACTGAACGTAAAGCCTGCAGATGTACACCCAAAGGTTTCTGAACACATGGGCGACATCATCAAGTTCGTAAAGACTTTAATTGAAAAGGGCTATGCATATGAAGCAGACGGAGACGTTTACTTCTCCACAAGAAAGTTCGAAGAATACGGCAAGCTGTCCAAGCAGAATATCGACGAACTGGAAGCAGGTGCTAGAATTGCCATCGGTGAAGTGAAAAAGGATCCGCTGGACTTTGCACTGTGGAAGGCTAGAAAGGCAGAAGACGAAATCGCATGGAACTCTCCATGGGGTATGGGTAGACCTGGCTGGCACATCGAATGTTCCGCTATGTCCAAGAGACACTTAGGTGACACTATCGATATTCATGCCGGTGGTCAGGACTTACAGTTCCCACACCACGAAAATGAAATCGCACAGTCTGAATGCTGCAATGGTGTACCATTTGCACGTTACTGGATGCACAATGGTTACATCACCATTGACAAAGTAAAGATGTCTAAGTCTCTGAACAACTTCTTCACAGTTAGAGACATCTTAGAACATTACAACGGCGAAGTTATGCGTTTCTTCCTGCTATCCGGTCACTACAGAAGTCCAATTGACTTTAGTGATAAGTTAATGGAACAGTCTAAGAACAGCTTAGCAAGAATGGAAAACTGCAAGGAAAACCTGAACTACCTGATGGGAACTGGTGCTGATGGCGGCATGACAGAAGCTGAAGAGGCTGCTTTCGCAGGTTATGAAAAGTACAGAGAAGCTTTCGTTGCAGCAATGGAAGACGATCTGAACACTGCAGATGCAATCAGTGCGGTATTCGAACTGGTTACTGCAATCAACACTGCTATCAAAGACGGCGCAAGCAAGGCTTTTGCAAAGGCTTCCATGGAAACACTGATGGAATTTGCAAACGTATTAGGTCTG
>JAZUBY010000045.1:0-31267 GCA_045638885.1 Emergencia sp. | reverse complement strand
ATTCTAAAAAAGAACAACACAAAGAAACCCAAAAGCCCCGTTATAAAACGGGGCTTTTGGGTTTAATGCATTTATTATTTATTATGGAGAAAATATTATAAGAAATATTTTCTTTTTGTAAATATGTAAGCTTTCTAGAACCAGCCTAAACCGAAGAAGCTGTTCATCTGACCTACTAAGATAAAGATCATGAAGAGTGGAGCTAACCACTTCAGACAGAATTTTACGTATTTTTTGGAAACGTATTTGCTGCCGGATTCTACTTCATCATCGATGTAGTTAGGATACATCCAACCTAATAAGATTGCCATTACCAGGCATCCGATTGGCATCATGAAACCTTCTGCGAATAAGTCAAATGCGTCCAGCCATGTTTCTAATCCAAATGGCTTTGGCAGAGGACCTGCACCTAAAGCATCAATGGCAACGATGAGGGAACCTACAGTTGTAACTGCAATAATCGCCCAGCTAATCTTTGTTCTACTTGCTTTCTTACCCTTCTTTTCTGCGTTATCGATAAATGCAGATACTGCACCTTCCAGCATACCGATGGAAGAAGTCAGCGCTGCAAAGAATACCAGCAGATAGAAGATAGTACCGAAGACAGGTCCGATAGCGCCCATGGAATTAAATACGGTTTGTAATGTTACAAACAGCATACCAGGACCTGCAGCAGGTTCCAGTCCGGATGCGAAGGTTGCAGGAATGGTTGCCAGAGCAGCCATTAAAGCAACAGAAGTATCCATAATAGGAACTAATACTGCATTCTTTTCTAAGTTTTCCTGCTTGCTTAAGTAGGATCCATAAGCGATTAAACAACCGGAAGCAAGGGACAGGGAGAAGAACATCTGACCACCGGCAGACGCTAATACAGTGATCCAACCTGTACCTTTAAATACATCAAAGTTTGGTTTAAAGATAAATGCCAGACCGTCCACTGCACCAGGTAATGTGCAGGATCTAATCACAGTAATTAACAGAAGAACTGCCAATCCAGGCATTGCGATGGTACAGAACTTTTCAATACCGCCGGAAACACCACCCATAACGATAACAACCGTTAAGATAATAAATACAGCAGAGAAAAGGATTGCAGGTACGGTACTTGTACCAGAAATACCTACGAAGTCTTCAAAGTATGCACCTGGATTTGCACCGTTTACACCCCAGCTTGCACCAAAGATGTCTCCGATATTTGCGATTAAGTATTTCATTACGTAACCGCCCAATACGCAGTAGAAGGATAACAGGAAGAATGGTACTAAAGTTGCCATCCAACCGTTTGCTGCAAATCTCTTGTCGACAGTTTCATAAGCACCAACAGCAGCCTTACCGGATTTTCTACCGATGGCGAATTCACCCACCATGCAAGGATAACCAATTAAGATACCCAGTGCTAAATAAAGAATTAAAAATGCGAAGCCTCCGCCGTTCCCCATTTTGTAAGGGAAGCCCCAGAGGTTACCGAGCCCAACTGCAGAGCCTACTGCAGCCATTAAGAACCCAAAGTTACTTTTAAATTGGCCTTTATTATTACCCGACATTGAACTACCTCCTAATAATGTAAACAATAAATAAATGCAAAATCTTGAAGCCATTATAGTAAAGGGGAAGAAAGGTATCAAGAAAGCGGAATCTTTTTAAGACTGAAGTACACCCTGAAAAAACAAAGTTTAGTACCAGAGTCTTATAAGCTAAAGTAGAAAATTCGAGGACCTGCATTTTTGCAGATCCTCGAATTTTTTAGAACCAGCCTAAACCAAAGAAACTGTTCATCTGACCTACTAAGATGAAAATCATAAAGAGTGGAGCTAACCACTTCAGACAGAACTTCACATATTTTTTAGAAACGTATTTGCTGCCGGATTCTATTTCATCATCGATGTAGTTAGGATACATCCAACCTAATAAGATTGCCATTACCAGACATCCGATTGGCATCATGAATCCTTCTGCAAATAAGTCAAATGCGTCTAGCCAGCAGGATAAACCAAATGGCTTAGGCAATGGACCTGCTCCCAATGCATCGATTGCTACAATCAGAGAACCGATTGTAGTGATTGCAATGATGGTCCAGGAAATCTTTGTTCTGCTTGGCGTTTTACCCTTTGCTTCCTGTAAGTCCATGAACGCAGATACTGCACCTTCCAGCATACCGATGGAAGAAGTCAGCGCTGCAAAGAATACTAACAGATAGAACAAGGTGCCGAAGATCGGACCTAAGGATCCCATGCTTTGGAATACAGTTTGAAGTGTTACGAACAACATGCCGGGACCTGCCTGTGGTGTCAGTCCTGCTGCGAAGGTGGCAGGAATGGTTGCCAGCGCGGCACACAGCGCCACGGAAGTATCCATAATAGGAACTAAAATAGCGTTTTTTTCTAAGTTTTCGCTTTTGTCTAGATAAGAGCCATAAACAATCATACAACCGGAAGCCAGCGATAATGAAAAGAACATTTGGCCGCCGGCAGAGGCTAATACGGTAATCCAGCCAGTGCCCTTGAATACATCAAAATTTGGCTTGAAGATGAATTCCAGACCTTCCAGGGCACCAGGAAGGGTACAGGATCTAATCACTGTGATAACCAGTAATACTGCCAGACCGGGCATTGCGATAGTACAGAATTTCTCGATACCGCCAGACACGCCGCCCATAACAACTAATACTGTCAGAACGATGAATAGGGCAGAGAAGATAATGGCAGGCACTGTACTTGTACCGGAGATACCTACGAAATCCTCGAAATAGGTGCCTGGGGCTGCATCGCCAACACCCCAGCCAGCGTTGAGGATATCACCGATGTTTGCAATTAAATATTTGATTACATATCCACCTAATACGCAGTAAAAAGATAATAGGAAGAATGGGACAATGGTTGCCATCCAGCCATTGAAAGTGAATCTTTTGTCGATGGCTTCATAAGAGCCAATTGCAGCCTTGCCGCCTTTTCTGCCGATAGCGAATTCACCAATCATGCAAGGATAGCCGATCAATACTGCTAGTGCTAAGTAAAGAATTAAGAAGGCAAATCCTCCGCCGTTTCCCATCTTGTATGGGAACCCCCAGAGGTTACCGAGTCCTACCGCAGAGCCTACTGCAGCCATTAAGAACCCGAAATTTGTCTTAAACTGGCCTTTGTTATTTTCTGACATTTGAACTACCTCCTAAAATAGCAATCGTAAATTTAATATATGCAGAATCTTATGTTGTGAAGCACAAAAAATAACAAGAAGGTTGATTTCATTTTTGACATTCAGTAAAATATAAAAATAGAAACAACAAAGGAGATGCAACTATGGCAATTGACAAAGTAAGAGAATATTTTCAGCAATTTGGCATTGAAGATAGAATTATGGAATTTGATGTGTCCAGTGCAACGGTAGACTTAGCTGCACAGGCAGTCGGTGTAGAAGGTGCAAGAATCTGCAAAACCCTTTCTTTTAAGCATGGTGAAGAGGGCTGCATCTTAATCCAGATGGCAGGGGATGCAAAAATTAATAATAGAAAGTTTAAAGATCAGTTTGGATTTAAGGCGAAGATGCTGACTGCAGAGGAAGTCGTAGAATTTACGGGACATGCCATTGGCGGCGTATGTGCATTTGCCATTGAAAATCCAAACGTAACAGTATATTGTGACGAATCTATGAAGCGTTTTGAAACTGTATTCCCGGCATGCGGTAGCTCTAACAGTGCTATTGAGTTCACTTGTGATGAATTGTTCAAGTATTCCAATGCAGATAGCTGGATTGATGTGGCAAAACTGCCTGATGAGGAGTAATTATGAAAACAAATGAAACTGAATTAAATTTGGAATATCAAGCGGAAACAAGACCGAAAAGCCAGAAGAATATCCGCAGTCTGCTGCTGTGCACCATGGGTGCGGCGCTCTACGCCTTTAACCTAAACAGTTTTGTTGCAGCAGGCGGATTGTACCCGGGCGGTTTTGCGGGGATTACAGTGCTGATCCAGAATATTGCACAATCATTTGCAGGAATAGGGATTCCTTATACGGCCCTCTACCTGCCGCTGAATTTGATTCCTATCTATATTGGAATTAGATTTTTGGGAAAACGCTTTACCTTTTTCTCTATTTATGTAATTTTTATGAGCAGTATCCTCACTGACCTGCTGCCTAGAGTTGAGATAACCTCTGACATTTTGCTGATTAGTATTTTTGGTGGTATTGTCAACGGGGTGGCTATCGTATTATGCCTGATGGCCGGTGCTTCTGCAGGAGGAACTGACTTTATCTCTATCTATTTTTCTGAGAAGAAGGGAATCGATACCTGGAACTACATTTTTATGGTCAACATTGGGATTCTATGTGCAGCCGGCTTTATTTTCGGTTTTGATAAGGCACTGTACTCTATTATTTTCCAATATGCCAGCACGCAGATTATCCAAATGCTGCATAAGCGTTATCAGAAGCACACACTGCTGATTATTACCGAGCAGCCAAACGTAATTTATGGCCGTATCAGAGCCATCACCAATCATGATGCAACTCTGTTCAAAGGTGTGGGCTGCTTCCAGGGTGCGGAGCGTAACATGCTATACTCTGTAGTCGGCAGTGATGAAGTAGACAAAGTTATGGCAGCCATCAAAGAGGCTGATCCTGGCGCTTTTATCAACTCTATCAAAACAGAAGAAATCGGCGGCTGGTTCTATAGCAAGCCGAATAAGTAGAATAGAAACAGCAAAAAAAGAAGTTGACAGATATATTCTTTGCGAATATACTGTGCTTGTAAAAATTGAATAAATTCTTCGGGGCAGGGTGTAATTCCCTACCGGCGGTGATAGTCCGCGACCCGCTGCGGCGGCTGACTTGGTGGAACTCCAAGACCGACAGTTAAAGTCTGGATGAGAGAAGAAAAGTATGAGAGTATGTTTTTGTAATACGATGAATCTATCGGTGCCCCTGTTTTTGGAGCACCGATTTTTTGTTAGAGATTACCTCTGGGCTGCATGGGGCAACACAGCGATTTGTATACCATACCTTTCCAACGGGGAATTTATCAGACCAAAATAAATTCACAAACGAAAGGAGATTTAGAGATGAATAAAAAATGGTCTACAAATACGTTAGTGCTGACAGCGATGTTATCGGCAGTTGCAGGGGTTTTAATGTCTTTAGAGTTTTCTATGCCGATGATGCCGCCATTCTACAAGATTGATTTTAGTGATGTTCCAACAGTCATTGCTTTGTTCACCATGGGACCGGTTCCGGCGATTTGCGTAGAGATTATGAAGATTTTAATCAAGCTGATTGCTGTAGGAACTAACTCCATGTATGTAGGGGAATTGGCAAATTTATTGGGAATCCTGTTATTTATCATTCCGGTTTGGCTGTTATATAACAAGATGGGAAAAACAAGAAAGGCTGCGATGACAGCATTGGCAGTCAATGTGCCGATTCGTATCGTCTTTTCCTGTTTCTTAAATGCATGCATTACATTGCCGCTGTATGCGAAGGCAATGGGTATGCCGCTGGACGAAGTGGTGCAGGCAGTGGCTTTTGTCAATCCGATGATTACGGATCTGACAACATTCCTTGTACTGGCGACCGTTCCATTTAATCTGGTAAAGATTACACTGAACTTTGCAGTCGGCTACTGGCTGTACGACAGATTGAAAGCCGCAAATGTATTGAAAGGAATTCCATCCCATGCTTAAGAATTATCGAGACTTAACCCGCCTGGAAATGGAACAAGTCAATAAAGAAGAAACCATCGTCCTGATTCCTGTTGGAGCCTTGGAACAACACGGGAATCAGGCACCACTGGGAACCGACGACATTATCGCAGAGGCTATGGTGGAATATCTGGGTCGTGCATTGGAAGAGGCTGGGGAAGTAGACTTTCCGATGCTGGTGTTCCCGGTAATTCCTGTAGGTCTTAGTACGGAACACAAAAATTTTTGTGGATCCATTACTCTAAGACCGGACACCTATTATCATCTGCTCTACGATATCTGCGTTTCCCTGGCGAACCATGGGTTTAAAAAGATTGCTTTCCTGGTATGCCACGGCGGAAATATGCCGATTATCCAGGTGTTAAGCCGCGAACTGAGAAGTGAGCTTGGCATTGCACCATTTTTCCTATCATCCGGGGCCTTCAGCCATCCAGATGTAAAGGCTACGATTTCAGAGGGTAACATCTGGGACTTCCATGGAGGCGAAATGGAGACTTCCATGGTCATGGCGGTAGATGAAAGTCTGGTAAAACTGGATACAGCGGAAGCGGGAATCCCGGCTTCCTTCGTCAATAATCATACCTTGCTCCCCTACGGTGCTGTCTCTATTGGATGGGTTTCCGAGGATTGGCAGACAAAGGACGGGAAGCCAATTGGGATTGGCGGAGATCCATCCGGTGCGACGGCCGAAAAGGGAAGAATCATTCTGGAAACCAGTGCAAAGGCATTGGTGCCGGGGTTGTTAGAAATACGTAATTGGAAAGTATAAGAAAGTTCATATATCACACGTAAAGTGCTTGCAGATTTGACAAGCATAAACAATGCCTTCGAGGACTTTGGACAGTTTAACAAAGACGGTGTTAAACTGAAGCCAAAGTCCTTTCTCTTTCATTGTATGCTTGTTTGCAAATCTCCAAGAAAACTTTCCTGGAGGAAAAGGTAGAAGAAAATATGCGATTAGCCAAAACTAACTCTTGACATTTGCGCAATATAATGGTAAATTTTATATGTAGTTAGTTAGTGTTAACTAACCGACAGCAAAACAGCAATATGACACTTTTTATAGAATAGAAATGGGAGGACAATTATGACTTTATTAAACGCCAATGCAGGCGAAGAGTACATCATCAGAGATATCGTAACTGATGACGAAGAGTTAGACGCATTTCTGTTTTCCCTGGGATGCTACAGTGGTGAGCCAATTACGGTGATTAAACACCGTAGAAGCGGCTGCGTAGTTTCCATCAAGGATGGCAGATACAATATCGACAAAGATTTGGCAGCGGCTATCGCTATATAAATGAAAGAAAACGTGGTGAGCGATCACCACTTAAATTTTGAGGAGTGGTTAGGCTTAACTAACCAAAGAAGAAAGGAAGAAAACAATGAGAATTGCTTTAGCAGGTAATCCAAACAGTGGCAAGACCACCACATATAATGCATTAACAGGAAAGAATGAACGTGTTGGCAACTGGGCTGGCGTAACGGTAGATAAAAAAGAGGCAGAGATCAAGAAGAGCCTTTGTGATGGCCAGACTTTGATTGCAGTAGACCTGCCGGGGGCATATTCCATGTCACCATTTACAGCAGAAGAGAGCATCACAAGTGCATACGTGAAACAGGAATCTCCAGATGCTATCATCAATATCGTAGACGGTACAAACCTGAGCCGTAGCCTGTTCTTTACAACACAGTTGCTGGAATTAGGGATTCCGGTTGTAGTCGCGCTGAACAAGACAGACCTGAATAAGAAGAAAAATACAAAAATCGACGTTGCAGCACTGTCTGCAAAGCTGGGATGTCCTGTTGTAGAAACCATTTCTACTTCTACTCATGACAAGGGATTAGAAGTAGTCGTAAAGAAGGTGATGGAAGTAGTCGGCAAAGGCCAGGCTGCACCATATAACCCAGGCGACGTTGACATGAGCGATAAAGCGGCAGTACAGGCTGCAGACAGAAAGCGTTTTGCTTTTGTAAACCAGATTGTAAGAGAAGTAGAAACCAGAGAAGTTCTGACAAAGAACACAAATGCCCAGGACAAGATCGATGAAATCCTGACAAATAAAATCGCAGGACTTCTGATCTTTGCGGCAATCATGTTCGGTGTGTTCAACATTTCTCAGTCTACATTAGGTCCTGCTATTGCAGACTATCTGACAGGTTGGATTGAAACTTTCCAGGGATGGGTAGGCGAACAGGTTTCCGGCGCATCACCATTTATGCAGGCCCTGTTGGTTGACGGCATCATTGGTGGTGTTGGTGCAGTGATCGGATTCTTACCACTGGTTATGGTAATGTACTTCTTAATTGCGTTATTAGAAGATTGTGGTTACATGGCAAGAGCTACTGTTGTGCTGGATCCAATCTTCAAGAAGGTAGGCTTATCCGGTAAATCCGTAATCCCATTCGTTATCGGTACAGGTTGCGCAATTCCAGGCGTTATGGCTTGTCGTACCATCAGAAACGAAAGAGAAAGAAGAGCCACTGCAATGTTGACTCCATTCATGCCTTGCGGTGCTAAGTTACCGGTTATCGCATTATTCTCCGGCGCATTCTTTGCAGATGCTTCCTGGGTAGGCACGCTGATGTACTTCGTAGGCATTCTGCTGATCCTGCTGGGTGCATTACTGGTAAATAAGATTACAGGCTATAAGCATAAGAAATCCTTCTTTATTATGGAATTGCCTGAATACAAAGTACCAAGCCTGAAGAGAGCGACCTCTACCATGTTCTCTAGAGCAAAGGCGTACATCATTAAGGCCGGTACTGTCATTCTGGTTTGTAACACGGTTGTACAGATTATGCAGGCATTCAACTGGCAGCTGCAACTGGTGGAAGAAGGTATGGAATCTACTTCCATTCTGGCATCTATTGCATCTCCATTTGCAGTGCTGCTGATTCCACTGGGCTTCGGCGCATGGCAGCTGGCGGCAGCTTCCATCACAGGCTTCATCGCCAAGGAAAACGTGGTTGGTACATTAGCGGTAGTATATGCGATTACAAACTTTATCGATACAGAAGAACTGGCTTTAGTTGGCGGTGCAAACGAAGTTGCAACAGCAATGGGTCTGACTTCTGCTGCAGCACTGGCTTACCTGATGTCCAACCTGTTTACACCACCTTGCTTTGCAGCACTGGGTGCTATGAACGCGGAAATGCAGGATAAGAAGTGGCTGTGGGGCGGCATCGCATTACAGTTCGGCACAGGTTATGTAGTTGCTTTCCTGGTATACCAGATTGGTACTTTGATTACAACAGGTTCTGTAGGCACAGGTTTTGTTCCGGGCCTGATTGTAGTTGCAGCACTGGCAGCAATCGTCATCGGTCTGATTAGAAAGGCAGAAACAAAGACTGTAGTAGCACCGGAAGCAAAGAAGCAGGCTGCTTAATCGAAAGGAGAAAAGGGATATGACAGATTTTATCATTGGAGCAATCGTCGCATCTATTCTGATTGCGGCAGGATTATATATCGTCAAAGCGAAGAGACGCGGGGTAAAGTGTATTGGCTGTCCAACAGCAGGCAGCTGTGAAAAACACGGCGAGCATGTGCACTGCCACTGCGGATGCTGCGGAGACGAAGAATATAACTAAAAATAGTCGTAAGAAGAACTTGTGCAATATAGCACAGGTTCTTTTTTTGTGTTATGATGAAAAAGCAGAAAGTGAGGAATGAGGAATGAACTTACAGCAAATTGAACAATTCATGAAAGACAGAACACCGGGGGATGTAGGCAAGCGTAAGAACTGCAGCGTGCTGATTCCTTTGGTAGAGATAGACGGAGAACTGCATGTTTTGTATACCCAGAGATCCAGCAGACTGAAGACGCAGCCGGGCGATGTGTGTTTTCCAGGGGGAGTCATGGAGCCGGGAGAAACGCCGTTACAGTGTGCAGTAAGAGAAACGGAAGAGGAAATCGGTATTCCGGTGGACAAGATTCGTGTCATCGGTCAGTTCGACTCTATCTATGAAGTGAGAAACATCACCATGCACACCATTATCGGCGTCATTGAAGAGGCAGACCTGGCGCTGTTGAACCCAAATCCGGATGAGGTGGCAAAGGTGTTTACTGTACCGTTCAAATTCTTTGAAGAGGTGGAACCGTATATCTATGAATATGACGTGGTACAGAAGGTGGATGACTTCCCATATGAAGAAATGGGCGTAAATCCAGACTATAAATGGCGTGTAGGTCGCAACCTGGTGCCAATCTGGCATTACGGTGAAGGCGAAGACAGACAGCTCTTATGGGGGCTGACTGCACTGATTACATTATGGCTGAAACAGAAACTGGAGGAATACAATGAAAGCGTTAAGTAACTTAAAAGTATTAGATTTTACAACCTTATTACCTGGACCCTATGCAACTATGATGCTGGCAGACCTGGGTGCAGACGTACTGAAAGTCAGCTCTCCAAGCAAACCGGATCTGATTTTAGACCATGAGCCTTACGTGGCAGGTACAAAAATCGGTGCCAACGAACTGTGGCTGGGCAGAAACAAGAAGAATATCTTCCTGAATCTGAAGCATCCGGAATCTATCAAAATCATCAAAGAGCTGGTGAAAGAATACGACATCGTCATCGAACAGTTCCGTCCGGGTGTTATGGCGAAACTGGGTCTGGGCTACGAAGATCTAAAGAAGGAAAATCCAAGATTGATTTACTGTTCTCTGACAGGCTATGGACAGACCGGCCCAAGAGCAAAGACGGCAGCCCACGATAATAACTTTGTTGCGTTATCCGGTAATCTGGCAATGTTAGGTTACAAGGCAACCGGCCCTGCACCGATGAATATTCAGCTGGGTGACATCTGTTCCGGCTCCAATACAGCAGTTATCAGCATTTTAGCAGCAGTAAACCAGAGAACCATGACTGGGGAAGGTCAGTACATCGACGTAGCGATGCTGGACGGCCTGATTCCGCTGACAACCATGGACGGCACAAAGTTCCTGGCAACCGGCGAAGAAACAGGCAGAGAAGACAGCCGTTTCAATGGCGGCAGCATCTACGGTTTCTATGAAACAAAAGACGGAGAATACTACAGCGTAGGTTCTCTGGAACCAAAGTTCTGGGAAATCTTCTGCAACACCATCGAATGTCCTGAACTGATTCCTGGTACATCCGAACCGGAAAACTTAGAAGAAGCAAAGGAAAAGGTTGCAGCTGCCATGAAGTCTAAGACAAAGGCTGAATGGAGAGCCATTTTTGATCCGCTGGATTGCTGCGTAGAACCGGTTCTGAGCCTGAGAGAAGCGCTGTGTGAAGATGAACATATCCAGGCTAGAGAAATGGTCGTAGAAGTAGAAGTTCCGGGCTCTGGCGGTCAGAAAGTCCGTCAGCTGGGTTCCCACTTTAAGCTTTCCGAATCTCCTGTGACCTACGAAATGGGCGGTTATCCGCTGGGCTACCATACAAAGGAAGTGATGGAAGGTCTGGGCCTGGACTACGAAGCGCTGGAAGCAGAAGGCGTGTTCAAATAATCTTCCTTTTGTATAAAGTTACCCACAAAAGTTTTCTGAAAGTTACGACAATACAAGTGGACTCTAGTCTTTGATTGTGTTATGATTTTACAAAAAACATGGAACCTTTTCATGGGAACGATGGAGGAACGTGGATTATGAAAAAGAGAATTTTGACTTTGTTTTTGGCAATGATACTTGCTTTTGCATATGCAGTACCTGCAGCTGTTTATGCTAATGAAGAAAACGCCAAGACAGTAACTGTTACGTCACTTCCTGAATTTCAGGTTGGCGCACCTGTTGCCGACGCAACTATTACGACAGAACCTATTGCTGGTGTAGAAGTAAAAACCGTGTGGACTGTCTATAAACCTGGATTTGATCCGGAGGATGAATACACGCATTGGTTCCCTTTGGAAGGAAAATATTTAGCGGCGCATCCTGTATTTGAAGCTGATACTGTGTATGAATTGTCTATCCAATGTGATCAGTATGTTGAGTTTGCATTCTCCAATGCACTGAAAGAGTGGGAAGATGCTGAAGTATGGTCTGATGGTGAAGTTTATTTTATAAACTTTGGCAGATATTCTGATACAACTGAAATTACAAAACTTGAAGTCGAGATTTCTGAAGCAGTAGCTGGAAATGTTGCATCTGTCAATAAAATTACTGCATTTGATGAGGACGGTAATCAGCTGGACGCAGCGGCTATGGAAGATGTGTGCTATTGGGCAACTTATACTAATTCAGCTGTGGTCGCTATAACTGGTTCGGTTTTTGAGAAAGAAGAAGTCTACGGATTTATGTTAAACTTAAGAGCGACAGCAGGATATTCCTTCCCAGAATATTTAACGCTGGTTCTGAATGGTGAAGAACAAGAGCTGATGAGTGCAGATCCAAAAACCATTGATTCGTCATATACTTATTCGCTGATGACTCCGCTGGACTATGCTGAGCTAAAAGGTCTTCCTGAAGCAGTAGCTGGTGAAAAGATTCCAGCAGAATTAGAATTGGTTAATGGAACTGTACAGCACTCTGTTGAGTTCCTGTGGGAAGAAGAGGTAACTGATGAATGGGGCACATACTATCAGGAAACCGAAGATGAGACTTTTGTGGAAGGCAAGAAATACCGCATGCATCTTTATTTTTACTCAGGACATCAGCCAATGAACGAAGATTTTTATTTTCTTATTGATGGAAAAGAATATGAACCAACTGAATTAGAGGTGGAATACAGTACTGCTGTAGTAGATATTGTATTTGATATTTCAGGCGAAGATGGTATATTGGGTGAAAGCGAAGACGAAGAAGAAGCATTGAAAAAGGATCCGGGAGACAGGGCCGAAGACACATCAGAGCAGGATCAGGGAGACAAGGCGGAGAGAGAGCCAGAAGCTGAGAAAAAGGCAGAAGTAAAACCAGAAACTGTTGATGATGAAAAAAAGGCACCGGAAACAGGGGATTCCAATACAATACTTCCATTTGCAATATTGATTGCAGCGGGAGCAGCAATGACGGTGCTACGAAGAAGAGAACAGTAGTGTAACAGGGATAAGATAAATTTGAAAATGTATACAAGCGTGTAAAAGCAGGGTGCTCAGAAAAGAGCGCCCTGCTTTTTATTCGTTGAACGAACGAATGTTTGTGTATTTTTAAATAATATGATATACTGTTGCTACGATATAACATGCAAAAAATGGGTATTATATTTTTGTAAAATATCACAATCGAGGAACGTTATGGAATTTAAATTACATTCAGAATACAACTTAATGGGCGACCAGCCCCAGGCGGTAGAAAAGCTTGTAGCCGGCATAAAAGCTGGGAAACAGCACCAGACCCTGATGGGTGTAACCGGTTCCGGTAAGACATTTACCATGGCTAATATCATCGAGCAGGTGCAGAAACCTACACTGGTCATTTCCCATAACAAGACCCTGGCTGCACAGCTTCACGGGGAGTTCAAGGAGTTCTTCCCTGAGAACGCAGTGGAGTATTTTGTGTCCTATTACGACTACTACCAACCGGAAGCTTACGTGCCGTCTACTGACACATATATTGAAAAAGACTCTCAGATTAACGACGAAATCGAGAAGCTGCGCCACTCAGCGACAGCTGCACTGGCAGAGCGCCGTGACGTTATCATTGTCGCATCTGTATCCTGCATTTATGGTTTGGGATCTCCGTTTGACTATGAGAATCAGATGTTGTCTCTGCGTCCAGGCATGGAGAAGGAGCGTAACGAGATTCTCCGTAAGCTGGTAGACATTCAGTATACGAGAAACGATATGGCCTTTGAGCGCGGCAATTTCCGTGTGCGTGGCGATATCATCGATATCTTCCCTGCCGGATCTGACAAAGCCGTCCGCATCGAGCTCTTTGGGGACGAAATTGAGTCCATCAAAGAGATGAACCCTTTGACCGGGGAAATTTTGGGCCTGCGTAACCACGTGGCCATCTATCCGGCATCTCATTATGTTACATCCAAGGATAACATGGAGCGTGCCCTGGTGACCATCGATGAGGAACTGGAAGAACGCATTCAGTTCTTTAAAGACCGCGGCAAGCTGTTGGAAGCCCAGCGTATCGAACAGCGTACCCGTTACGATATGGAGATGCTGAGAGAAATTGGTACCTGTAAGGGCATCGAAAACTATTCCAGACATATTAACGGTCTGCCGCCAGGCACCAGACCGTATACTTTGATTGACTATTTCCCAGATGATTTTCTGCTTTTGATCGACGAATCCCATGTCATGCTGCCACAGCTGAGGGCCATGTATGCGGGAGACCGGTCCAGAAAATCCTCTTTGGTTGACTTTGGGTTCAGACTGCCGTCGGCTTTGGACAACAGACCGCTGCAGTTTCCGGAATTTGAGAAGCTGACCCATCAAACGGTTTATGTCAGTGCCACACCAGCAGACTATGAAAAAGAAGCCTCCGGTGGCGTTACAGCAGAACAGATTATCAGGCCGACAGGTCTGCTGGATCCGCCTATTGATGTGCGCAAGACAGAAGGCCAGATCGACGATCTGATTGCAGAACTTCGTGCTACGGCAGAACGAGGCGAAAGAGCCTTTGTTACTACATTGACAAAGAAGATGGCGGAAAGTCTGACCACCTATTTGACCAATGCAGGCATCCGTGTCCGCTACTTGCACTCTGAAGTCGATACCCTGGAACGTTTGGAAATCATCCGCGACCTGCGTTTAGGTGAGTTCGATGTGCTGGTCGGCATTAACCTGCTAAGAGAAGGTCTGGATATCCCGGAAGTATCTCTGGTAGCCATTCTTGATGCGGACAAAGAAGGATTCCTACGTACGGAAACCTCTTTGATTCAGACTATCGGTCGTGCAGCTCGTAATGTCAGTGGCAGAGTTATCATGTACGCCGACTACATCAGCAAGGCCATGAAGGCTGCCATCGACGAAACCGACCGTCGACGCACTATTCAGGACAACTACAACAAAGCCCACGGCATTACACCGAAGAGTGTGCAGAAGTCGGTTCGCGACGTCATCGAAGCGACAAAACCGGCGGAGTCCAAGTACAAGGGCAAGAAGCCGCTGGAATTAACACAAAAGGAACTAAAGGATTACGTCAAGGAGCTGGAAGCAGAGATGAAACAGGCTGCTGCAGACCTGCAGTTCGAGCGTGCGGCACAGCTGCGTGACCAGATCTTTGAATACAAAGTGAGATTAAAATAAGGAGAAACTATATGGCAAATGAAATTATCATCAAAGGTGCCAGCGAGAATAACCTGAAAGCCATCGACGTCAATATTCCAAGAGACAAGATGGTAGTTTTGACCGGTCTGTCCGGTTCCGGGAAGTGATCTCTGGCCTTTGGTACCATATACGCAGAGGGACAGCGCCGTTACGTGGAAAGCTTATCCTCCTATGCAAGACAATTCCTGGGGCAGATGGATAAACCGGATGTAGAGCTGATTGAAGGCCTGTCACCGGCGATTTCTATTGACCAGAAAACAACCAGCAAAAATCCGAGATCTACAGTCGGCACTGTGACGGAGATTCACGATTACCTGAGACTGTTATATGCGAGAATCGGTCAGCCTCATTGTCCTGTCTGTGGCAAGCCCATTACCAGTCAGACGGTGGACCAGATGGTGGATGCCATCATGGAATACCCGGAAGGAACGAAACTGATGATTCTGGCACCGGTAATTCGTGGTCGTAAGGGAGAACATGAGAAGATTCTGGAGCGAATCCGCAAAGAAGGCTTTACCAGAGTTCGCGTAGACGGAGAAATCCGACTCATCAATGAAGAGGAAATTAAATTAGAAAAGAACTTTAAGCATACGATTGAAATCGTGGTAGACCGTATCGTGGTGCGTGAGGGACAGGAAGGCCGTATTTCCGAAGCGGCAGAACTGGCGATGCAGCACGGAGATGGTCTTGTTGTGGTACAGTTTATGGACAAAGACTTCAGCCAGGAGAAGACCTTCTCCACCAAGCTGGCCTGTCCAGACCATGGCATCAGCATCGAAGAATTGGAACCGCGCATGTTCTCTTTCAACAACCCGTTCGGTGCATGTCCAAGCTGTAACGGCCTGGGCTTTACCCAGAAGATTGAACCAGAACTGATTGTCAAAGAAGAACTGAGCGTTCCGGACGGTGCATTGAGTACCATCTTTGCATCCATGGAGTTCAGCGGATTCTACAGACAGGTCATCGATGCCCTGGCCAATGAGCACGGCGTGGACATCTACACACCATTCAAAGATCTGCCGGAGAAGTTCAAAGAAGAAGTGCTGTATGGTACCGGTGACAGACATTTGAAATACACCTATACCAGCCGTAATACCGGCACGGTATCTCATAGAGACCATCCTTTCGAGGGCATGATCAACAACGTGGAGCGCCGCTACCGTGAAACAAGTTCCGACTTCATGAAGGAGAAGATGCAGAAATACATGGTAACCCGTGAATGTCCTGACTGTCAGGGCAAACGTCTGAAACCGGAAATCCTGGCGGTTACTGTTGGAGGCGTCAACCTGGCAGAACTGTCCGACATGTCTATCCGTGAGGCCTATGACTTTATTGCCGGCTTGGAATTGACAGAGAAGGAACAAATCATCGGCCGTCAAATTATCAAAGAAATCAAAGAGCGTCTTATGTTCTTAATCAATGTTGGGCTGGACTATCTGACTTTATCCCGTTCTGCAGGTACACTGTCTGGCGGCGAATCCCAGCGTATTCGCCTGGCAACACAGATAGGGTCTTCTTTAATGGGGGTTCTGTATATTCTGGACGAACCAAGCATCGGCTTGCATCAGCGAGACAACGAGAAATTGCTGGAGACTTTGCGCAAGCTGACGGATTTAGGCAACACCCTGCTGATTGTAGAGCATGACGAAGACACCATGCATGCGGCAGATCATATCATCGATATTGGACCAGGAGCTGGTATTTACGGCGGAGAACTGGTCGCACAAGGAACTGTGGATGAAATCATGGCGAATCCGAACTCTATTACAGGACAATATCTGTCTGGTGCTAAGGCTATCAAAGTACCACGCGTTCGTAGAGAAGGGAATGGAAAATTTATTACGATTAAAGGTGCTGCAGAAAATAACCTGAAGGGCATCGATGTGGACATTCCGCTGGGTAAGCTGGTCTGCGTGACCGGGGTTTCCGGTTCCGGCAAGAGCAGTCTGATTAACGAAATCCTCAACAAAGGCGCTTCCCGTATTCTGAATCATACAAAGGAAGAGGCAGGCAAGTTTGATGAAATCCTGGGTCTGGAGAACGTGGACAAGGTTATCGACATCGACCAGTCGCCAATCGGCAGAACGCCCCGTTCCAACCCTGCAACTTATACCGGTATGTTTACCCACATTCGTGATCTTTTTGCGGCCACTCCGGAAGCAAAGATTCGCGGTTACGGAAAAGGCAGATTCAGCTTTAATGTGAAGGGCGGACGCTGTGAAGCCTGTAGCGGGGACGGCATTATCAAAATTGAAATGCACTTCTTACCGGATGTTTACGTGCCTTGCGAAGTCTGCAAGGGTAAGCGCTACAATCGTGAGACCCTGGAAGTGAAATATAAAGGAAAGACAATCTACGATGTATTAGATATGTCCGTAGCAGAGGCTGTGGACTTCTTCCAAAACCTGCCGTCTTTGAAACGCTATCTGGATACTCTCAACGAGGTAGGCCTGGACTATATTAAGCTTGGACAGCCATCTACACAGCTTTCCGGCGGGGAAGCGCAGCGTGTCAAGCTGGCAACAGAACTGTCCAAGAGAAGTACTGGCAAGACCCTGTATATTCTGGATGAACCGACAACAGGACTTCACTTTGCCGATGTGGACAAGCTGATGCTGGTACTGAACAAACTGGTCGATGCGGGCAACACCGTTGTAGTCATTGAACATAATCTTGATGTCATCAAGTGTGCTGATCATGTTATCGACTTGGGACCGGAAGGTGGAACAAGAGGCGGTACTGTGGTTGCAACGGGTACACCGGAAGAGATTGCGGAATGTTCCGACTCTTATACAGGACACTTCTTGAAGAAAATGTTAAAGTAGTGTATAATAGATGGGTATACCATATTGTTTTGATAAAATATAAGGAGATTATCCATGATTAAGGATCAAAACCTGACAATGCTGACAGACTTTTATGAATTAACAATGGCAAATGGTTATTTCCAGTCAGGCAGTGTAGGAGAAGGAATTGCATATTTTGATATGTTCTATAGAAAGGTACCAGATGGTGGTGGCTATGCGATTATGGCAGGGCTGGAGCCTCTGATTGACTATCTGAAAGGATTACACTTTACAGATGAGGATATTGAGTATTTACGTGATACCAATTTATTCTGTGAAGAGTTTTTAGAATATCTGAGAAACTTTAAGTTTAGCTGTGACGTGTGGTCTGTTCCGGAAGGAACTCCGGTATTCCCACATGAACCGATTCTGACCGTAAGAGGCCCGGTTATGCAGGCGCAGTTTATTGAAACTATGATTCTGCTGCTGATTAACCATCAGAGTTTAATTGCGACAAAGGCAAGTAGAATCGTTCGTGCAGCGAAAGGCAGACCGGTTCTGGAATTAGGTACAAGAAGAGCCCACGGTACAGCAGCTGCGGTATATGGTGCAAGAGCGGCGTATATCGGCGGATGTGCAGGTACGGCATGTGCAATTGCGGATCGTGAATACGGTATTCCTGCAGTTGGAACCATGGCTCACAGCTGGGTACAGATGTACGACAGTGAATACGAAGCATTTAAGAAATACGCTGAGATTTATCCTGATAATTGTACGTTGTTAGTGGATACGTTTAATGTGCTGAAATCCGGCGTACCGAATGCAATTAAGGTTTTCAAAGAAATGAAACCGAACAAGATGGCAATCCGTATCGATAGCGGTGACGTTGCTTATTTGACAAAAAAAGCGAGAAAGATGCTGGACGAGGCTGGTCTGCAGGACTGTGCAATTACAGTATCCAACTCTTTAGACGAATATATTATTCGAGACGTTATTTTGGAAGGTGCAAAGATTGACTCCTTCGGCGTTGGTGAAAGACTGATTACGGCAAAGTCCCAGCCTGTTTTTGGCGGCGTATATAAATTAATCGCCCTGGAAAAGGACGGTGTCGTTATTCCAAAGATTAAGATCTCTGAAAATATTGAGAAGATTACCAACCCGGGATTTAAGACCCTGTATCGTCTTTATGATAAGGACAACCACAAGGCACTTGCAGACGTGATGACTCTGGATGGAGAAACCATTCCTGAAGAAGATGGTTATGAAATCTTTGATCCAAATGCGATTTGGAAGAAGAAGAAATTAAACAACTTCTATGCAAAGAACATTCGTGTGCAGATCTTTGATAAGGGCGAATGTGTATATGAATGTCCATCCATTGAAGAGGTTAAGGAATATTGTCAGCAGCAGATGGATACACTGTGGGACGAAACTCTGCGTTTTGAAAACCCGCAGACCTATTATGTAGACCTGTCTCAGAAACTTTGGGACATGAAGAGTCAGCTGCTGGAAGAAATGTCAGTAAGATAACGAATTTGTATCGAAAAGGAAGAGTGAAACTCTTCCTTTTTTTATCTGTGAAAAACTATTTGCAGACAGATTTCAACAGAAATTAGGCGTTAAACCAAGGGCTTAGCAGTTCTAGTCGAAATAAGACTTAAGTTTAATTGTCCCATTTTAAAGGAATGTAGTAGAATGATAATAGGATTTTTGGAAAGGACTTAGAGAGTAATGCAACATATTATCGTATTTTCATACATATTTACCATATTAATCGGTGTATCCGCATTTACAATTCAATGGCTTGCCGGCAGAGGGGAATCTAAGAAGGGCTCACTTGGTGTGCAGCTGTTTATTTTTATGCTGTTGGTTTTAAATGTATTTGACTTTGTTATATATTACTTTGACAATATCATCAATCGCCCAAGTGGGAATCTGATGCTCAGTTTCGGTGACTGCCTCATTGCTATATTAGTGTATCTGTGGCTACAGGTAGAAACTGGACTTTCTCTTACGCAAGAAGAGCATAAGCTGATTCATTTAGGAAAGAAATTTGTGCTGGTATATTTAGCTGTGTGGCTGATTGCGGTAGCTTTCTTTATAGAGTATAGCTGGATTCGTCTTTTAATTGACATTCCTCTTATTTGTCTGTTGGTAATCGGCAGCGCTGCAATTATTCTGCAAGGCAAGAAGAAAGGGAAAGAACTACAAGTACTGATATATGAAGGTATCATTACCTTTTTCATGACATGCAACTATATCACTTATCTGGTAAGTGAATCTGGATTGCTGTTATCCACAGGAAAAAATATTATGGATATTACTATTTTCTTCTGGCTGGTTATTAATGCAGCAAATCTGGTTATTCTGTATAAGAGAGATTTTGTGGAGTCTTTCTTGAAAGAAGATGTGGGAACTGCACAACCACTGAATCTGGAAGATGCTATGGATTTAGTAAAACAGAAGTATGAGCTGACAAATAGAGAAATTGAGATCTTAACAGAAGTCTACAATGGAAAGACCAATACGCAGATTGCGGAGGATTTATTCATTTCTGAAAGTACAGTAAAGGCTCACATTTATAACATCTTTAGAAAGATGAACGTAAAGAGCAGAGTAGAAGCTGTATGCATCATCCGCGAAGAGAAAGAAACCAAAGGAAAATAAGCATTGGGATTAGGTTTTATTAAACCCAATTTAAGACCTGATTAAAACAAAAGTTGAATAGAAAAACAAGGCCCTGAATGATACAATCTGCTTGCACTTGTATCACAAGGGCCTTATTTTTATGAAAAAAACTGAATCTACAAAATATGAAGAACCTACATTTACAGTTATCGCTTATTTACAGAAGAAAATGAAAAAGGAGATAATTAAATGCAAACAAGTGATATTTTAATGTTATTAGGTGGGCTTGCTCTCTTCCTGTATGGGATGCAAATGATGAGTAGCGGCTTAGAAGCAGCGGCAGGAAATAAGATGAAGAGTATCTTAGAAAAACTGACTTCCGGTAAAATCCGAGGGGTACTGGTTGGTGCCGGTATTACAGCTGTTATTCAATCCTCTTCTGCAACAACCGTTATGGTGGTTGGTTTCGTATCCGCAGGGCTGATGTCTTTGCGTCAGGCTGTAGGTGTTATCATGGGTGCCAACATCGGGACAACCATTACCGGTCAGCTGATTGCTTTAGATGTCAGCGCAATGGCTCCACTGATTACTTTTGCAGGGGTTGTATTAACGGTATTTTTTAAATCCGAAAAAGCACAGCATATCGGTAGTATTATTGCTGGTCTGGGTGTGCTGTTTATCGGCATGGACATGATGAGCGGTGCAATGTCGCCTCTGAGAGATTCCCCAACTTTCGTAAGCCTGGTTTCTAATTTTGATAATCCGGTAATCGGTATCTTAGTTGGTGCAGGTTTCACTGCAATTATCCAGTCTTCCTCTGCATCTGTTGGTATCCTTCAGGCATTAGCTATCAGTGGTGTAATCGGTCTGCCACAGGCTGTGTATGTGCTCTTTGGACAGAATATCGGTACCTGTATTACAGCGGTACTTGCATCCATCGGGACAAAGACAGAGGCCAAGAGAACAACGATTATTCATCTGATGTTTAACATCATTGGTACGATTATCTTTACATTAATCTGTATGGCAACACCGTTTGCAGCGTTTATGGAAGGACTAACTCCTGGCAACGTAGCAGCACAGATTGCCAATGTACATACTGTATTTAATGTAACAACTACCTTACTTCTGCTACCATTTGCGGGGCTTATGGCACAGATTGCAACAAAGATTCTGCCAGATAGAGAAGAAGAAAATGAAAACGGATATGAAGTTTTACATCTGTACCCAATTGACGGCAGAGCATTCCACCAGGTTGGCTTGTTATCTGTTATCCTGAAGGGAATCGAAAATGAAGTTGCAAGAATGTATGCACTGGTAGAAGAAAACATTTTGGATGCCTTTGACTGTATTGTAAAGGGTAGGGCGGATAGTTATGAGGACATCGAAAAGAGAGAAGAATATATCGACTACTTAAACGAAGAACTTTCTCACTATATCGCAAAAGTTGCAGCTTTGGAAATGGAAGAAGAAGACGCAGAAAGCGTTGGTTCTTACTATAAGATTATCGGTGACATGGAAAGAATCGGCGACCATGCTATGAACTTTGCTGAATACGCGAAGAACATTGAAGAACTGGACGAAGATTTAACACCACAGGCAATCGAAGACATCAATCAGATGAAGAGCATGATTTTAGAAGCGTTACGAGGCCTGAAGATTGGTCAGGAAAGAAATTGTATCGAAATCCTCAAGGAAACTGCGCAGCTGGAACAGCGCATTGACGATTTTACAGAAGTGATGAGAAAGAACCAGCTGGAAAGAATGAGAGCCGGTCAGTATCCATTACAGGTTGGCCTGTTATTCTCTGGTATGATTACTGACTTTGAGAGAATCGGCGATCATGCATTGAATATTGCGGAAGAATATCATGTAATCGCATAAGTGCTTCCAAGATAAATAAATTCCATAAAAGAAAGAAAAGAACCTTACCTGTTATCAGGTGAGGTTCTTTCCTTTGCAGTAAAAAAGACCTTTGCTCTAAACAAAGGTCTTTCTATCTTTTATTGGATGTTGTTACAGTCTGCCGGATGCATTCAGCATGTCTCTAATCTTATGCTGAACCATATTTCTAATTGCATCTCTACCAGGGCCTAAGAATTTTCTTGGGTCAAATTCACCTGGATTTTCAACCAGAACTCTTCTGATTTCTGCAGTCATAGCCAGTCTCAGGTCAGTATCTACGTTTACCTTACAGATACCGTACTTTACAGCTTCACGAATCATGTGTTCCGGAACACCCTGTGCACCTGGAATATCGCCGCCGTACTGGTTACATCTGTCTACGAATTCCTTTAATACGGAAGAAGCACCATGTAATACCAGTGGTGTATCTGGAATCAGTTCGTGGATTCTCTTCAGTCTTTCGTAGTCTAAGTATGGTTCGCCCTTGAACTTGTATGCACCGTGGCTGGTGCCGATGGCAATTGCCAGGGAGTCAACACCTGTTCTTGCAACGAATTCAGCGGCTTCTTCAGGATCTGTAAATGTAGCAGATCTTGCATCTACTTTGATGTTATCTTCTACGCCAGCCAGCTTGCCCAGTTCAGCTTCTACAGAAACGCCATGAGCGTGTGCATATTCTACAACCTGCTTTGTCAGTCTGATATTTTCTTCGAAATCATGCTTGGAGCCGTCAATCATAACGGATGTAAAACCGTCGTCTACACATTTCTTGCAGATTTCAAAATCTTCACCATGGTCTAAATGCAGTGCAACGTCAATACCTGTATCTTCTACTGCAGCTTCTACCAGCTTTCTCAGGTAAACAGGTTTCGCGTATTTTCTTGCGCCTGCAGAAACCTGAAGAATCAATGGAGACTGTTCGATCTGCGCAGCTTCCACGATACCCTGAATAATTTCCATATTATTTACGTTAAAAGCACCAATTGCATAGTCGCTCTTAATTGCTTTTTCAAACATTTCTTTTGTTGTTACGAGTGCCATATGGTCGTACCTCCTCAGTATAATCAATATATATATTATACACTATAGGGGGATTTTTTCAACGGCTTCCAACATTTTTTTCATGTCAGGCAACGTTGATAACAGATCTGAATGTGCAAATGAATTAACCTTTTCCATGGCATGAATCATCGTATGCAGTTGGTCCAGCATAGACTCAAGCTGCAGTCTGGTCAAAGAGGGCAGAGCACTACCTGGCTGTTGCCGAATCAGAAGAAGAAGACATAGAATAAGTAACGGATTTTTTGTCATAGGCCACCTCCGTTTTCTCTCAATATTCTATGAAAGAAGAAACGGGAAAGTGCATATATTGAAAAAGAAAAGGGGGAATCACATGAAATTAGATGACAAGACGATTAACAATCTGGCTGGGCAGCTAGGCCTTTCCGGTAAGGCAGGGCAGGTAGAACGCCATGTGAAGGCATATGAGAATAAAAGTGATGAAGAGTTAATTTCCGAGCTTATGAAGCTTCAGAAAAAGCTAAACGCTGCAAATATTCCATATGAAACGCAAATGGCCGCATTGGAAAGTCTGATGCCAATGATGAATGGGCAACAAAAAGCCCGACTGGAAAAAATCGTCGGGCTATTGAAACCATAGTATTATTCTGTTACTTCTTTTGCGATATCTGTCTGGGTGCTTCCTTTGTCAAAGGTAAAGGTATTTGCTTTGATATCTTCCGGGTCGCATCCGGCAGAGTCACAGGCATCGGAAAACTGATTATAGCTTTCGAACAGGCCAATATCAACCAGGCACTCTGCAGCTGCTGTTGCAGAATCTCCAGAAACGGTGACAGTAATGTCACGTGTTAACTGACCGCCCATCCAAATCTGATCCGGATTTTCGATGGCCGACTGTTCTGTAGTCTGGGTCGTATCTGTTTCCTTTGCTAAAGTCTGCGGATAGTCCATAATCACATTAATTCTCCATGTGATGAGAAGACCCGCTATTAATAAAATCAAAAGTGCGATGATGATGTCATTTTTGTCGTAATAAAAGTCTTTGAATGATTTCAATGAACTTCCTCCCCTCTTATTATTACATTTATAATTTAACACACTTTTAAAAAAAGGACAATTACATTTTGATTTCATGGTGGTTTTAGGACTGGTTTTGATGTATAATGAACTTTATGATTAACATTGAAATCGGGAAAAATGAACAGAATCAGCGTTTGGACAAGTTCCTTCGGAAATATCTGGGAAAGGCTCCATTATCTTATATTTATAAAGCCATTCGAAAGGATGTAAAGGTTAATGGCAAACGGAGCAAGGAAGATTATATCCTGGAACTGGGCGATACCGTAACGCTGTACATCGCAGATGATGTAATAGAAAGCTATAGAAAAAAGGTAGAGACAACCAGAGCGAAAAGACAGTTTAAGATTGCCTATGAGGATGAAAATCTGATCGTCGTTGAAAAGCCTTTCGGTCTATTGACCCATGGAGATCAGCACGAGAAGAAGAACCATCTGGCGAATCAGGTTATTGACTACCTGATTGAAACGGAAAGTTACAACCCGCGTATCGAAAAGACGTTTACACCTGCACCGGTGAACCGTCTTGACAGAAACACTACGGGTCTTGTTCTATTTGGAAAAACCAATCTGGCAGTTCAGCAGCTGAATCAGATGATTCGTGAGAAGGACAAAGTCAGCAAGTGCTATATGACTATCGTCAGCGGCAACTTGAAAAAAGAACTGCATCTTCGTGACCGTATGGTAAAAGACAGAGTTAACAACAAGGTAACTGTTTTATCGATGGACCAGGAAGGTCTGGAAATGGAAACCATTGTAAGACCGCTGCAGTCTAACGGCAAATATACGCTGGTTGAAGTAGAAATTATCACAGGAAGAACCCACCAGATTCGTGCCCATCTGGCAAAGACGGGACATCCTGTTATCGGTGACGTAAAATACGGAGATAAACGTGTCAACGGCTATGTAAGACAGCGTTTTGATTTAAATACGCAGCTTCTGCATGCCTATAAGCTGGAATTTGCAGGCGTGGAGGGAGAACTGGCATACCTGAACGGCAAGACTGTTTATGCTGAGCTTCCGGAAGATTTTAAGCGTATTAAAGACGGGTTATTTGGGGAAGATAAAAAGGAGAAATAAATCGTGAAGGAATGGATAAAGGACATCGCAATTGCCTTAGTGATTGCAATTGTTATTGTTCAGTTTGTAAAACCGACTATTGTAAAACAGTCCTCCATGGAACCAAACTTCCACGACAGAGATTACCTCTTTGTCAGCAAACAGGCTTATCGTTTTCATGAACCACAGAGAGGCGATGTTGTGGTATTTGACTCTTCTTTAGTAGATGAGGAAGGAAACGATAAACTTTTGATCAAAAGAATTATTGGGTTACCAGGAGAGACACTTGATATTATCGATGAAAAAGTATATATCAACAATGTAATGCTGGACGAGACATACACCATGGATGGAACAACCTACGGGGATATTACGGATTTGGTAATCCCGGAAGGCAAGTATTTCTGCATGGGAGATAATCGCGACGTGAGCATCGACAGCCGTGATCCGGCGGTGGGATGTGTAGACGAAAGCCAGCTGGTGGGTAGAGTATTTTTCCGTCTGTTTCCATTTCAGGCTGCAGGCATGATTAAGAATCCTTTTCAGCAGTAAGGTTTTATGCATTTATCCGGGAATGGAGACTCTATGAAAAACATCCTCGCTTTTCTGTGTGCAGCGCTTTTGGGGACGGCTGCCGGTATCTTTTGTGGAAGCAAGTATTCTGTAACCTCAGTTGCAGATTGTGCGATGGAACCGAACTATCTGAAAGGAGAGCATGTACTTCTGCAGCACTACGTGAAAGATAATGAGAGTTTTCGACGGGGAGATGTTGTATTCTTGGAGAATCCGTTATATCAGGACACCGGAGAGAACAGTGTGATGCTGAAGCGTATTATAGGACTCCCTGGTGAACAGATTGCCATGGAACATGGGGGCGTGTATATCAACGGAAACCTGTTGCAGGACACTTGGACTAATACCTATAACCGTGGTACTGATACCATGGATTTATGCATTATTCCGCAAGACAGCTATTTTGTTTTGGGCGATAATCGCAGAGAAAGCACAGACAGCAGAGATGAAACTGTTGGAATGATAGAAAAAGACGAAATCCTAGGAAAGGTGATTCGACAATGGTAAAAAGACAGAAGAAGATGGTGGCGAACAATAAAAAAGCACGCCATGATTATTTTATAGACGAAGTATATGAGGCTGGTATTGTACTGACCGGTACTGAAATCAAATCCATCCGTGCAGGCAAAGTCAGCATCAAAGAAAGCTATGCAAAAATTGAAAAGGCCGAAGTCATCGTGTATGGCATGAACATCAGCCCTTACGAGCAGGGAAACCGCTTTAACGTAGATCCACTGCGTCCGCGTAAGCTTCTCTTACATAAGCAGGAAATCCGTAAGCTGATTGGCTACACCACACAGAAAGGGATGACGCTGGTGCCGCTGAATATGTATATCAACGAAGATGGCCGCTGCAAGATGGAGCTGGGCGTCTGCCGTGGTAAGAAGAACTACGATAAGCGTGACGACATCGCAAAGAAGGATGCGGCACGAAAGATGGACCAGGCTATGAAGCAGAGATGGTAAATGAGACTGTGTTATGATAGTCGAACTTGCTGTCAGATTTTATAATCATAATCAACGCAATCGAGACCTTTGGGGAGTTTGATGAAATCAACATCAAACTCCAGCCAAAGGTCTTTTCTCTTGCATCGAATGATTATGGGAAATCTACCAGAAAAGTTCTCTCTCATAACACAGGCTCTTTGTTCTCATTATGCCAATAAAAAATGGACCACAAGGGTCCATTCTTATTGTCATGGTGGAGATGGCGGTGGGAAGCAACCAAATCAAAGATTTGGGATTCCCTCGCATGAGACCTGCCTCGCCTCTGTCTTCGCCTGCAGTCTCGCCACTCGGCGGGCTAGGGCTTCAAGGAGAGTTTCTCACTCCCACGGAGTTCGACTCTCTACAAATCTCTTCAGACATGACAAAAGGCCCGCCTATTTAGGCGGACCTTTGCATGTCTGGTGGAGATGAGGAGAGTCGAACCCCTGTCCGAAAGCATTTCCACAAAACTTTCTCCGAGCGCAGCTGGTGTTTTGTTGTTTCGCCTCTTTACACGCCCATCAGCAGGCTGGTAAATCAGCTATCCCGTTGTTCCCTTACGGTACCGGGAGCTCCCGCAAGGTTTTCCTGTATGGTCGATGCCAGGTTCTTAGCCTACAGGTAAACTAAGGCTGACACGCGGGCTGCGAAATTAAGCAGCTAATGCGAATGTGTTATTATTTTTAGCGTTTATATTTAACGTGTCCCTTTTAAGGTAGACTGGACAAACTACCGCTCGCTTATCTTGCTTCTACACCCCCGTCGAAACCTTTACACCCCCGAATCGGAAGTTGCATCAGCAACAAAGTACTGTACTATGTTTATGCACAGATACCTTTAATATCATACGCTTTTTTTGCAAAAAGTCAAGAAGTACGTGTTCTTAGCCATCATCGGATTAGTTGCGAGAAACGGTACTCTTCAACTTCCAATTTGCAGGACAGTAATTTTGTTTAAAATATAGGGAATAATTCTGATTTATGCATCCCTTCCACGATTTGCTTCACTAGAAGAGCAAACTCTTCCGGTGGCATTGGAGGGTCAGAAGTTATCCATTTGGAAATGATTGATATGATACCAGAAAGATAAAAATCCAGTTTATAAACTGTTTGCGGATCATTTGCAGACAGGTTCATTTGAGCTGCAAACAGAGGAATGAGCGATTCTTTTAGCTTTGAAGGAAAGCTATGGTTCGTGTTACTTCCCAAAAGAAGTTTAAGGATATTTCTTTTCTCAGTATTGATATTGATAAAAAGATCTATAAATAAAGGCTCAGAATGGCTCTCGCCTATTTGGCTGATGATTCTGTTTTTAATATACATCAGCAAGTCATCTTCGATATATGAGAGAAGATGCTGTGTGTCATTGAAATATTGATAGAATGTGCTTCGGTTGAAGCCGGATCTGCGTGATATTTCAGATACGGTGATTTTATCAAGTGGCATATGATTGCTTAGTTCAAGAAATGCATCTATCAACGCATTTTGTGTCATAGCAGTACGTTCGGGTTGCTTTTTCATATTTCCTCCGTAGTTAAGAAATCCAACAGTTGGCCTAATATTGATGATTGATGGCTAGTTGCAATATATGGGATAATACAATCATACAACACGTGTTGGATTATTGTAAAGGAGATACAGCTATGAATAAAATAGTAAAATATAATTTAGAAATCATGAGCAGTATATTTGTGATTATGATTGCAATTAGCGTTTTTAACTGGAGTGACTTATCTATATTACGTCAAATGACTGTCATATTCATGATTTTATATACACTTCATGAATGGGAGGAATCCAAATTCCCAGGAGGGTTCTATAGAATATTTTTCAGTAAGTGTACGATAGATCCAACGATTAGTGAAGAGCGATTGCATCTTCCGGTTGCGATATACCTGCTGGTTATTTTGATTGTACCATTTATCTTTGACGGCATAGTTGTATTTCTTTTGGTTCCATTATTGTTGGCATTATTTGAAGGATTCATCCATACTGCCGGAATCATAATACATCAGCTAAAAAGACCTTACTCCCCTGGGATGATAACGGCATGGATGATGTTTGTGTATGCAATATTTATGATCAGAAGATTGAATGCGAAGTTTGACATGGGTTCAACGACATGGATATTGGGAATCATACTTACTTCTGTTTCCTTCTTTATTATGGAAACAAGATTTATGAAGGGTGCCGGAATCACGATTAAGGAGTTCCAAACAAATATGAGAGCGTATATGCTTGGCAGAATCAGAAAATCGAAATAGGTCCAATATGGGCCTATTTTTATTGATGATAAAGGTATGTCTATATACATAAAAGTGATATAATGCAACTATAAACTTGAATTTGACGAGGTAATACAAATGATTGATTACGGATTAAAAGATAAGGTAGCTATCATTACAGGAGCCAATAATCCATGGGGGATTGGTGCAACGACAGCAATCGCATTTGCCCGTGAAGGTGCAAAAGTGGTTTTAGTGTATAAGCGGGTAGACAGACCCTTTGATGCAAGCAAAATGGATAGAAATGGCGTGGACAGATATTATGGAGCAAATGCAGGAAATGCAGATGCAGTAGAAGCGAAACTCAAAGAAATGGGTGCTGAATACATCGTTTTAGAAAGTGATATTTCTAATGAAGAAGCCGTAAAAGAAATCTATGCTACAGTTCTTGAAAAATATGGCCGGGTTGATGTTTTATTTAATAATGCGGCCTCAGATGATGAAACAGGCTGCGATACTATAGAAACAATTCCCCAAAATGTGTTTGATGATACGTTTGCTGTCAATGTTCGCGGAAGTATTTTGATGACAAAAGAATTTATTAAAAATCATGGCGACTACGGAAGAATCATCAATATTTCTACAGATGCATCCCAAATCTTTGCCGGACAGATTACTTATGGAGCAAGTAAAGCGACTTTAGAAGCACTTACTCGTAGTATTGCCCTCGAGGTTGCACAGTATGGAATAACTGTAAATTGTGTTTCTCCTGGTCCGACTCAAACAGGATGGATAGATGAAGAATTTGAAAAAGTAGTTGTTCCTTTAATTCCAATGGGAAAATTAATTCAGCCGGAAGATATTGCAGAAACTGTTTTGTTCCTTGCAAGTGAACAGGCAGGAATGATTACGGGACAAGTGATAAAAGTGTCTGGTGGTAAAGCATTATAATTTAAATATATAAAACGGTCAGACAAATTCCAATTTACAGAGGAGAACCGAACATGAACATCATACAAACTTTCTATGATAATCTAGCCACCCAATACGATAAACTGTTTCTAGATTGGCATGAAGCCACTGAGGAGCAGGCTGTGATTTTGGATAAGCTGTTTACAAAGTGCAACTTTGATAAAGACGCGAAGATTTTGGACTGTGCCTGCGGTATCGGGACACAGGCAATCGGCCTGGCACGCCTGGGATATCAGGTAACGGGCTCCGACATCAGTGAAGGAGAGCTGGCCGAAGCAAAGGCAAGAGCCGAAGAACAAAAGATCCAAATCCAATTTAAGAATGCGGACTTTCGTGCCCTGGCTGAAGCCTTTGATGAGAAGTTTGATATCGTCATTGCTATGGACAATGCCCTTCCTCACATGTTAACAAAGGCAGACCTGGCGTCGGCCGTGAAGAGTGTAATAAACCAACTCGAAGTAGACGGTATCTTCGTAGCAAGCATTCGAGATTACGATGAACTGCTGCAGAGCAAGCCACCTTACTCGCCGCCTTACATTCACAAGACGGAGCGTGGCCAAAGGGTGTCTTTCCAAACCTGGGAATGGCAGGATGAAAACTACAAACTGATCCAATACATCGTCGACGATGAAGACTCCTTACAGGTGCACAAATTTGAATGTGAATACAGAGCGACAAGACGGGAAGAACTGACTGGATTATTAAGAGAAAACGGATGTAAAGACGTGCAATGGAAGTTCCCGGAAGAGACGGGATTCTACCAGCCAATTGTTGTCGCAAGAAAATAGAATGGGGGATACAGAGACTATGAGAACAAGCGAAGAATGTTTGATTTGTAAAAGTCCGTTGGAATATCTACAGGAAGATGTTCTGATGGAGTGCGCAATCTGTCACAAAAAAGAATCCAGCAAAACAAGATGTGTAAACGGGCACTACGTTTGTAGCGACTGTCACACAGATGGCCTGGAGAAAATTATCGGTTTCTGTCTGCAGTCCGACAGTAAAAATCCTGTGAAACTCCTGCAGCAGATGATGGGCATGCCTTTCTGCCATATGCATGGGCCGGAGCACCATGTTATGGTTGGATCTGCACTTTTGACTGCATATCGGAATGCAGGTGGAGATATCGACCTGGAGAAGGCGCTTTTGGAAATGTATC
>JAZUBY010000044.1:0-3791 GCA_045638885.1 Emergencia sp. | reverse complement strand
CAAAAGCACCTCTTCATCTTCTCTATTCAGCACATCTTTTTCTACAGGTAATCCAGGGAACATGCGTCTCAGTCTGTCGACGATTTCAGAAGGCTTCGTTTCCTTTCCATCTTCATCGCTGACTGCATAACTCACCCAAAGGTGTTCTTTCGCTTTACATAAATTACGATAGATTGCCAGTTGTTCTTCCATTACGCGGACGCTGTCACTTTTGCAAAGGGACTTGCTTTCCTCTTCTCCTGCCAAAAATTCCAGCTCATCCAGGCTAAACAGCCCTTCTGCCGGTGCATCCTTTGGCAGAAGCCCTTCATTGGATCCAATCACGAGAACAGCCTTTGCTTCACCGCTTCTTGTTCTCTGCATCGTCCCCAGCATCAAATCATCCGATGTCGGTGGAAGAATCCCGATTTCCATCTGCGAGAGTCCCGTCGTAAAGAGCTGCAGGAATTCTTTCCCACGGAAGCTTTCTTCGCCGGAAAGTTCCATAATCTGATCAAAGAGCGCAACAAGTTTTCCCCAAACCTGTCTCGTTTCTTCTGCCAAATCCAAATCTCCCTGGGATTCCTGTATAGCAATAAGATTTGTAATATATGCGTCCAGGCCAACCTGACTCACCAAATAATCATAATAGGCTTCCAGGAATTCTCCTACCGTCTTTGCTTCCCTGGTTAATGCTTCCACGCCTGCAAAAACAACCGTTGCTTTTTCACGAAGTTGGTTCAGCCGCTGCAGGCCATCTTCTCCATATTCCATCGCACCTTTCACAAAAGCCTTCTTCCACATGGTGCCTTTGATACGGTACTTGAAAGCATAGTTTTCCAGATCCTCGATTTCCTCTGCAGCCAAATCTGTAAATCCTGTCTTCAGTGTTTTGAGCAGATCTGCAGTCTGATAGCGCTCCAGAACGGTTTCCAACAAGGCCACCACATAGATGGAAATCGGTGAGCTGGCAATGCTGCGCTTTTGGTCATCAAAAATCTCCATACCGTATTCTTCAAAGACACGGCGCAGTACAGAGCCGCGTGTCTTTGGATCATTGCAGATCATAACAATGTCACGGTATCGATAGCCTTTGTCGCGAAGTAGATGAAGTACATAGGCTGCTGCAGATTCAGCCTCACCATATACACTTGCAGCTTCCACAATGGTCAGCCCTTCCCACTCTGTCTCTGGACTGATATGTGCGCTGTAAAGCTGTCTTTCCATGGACTTCATGGCCGGTGCGCGGTCTACTACTCCATAGCCATCTCCTACCTTCTGGACTCTGCATGATACAGCAAAACCCTCAGCCTGTTTCTTCAAATTGTTCATGACAATACGCGGCAGCTGGAACAGTTCCTCGTCCATGCAGCAGTCATCGCAAGTCAGGAAGATGTGAAAATCCTTTGCCGTTGCCATCAGATTGCCTAATACCGATAATGCTTTCGGCGCAAAACTATCAAAGCCGTACACCCAGATTTCGCTGCCTGCGACAGTCTCTGACTGGCTGATTTTCTCTGTATATAGAGAAATCAGATCCTCAGCGTCAGTATACTTTCCATCGATGGCTGCTTCATACTTTTCATAAATCAGCTGCAGGTCTGACAGCTTGCGATGGAGAAGCGTTCCCTCTTCCAAGTCGCTTCGCATAGATTCCAGATCTTCCGGTCTTACCTCATACTGCTTCATTTCGGAAATGAAGTTGTTGGTCATCTCCAGGAAAGACGGTCTTTCCATAGTGTTGCCAAAAACCTGCAATTCTTCCTTGCAGTCTCTGGCAATGCGGGAAAGCAGCATATGGCGTCCGTATTTATCGATAAAAGTCTTGCGGTCGCCGCCCTGTTCTGCCAGCAGTCTGCTTCCCAGTCTGGACATGCTGATGATTTCCACATCCAGCAGTCCCTGGGTATGAAGAAGCCGAAAAGCCTGCTTCTCCGCTTCCAGTGTATACTGGTCTGGTACAATGACCAGCGTTCTGCCCTGCTTTTCGGCGATTTTCTCATATATGAACTTTTCTTTGTCTATGGATTCTCTTCCATAATAGATGTTCAACATGTTTTTCTCCTATATGATATCAAAGAGATCTTCCGGTTTTTCCATAAAGTATTCCGGTCTGTCCGGACCGTTTAATTCTTCTTCGCTGACAGCTTCCGCCCAGCCGACTAACACGGCTTTGACCCCTGCATTGTGGGCACATTTGATGTCAAACATGCTGTCACCAATCAGCAGTGCTTCTTCCGGCTTTGCACCCAGTTTTTCCAGGGTAATCAGCGCCGGTTCCGGATCCGGTTTGTGCTTTGTTGTGTCTTCTGCTGTCACAATGACATCCAGGACTTCATCCAAGCCGAACTTACGCAGGCCGACCATGGTGCTGTTATACATTCTGGATGTAGTCACTGCCACCTTGTATCCACGTGCCTTCAGTTCTTTGATTAGCTCTACCATGCCTGGGAAAGGCTCGATAGCGTCTTCAAAGATGTCCTTCTGATGGCTGCGGTAGATATCGATAGCCTCATCTACCGGCACTTCCGGGAAGAACTTCTGCATGCTGACACCTAAAGGTTCGCCAAAGGTCTTCTTGATAAATTCATCGCTTTGTTCAATGCCTCTCAGCACGCGGAAGGCATGCTTCCAGGATCCTAGCACCAGGCCGTTGGTGTTGGCCAGGGTGCCGTCGAAATCAAATAAAATATATGGATAGTTCATACTCTTTCTCCTACAGTTTCATCGTTAAGCCGACCTTCTGCTTATCGCGGTCAATGCTGATGATTTTTACCTTTACGGTGTCCCCTACAGAAACCACGTCCATCGGATGTTTAATAAACTTGTGGCTCAGCTGGGAAACGTGTACCAGACCATCCTGCTTCACGCCGATATCAACAAAGGCACCAAAGTCTACTACATTTCTAACTGTTCCTGTCAGCTCCATGTCAATCTTCAGCTCTTCGAAGCTGCGGACGTCGTTTCTGAAGATAACCGGTGGCGCATCTTCTCTTGGGTCACGGGCAGGTTTCTTCATTTCAGCGATAATATCGTTTAATGTCATTTCACCGATTTCCAGATCAGCTGCCATTTTCTTTACGCTTTCGGAAAGCTTCTTGCCAGGATATACAGCCATAATCTTGCTGTCGATATCCTTGGCACCGCCGCTGGCAATTTCTTCCTTTGCAATGCCGACTTTCTTCATCATTTCTTCCGCTGCCTTATAGGATTCCGGATGCACGGAAGTGCTGTCCAAAGGTTCTGTACCGTCTGCAATACGCATGAAGCCTGCGCACTGTTTGAACGCCTTTTCACCCAGCTTGGAAACCTTCATCAGCTGTTTTCTATTGGTAAAGTTGCCGTTTTCTTCTCTGTAAGCAACGATATTCTTTGCGATGCCCATGTTCACACCTGCGATATAAGACAGCAGGGATGGGGATGCCGTATTTAAATCAACGCCGACTCTGTTTACACAGTCTTCGACTACGTTGGTCAGGGCGTTATCCAGCTGCTTCTGGTTCATATCATGCTGATACTGACCTACGCCGATATGCTTTGGAACAATCTTAACCAGTACTGCCAGCGGGTCCTGCAGACGTCTGCCTAAAGACATAGCGCCTCTAGTTGTAACGTCCAGATCCGGATATTCTTCTGCTGCCAGCTTGGATGCGGAGTACACGGATGCCCCCGCTTCGTTTACGATGGTATACTGAATGGCATAGCCATTTTTCTTGATAAAGTTTGCAACCACTTCCTCAGTTTCACGGGATGCGGTACCGTTGCCCACTACGATAATATCGGTATGGAACTTTTCCACCAGCTTCTTCAGC
>JAZUBY010000043.1:0-20516 GCA_045638885.1 Emergencia sp. | reverse complement strand
ATACTTATCAAAACTGGCATCAAAACGCGTGAAATCGGTAGCAGATTGGAAGCAGTAAATCTGGATGTCATCTTTGAGTGCAAGACAGAGGAAGCCTATGTACAGGCTGACGGCCAGCTGCTGTGGCGTGTCATGGAAAACTTGTTGGTCAACGTTGCTAAATACGCACTGCCTGGCAGCCGCGTGTACATCGATGTCAGTGACCGTGGCGACGGCTACCTGCTGATGGAAATCAAGAATATGTCCAAAGACCGCCTCAACATCGACGCCGAGGAGTTGATGGAACGTTTCAAACGGGGAGACGAATCCAGAAATACCGAAGGCAGCGGCTTGGGCCTTGCCATTGCAAAGGATTTGGTTACTTTAATGGACGGCGAATTTTCTGTCAAAGTCGACGGCGACCTGTTTAAGGTCAGCGTGGCACTGAAGAGAGCATAAGTTTATAGGAAATGTTGAAAGAAGCACCTGTGATAGGTGCTTCTTTTGTTAGAATCTCAACAAAAACAACTATACTATTCCTCAAAGCTTTGCTATAATATTTTGGTAGGACTAATAAATGGAGAGTGAAAAGAATGAAACAATACTACGCTGCGGAATTAAAGCCACAGACAGAAGTGACAGACTTTTTTATGATAAAAAGTGCCGGCATCAAAGTCGGTTCTAATAAGAAACAGTATTTTGATGTATTGCTGGGTGACAAGACTGGTGAAGTGAACTCCAAGAAGTGGGACATTGCTGAACCGGAAGTTCCAATGTTACAGAACATGAAAGAAGGGGACATCATCAAAGTGAGAGCCCTGGTAACAGATTGGAACGGACAGACACAGCTGAGAATCGGCCGTATCAGACCAGCTAACAGTGAAGACCATCTGGATCTCGCAGATTTTATTAAAGCGGCACCAGAACAGTCTCAGGAAATGTTTGATTTCATCTATCAGATTGCTGATAATATGAAGGACCTGGATCTGAGAGCCCTGTGCACCAAGCTTTTAAACGACAATCACGATAAGCTGATGTATTATCCGGCGGCATCTAAGAACCATCATGCGGAATACGGCGGACTGCTGTACCATGTGAAGAGAATGCTGATGACAGGATTGGCAGTTTGCGACATTTATCCGATTTTAAACAGAGATTTAGTGGCAGCAGGCGTTATCCTGCACGATATCGAAAAGCTGAACGAAATTCTGTCTAATGAATACGGTATTTCTCCAGGCTATTCTTTTGAAGGACAGATGCTGGGGCACATCATTCAGGGCATTAAGCTGTTGGATCGTCTGACTGCAGAACTGAATTTCCCAAGAGAAAAAGCACTGATGCTGGAACACATGATTTTATCCCATCATTATGAACCGGAATTCGGAAGCCCGAAGAAGCCGCTGTTCCCAGAGGCAGAGGTATTGCATTATTTGGATGTATTAGATGCCCGCATGTTCGATATGGAAGATGCACTGAACGGCGTGGAACCGGGAGCATTTTCAGACAGAATCTGGACTTTAGATAATCGACGCATTTACAAGGCGACACCGGATTTCGATGCAGACTTTGAAGAAGAATTATAATAAGATAATCACCACAAAAGGAGAATATACAAATGATCAAATTCGACAAAGACGTGCTGCAGGCACTGAAAACTTTAGAAAAAGCTGGATTTAAATCCTATGCAGCAGGTGCCTGCATCAGATATTGCTTAGCCGGTCAGCCATGCTATGACTGGGATATCATTACGCTGGCACAGGCAGATGATTTAGAAAAGCTTTTCCCACAGGGGACGTTTATCGGTGCAGGGAGAGATACACTGCGTGTAGATTATACCTTTGAAGCGGAAACCGAAAATGGCGAAGTTTACTTAGACGGTGCAATCTTGGATATCCATGTAATCGGCAGTGAAACCGGTTTGGAAGATTACCTGAAAGCAAAGGCGTTCACCGTAAATGCAATTGCAGAAAATCCTGACAGAGGGCTCATCGACCCATGTGGTGGCAGAGAGGACTTTAGAAAGAAGCTGATTAGAGCCAATGGCAGCGCTGACATGATTTTCAAGAAAGATCCGATTCAGATGATGGAAGCTGTTACGCTGGCATGTGAACTGGGATTTGACTTGTCAAAGGCTGTATTTGAAGGCATTTTAGCAAACTGGAGATTATTGTTAGACTATAATCCAGACCCAATCAGAGAATGTCTGGAAAGAATGATTGTTTCTCAGGACGCAGGCAAAGGACTGAAGACCATGGCTGAATGCGGTCTGATGGCAGTTATTTTTGGTGAGCATGTATCCAGAAAAATGTCTCATACAGATATGAAACAGTTCACTACACTTTGTGAAAATATCCATAAAACACATCAGAACAGACTGAGAAGACTGGGGCTGTTATATGTAGTTTTAAATAGGAAGCCAGGGTTGGAAGCTATTGACAGATTGCACTATCCGGCTGAAGATAAACAGCATTTAGAAGATGCTATGAATCATATCATTGAAATCAACTTTTTAAATGAACCAAAGAAATTTAAGCGTTTCTTATCTGAACTGGGCAAAGAAAGATATATGTATCTGCACAATTTGGCTAAGGCGCAGAGAATTGTTTACGATTATACAACACTGAAAGTAGAATCCAGAAACTATGCGTTGCAGGAAATCAAAGCAGGCAAGGAACCTGTTTTTGTGGAGGATCTGGTTATCGATGCCAACGATATTATGGCGGCAGGCATCACTGATGATCCTGAAAGAGCAGCACAGCTGTTATTTTCTGTATTAGCACCTGTTCATAAAAATCCTAGAAACAACAACCGTGAATTCTTACTGAAAACTGCAAAGAAATACAGCAAGAATAAGCTGGCTGAGCAGATGCGTTACGTATCCTTGACCCGTTAATCACAAGAAACAAAGGAAAAATGATAGAAGAAAAACAGGGAACTTTAACAGACATCATATTTCATAATGAAGAAAACGGATATACCATTGCAATCATGGAGACAGAGACGGAGTATTTCACTGTCGTCGGCTGTCTCCCTGCATGCATCAAGGGATCCGCTTACAAACTACAGGGAACCTTCAAAGTGCACCCGACCTACGGAGAGCAGTTTGCTTTTACATCTTTTGAGCAAATGCTGCCGAAGGGCAAGGCTGGTATTGAAGGTTTTTTGGCGTCCGGTGTAATCAAAGGCGTGGGTCCAAAGATGGCAGCGGCCATTGTCGATGTCTTCGGGGAAGAAACCCTGGAAATCATAGAGAAAGCACCGGAAAAACTGACCCGTGTTGGCGGTATTGGACCGAAAAAAGCGGAAGCCATCGCGGAGTCTTTTGCCATGCATCGAGAGTTTGCCAATGTATCTATGGCATTTCAGGAAATGGGTGTGTCAGCAGACTATGCACTGAAACTGTATAAAATCTATGGGGCAGATGCGGTCACACTCATCGAAGAGAACCCCTATCGCCTGGTAGAAGAAGTATACGGTATTGGCTTTCGTAAAGCGGATGATATTGCAACCCGCATGGGCATCGAAAAAGACAGTGAGTTCCGCATCAAAAGCGGTATTAAATACGGTTTGTCTTACTACAGCGGTGAGGGCAATACTTATATGCCGGAGACAGAGCTTTGCGAAAAAGTAGCAGAACTGCTGGATGTATCCAGGGATCTGGTTCGTGACCATATCATTGAACTGGCTTTTGAAGGCGATATCATGGTAGATAAGCTAAATGGCCAGACTGTAGTTTATCTATATGCTTACTATTTTGCAGAACAAAAGGTTACACGCAATTTATCTGTTTTATCTGGTGCATTACTCCGTGGCCTGACTGTAGATCCGGATAATATGATTCGTCACACGGAGGCAGAGACAGGGATTCGATTATCCGAACAGCAGATTGAAGCTGTGAAAAGCTCTCTGACCAGCCCGATTTCCATTATTACCGGGGGACCGGGTACTGGGAAAACAACGATTTTAAACACGATTATTAATATTTTTGAACAGGACGGCTTCAAAGTTGCCATTGCAGCCCCAACCGGTCGCGCAGCCAAGCGTATTCAGGAAACAAGCGGACATTATGCATCTACAATTCACCGTCTGCTGGAATACTACTACGCAGAAGGGGAAGACATGATGCGCTTTGGTAAAACCAGCGAAGATCCGCTGGATTATGACGTCATTGTGGTAGATGAGGCTTCTATGATTGACTTGCTTTTGATGCAGGGTCTCACCGATGCCATTCGTCCCGGCACCCGTCTGATTATGGTTGGGGACTATGACCAGCTGCCTTCTGTCGGGGCAGGCAACGTACTTCGTGATTTGATTGAAAGTGAATACGTTCATACCTGTATGCTGAAGGAAATCTTCCGTCAGGCAGGGGAAAGCATGATTGTTGTCAATGCCCACCGAATCAATAAAGGCGAATATCCGTCAGTTAATGTAAAGGACAAAGACTTCTTCTTTATGGAAAGAGGATCTGAGAAGCAGATGACAGAACTGATTCTGGATCTGGTAACCAAACGATTAGCCGCTTACTACGATGGGATTGTCCCGATTCGTGACATTCAGGTTCTGACACCGGTTAGAAAAGGCCCTCTCGGCAGTATTGCATTGAACACCGCTTTGCAGGAAGCACTGAACCCGCCTCGCGAAGATCTGGCCGAAAAGAAATTTGGCGAGCGCATCTTCCGCGAAAAAGATAAAGTCATGCAAATCAAGAACAACTATCAGTTGGGCTGGTGCAGAGCCAGAGACTTCTCTGATGGGCAGGGCATTTTCAACGGAGACGTAGGATTCATCGAAAGCATCGATAAAGATGCCGGCACCCTGATGGTTATTTTTGATGAAGACCGTTATGTGACCTATGATTTCTCACAATTAGACGAATTGGAACTGGCTTACGCCGTAACGGTACACAAGAGCCAGGGCTCTGAGTTTCCAATTGTCGTTATGCCGATTTCCTGGTTTCCACCTGTGCTGGCGACTAGAAATCTGTTATATACAGCTGTTACCCGTGGCAAAGAAGTCGTAGTACTTGTTGGTTCTGAGAACCGGATGCGTGCCATGGTAGATAACAATCGGATCAAAATGCGTTACTCGGGATTAAAGTATCGCCTGCAGCAGTTGATGGAGGTGAATCTGTAAGCCGTGGATATCAAAGGGATGATTGAAAAAGGATTAGATTTGTTGTACCCGCCAGGCCTGTATTGCAGCTGTTGCGGGAACCTGATTGATGAAAGCAGAACGTATCATCTTTGCGACCATTGTATTGCCCATATCAGGTGGGACGGTACTGAGCCGAAAGCTATGGATGGGATGAAGTTTCTCCGCTGCACCCAGTACGGTCTGTATGAACGAACGTTGATTTTTGACTTGAAGTATAATGGGAAAACCTACATTGCCAGAGATATCGGGGCCATTATGGCTGACAGACTGAATCTGGCGGGGACTGATTTTGATGTTATCGTACCAGTTCCCATGTACAGCAAAAAGGAACGAGCAAGAGGATTCAATCAGGCAGCGCTCATTGGAAAATATTTGGGAACAAGAATGGAAAAGCCCTGCTGGCCTCATTGTCTGGTCAGAACGGAAGAAACAAAGCCGATGCGAGGACTTTCTCCAACAGAAAGAGAAGAAAATGTAAAAGGAAAGTTTGCACTTTCCGAAAAATATGGTACAATGCTTGAGGAGAAGCACATACTTCTCATTGACGACTTTTATACAACAGGCAGCACGGCGAGAGCCTGCCATCAGGCCCTTCTTGCAGGAAATCCCGCATCGGTGACCTTCCTGGCCTTTGCTGCAAAATAAAATTGAACAAAGACGGCATTGCAGTTGTCTGGGTCTGTGGTTGAAAATCCAAGCCAGTTACGGGCAAAAGGATCCACGTAAGCTGATCCGCAAGGCGGCAGTGATCATGGCGTAGCTTAGAAGTAAGTCCTCGGGAAAATCCCGGTCAAGGCAAGTGTGGGGGCAAAGACCAGGTCAGCCAGACAACTGCAATGCCGTTTTGATTGTATGCGTGAACGGCAACTCTGGCGGAAGCCGAGCGTTGCCGTTTTTTCTATGGAGAAATTTTATGATTCTTTTAACAGCAGAAAATATCAAAAAAAGTTATACAGAAAAACCGCTGATTACAGATGTGACCCTGTCAATCGACTCTGGGGACAAGATTGGTTTAATTGGTGTTAATGGTACAGGCAAATCCACCCTGCTGAAAATCATCGCGGGTGTCATGGAGGCAGAAGGGGGGAACATTACCAAATCCAGAGAACTACACATGGCCTATCTGCCGCAGAATCCGAAGTATGATCCGGAAAAAACCATTGAGGAACAGACGGAAGAATATCTGAGAGAACTGGGCGGTAATATCCAGCAGTATGAATGCAACACCATGCTGACAAAGCTTGGCATCTTTGATTTTTATCAGAAGATGGGAGAATTGTCCGGAGGACAGAGAAAGCGTGTTGCCATGGCAGCAGTATTGGCATCTGACAGTAATCTTTTGATTTTAGACGAGCCGACCAACCATCTGGACAGTGACATGATTGGATGGCTGGAAAACTATTTAATCAACTTCAAGGGTGCAGTGCTGATGATTACTCACGACCGTTATTTCCTGGACCGCATTACTAATCGTATTGTGGAAATTGAAAACGGCAAACTTTATAATTACGACGGAAATTATGACTATTACTTAACCACAAAAGCGGCACGTATGGAAATGACCCTGGCCACAGAGCGTAAGCGCCAGGCCATCTACCGCAAGGAACTGGCATGGATCCGTCGCGGTGCCCAGGCACGTACCACCAAAGCGAAGGGTCGTATCCAGCGTTTTCATCAGTTGGAAGAAAATAAATTGGTAATAGACGATACAAAGTTAGAATTAACCACAGCGTCCAGCCGACTCGGCAAGAAGATTATTGAAATGGAAGGCCTGAGCAAATCTTACGGTGATCAGACCTTTATCAAAGATTTCAGCTATATCCTGCTTCGAGATGATCGTGTGGGTATTATCGGGGAAAACGGATGCGGTAAGTCTACTTTGCTGAAAATCATTATGGGAGAAATCCAGCCGGACAGCGGCATCATCGAAAAGGGCGATACTGTAAAAATCGGCTATTTCTCTCAGGGAAATCAGGTACTGGAAGAAAACGAAAGAGTCATCAAGTTTATTTCCGGTATTGCTGAAAACGTGAAGACCAGCGAAGGTAGCTTTTCTGCCTCCCAGATGTTGGAGCGTTTCCTGTTCCCACCACATATGCATTCCATCGAGGTGGGCAGACTGTCCGGTGGTGAAAAGCGCAGATTGTACCTGTTGAGTATTTTGATGCAGGCGCCAAATGTATTGATTTTGGATGAGCCGACTAACGATCTGGATATTGAGACTTTGACAATCTTAGAAGACTATCTGGATGACTTTGCCGGTGCGGTGATGGTTGTTTCCCACGACCGTTACTTCCTGGACCGTGTAGTACGCAGAACTTTTGCCTTTGAAGATGGCGGAACTATCAAACACTACAACGGAGGCTATACCGATTATGCTGCACGCAGAGCGGAGGATGCAGAAGCATCAAAGGTTTCGGGCGGTGGAGCAACAAAGGTTGAAATTGCGGATATTTCTGCAGGAACGAGCAGCTCCCGTCCAGAGAAACAGAAACGTCTCAAATTCACCTATAAAGAAGAAAAAGAGTATGAAACCATTGAAGAGGATATTACAAACCTGGAAACCCGCTTGGAAGAGGTGGAGAAAGCAATGGGAAAATGCGGCTCTGATTTCGTAAAGCTGGGGGAACTGGACAGAGAAAAACAGGAACTGGAAGAGACCCTGATGGAGAAAATGGAGAGATGGGAATACTTATCTGATCTTGCAGAACGCATTGAGAAAGAAAACGAAATTTTCAGAAAACTTCAAAGAAAGTAGTAGGATTTCAAAACAAGATGTGGTATACTTCTATTAACAAAAATAACTCATGACACATGTCATGGGGCATCAAGGAGGTCATCTTATGAAGATTAATATTACTGGCAAAAACTTTAACACTTATCAGAAGTTAGAAGACGATATTGAAAAGAAACTGGATAAGCTGGGTAAGTATTTTTCCGACGATATTTCCGCGAAAGTAGTATTATCTCAGGAGAGAGGCAAGGATAAGATTGAAGTTACAATTAATGCTAAGGGTGCAGTATTCAGAGCAGAAGAAGTTGCACCGGATGTACATGAAGGTATCGACAAAGCAGTAGACAAGCTGGCAAGCCAGATGTCCAAGTTCAAGGGCAAACTGCAGAAGAGATATAACGACAATAAGGCATTAAAATTCGAAGTTTTACCTGAAGTTGAAGAAGAAGTAGAAGAAGTTGAAGTTGTTAAGACCAAGAAAATCCAATTAGAACCAATGAATATGGAAGAAGCGATTCTGCAGATGGAAATGCTGCAGCACGATTTCTTCGTATATATGGATATGGAAACTAACAGCGTAAACGTTGTATATAGCAGAAAGAACGGCGACTATGGCGTTCTGGTAACAGAAGAATAATTTGGAATTTGAAGAGGCTGTCTGCAGGCAGCCTCTTTTGTTGTGTAGAATACTTGAATTTTCCTCCTTTATGGAGTACAATAAATATGATTATTTATTGTACTGTGGTGGAGTGTGTCCACTTGCAAAACAGTGTAAGATAAGGAAGTTTTGAGGGGATTTTATGGAGAAATTTTTTGACAACATTGTTTCAAGTATTGGGGTAAATGACGTATTAGATATTCTGATTGTTGCGTTCATTTTCTACAAGATTCTTGAATTTATTAAGGAAACCCGTGCACAGCAGCTGATTAAAGGTTTACTGGTAGTTGTTGCGGCGTTTTTCCTTTCCGACATCTTCAATCTGTATGCGTTAAACTGGCTGCTCAGGGGGACAATGACAGTAGGTGCAATTGCATTGGTTGTTGTTTTTCAGCCGGAACTTAGAAGAGCTTTGGAGTATGTAGGCAGAAGCAAGATTGTAAAAGCACCGTTTGGGCAGCTTGACAAAGAAAAGGCGAAGTCCATTACCGACGAATTTGTAAAGGCTGTTAGTGCTTGCTCCAGTACAAAAACAGGGGCTTTGATTATACTGGAGAGAGAAACGCCTTTAACGGAAATCGCAGAAAGCGGTACTACCATTAACGCAGATATTTCTGCACAGCTTTTAATGAACATTTTCTATGAAGGCGCACCGCTTCACGACGGTGCAGTTATCATTCGAGGAGATCAGATTTTTGCTGCATCCTGCGTGTTGCCGCTGACCAATAATAAAGACTTAAATAAGAGTTTGGGAACCAGACACAGAGCAGGCATTGGCGTGACAGAACACTCTGACGCTATTGCCCTGATTGTTAGTGAAGAAACCGGTATTATTTCTATGGCGGTAGATGGAAAGCTGACAAGATTCCTGGATGCAAAAAAGATAGAAAAGACTTTGTTGAATCTGTATTTAAGTGATGATGATTCCGAGAAAGTCATGATTTTAGGAAGAATCTTTGATAGAAGGGGGAAGACGAAAGATGCTGGACAATAAAAAGCTGAATATGATTATCTCCCTGATTATCGCCTTTGCATTATGGGCATTTGTTATTGGCGAAATAAATCCACAGGCAACCCGTGTATATCGTGATGTACCGATTGAACTGGTGCAACAGGAGATTCTGGATGAAAGTGGATTGGCTGTATTTTCTGTCAGTGACAGACTTGTGAGTGTTACACTGACAGGCACAAGAAGTGAAATTAACAAAATTGACGCAAAGGACGTCAGTGCGACGGTAGATTTAGCTGATGCATATTTAGGCGAGAATGAATTAGATGTGGATGTGCATGTGTCAGGAAAAGCAGACATTGATTCACAAACTGTTGAAAAAGTAACGGTTATCGTGGAAGAATGGGTCATGAAAGAGGTTCCCGTAGAGGTGTTCTATGAGGGCAGCTTTAACGGCGAGGAAGAACCGATTACTATAGAGCAGGAATTGGAAACCGTCACTGTTTCTGGTGCAGCAACAACGGTAGATGAGGTGGCAGCTGCCACTGCAATTGTACCGGCAGGCACGGTAAGTGATGAGGCAAACGATTTTCAATGTGATCTGATTGCAGTCAACCAAAACGGACAAAGGGTTTACAATGTTGACTTATCAACCAACAGCATTGTGGTGACAAGTGAACTGGTAAAATTAAAAACAGTTCCGTTAGTCGTTTCCCTTGAAGGAGAAGACAGTGAAGATATTAAGAGAACAGTAAAGGCACCGGAGAAGATTACCTTAAAAGGGAAATCCTCGGATTTAGAAGATATTGATGAGGTTGAAACAGAAACCATCTATTTGGAGAAAATTCTTACAAGTACCACGATTCCGGTAGTTCCAATCATTCCGGAAGGTGTCGCTATCGCCAAGGATAGTGAGAACCTCACCGTGGCGGTTCAGGTAACAGAAATTCAGACGACGTCATTCAGCTTTGATGATGATAATCTGGAATTCAGAAATCTGAAAGATGGCTTAGAAGCACAGACCGCTATGGGTACAGTAAAAGTAGACGTTACAGGAAGTAAGTCGGCTATTGACAGTCTGACAGAGGAAGATATCGTAATCTTCTTAGACCTTGCAGAATTAGAACAGGGTAAGCACAAAGTCGATTTACTGGCAGAATGTGCCGTTGAAGATACGGCTGTAACTGTTTCACCGAAAAAAGTTTCTGTTACTTTAAATAAAGCAGCTACAGAGGAGGAACAGTCAACAGACGCTGAATCCACTGAACAGGAAAATAATAGTGAAAATGAAAATAGTGAAGAATAGAGGTTAAAATGGGCAGATTATTTGGAACAGACGGAGTGAGAGGCATCGCAAACTCCGAACTTACACCAGAACTGGCTTTCCACCTGGGAAAGGCAGGCGCATACGTATTAAGCAAAGATAATAAGAGACCGGTTGTGATCATCGGGAAAGACACCCGTGTGTCTGGAGATATGCTGGAAAGTGCACTGACTGCAGGTATTCTGGCTGTAGGCGGCAATGTGATCAAGGTTGGCGTTGTACCGACTCCGGCAGTGGCTTATCTGGTAAAACACTATCAGGCTGATGCTGGGATTGTAATCTCTGCATCCCACAACCCATATGAATATAACGGTATTAAGTTCTTCAACAGTGAAGGTTTTAAATTAGATGATCTGTTAGAAGAAAAAATCGAAGACATCATTTTGAGAGACATTGATCCGAATAAACATCTGACAGGAGAAGCTTTGGGCAGATGTATTGTAGCAGAAGATGATGCAGTAGATTTATATGTGAAGTTCCTGTTGACGACAATTGATCAGAGACTGGACGGCATGAAGGTTGTTTTAGACTGTGCCAACGGTGCGGCATATAAGACAGCACCAAAGGTATTTGAAGCACTGGGGGCAGAAGTTATCACCATCGGCTGCGAACCAAACGGTATTAACATTAACGATAATATTGGATCTACGCATCCGGAATTACTGCAGAAGACTGTAGTAGAAAACAAGGCTGATATTGGTCTGGCTTACGACGGCGATGCTGACAGACTCATTGTTGTAGATGAAAAGGGCATGATCATCGATGGCGATAAGACCATTTGTATCTGTGCAAAGATGCTGAAGGACGCAGGCGAACTGGCAGAAAATAAAGTAACTGCAACAGTTATGAGTAACATCGGCTTCCACAAATATATCAAAGAACAGGTGGGCGCTGTAGTTGACGTAACCGGCGTAGGTGACCGCTATGTATTAGAGTCTATGTTGGAGACAGGCTGCATATTAGGTGGAGAACAGTCCGGCCACATCATCTTCTTAAACCATACTACAACAGGTGATGGTACCCTGTCTTCCTTACAGTTTATGAAGGCAGTACTGGCATCCGGTAAGAAACCGTCTGAACTGAGTGCAGAAATTGAGATTTTCCCACAGGTTCTGGTTAACGCTAAGGTAGACAACGACAATAAGAAGATTTATATGAAGGACGAAGAAGTGAAAAATGCCATCGACGCCATCGAAGCGGAAATGGCGGGATCTGGTAGAGTCCTGATCAGACCTTCCGGCACAGAACCGCTGGTAAGAGTTATGATCGAAGGCAATGACATCGAAAAAATTCAAGTGCTGGCACAGCAGCTGGCTGATTTGATTGAAAGTAAATTCGCATAAGAAAGGATTAGAATTATGTGTGGAATCGTAGGATATGTAGGACGTGGTAATGCAAAAGAAATCATTATCGATGGACTGAAGAAATTAGAATACAGAGGATATGACTCTGCGGGGATTGCGGTAGTACAGGACAATAAGATTCTTCTGAAGAAACATGTTGGCGGTATTGCAAACCTGGAAAACCTGATTGGGGACGACCCAATGACCAGCGGTACAGGTATCGGTCATACAAGATGGGCAACACACGGTGCCCCATCTGATATCAATGCCCACCCTCACTGCAACGAAGCAGGCAATATCTCCGTTGTACACAACGGTATCATTGAAAACTACGCGGAACTTCGTGAAATGTTAGAACGCGACCATGGCGTACATTTTAAATCTGAAACTGATACAGAAGTTATCGCGCATCTGGTTGGTATCAACTATGAAGGCGATTTAGAAGACGCGGTTTACAAGACAGTGGGTCAGATGAGAGGTGCTTATGCAATCAGTGTTATCGCTGCAAGCGAACCTGGCAAAATCGTTGCGGTTCGTAAGGACGCACCACTGATCGTTGGCCTTGGAAAAGATGCACACTTTGTTGCATCCGATATTCCGGCGCTGTTGAAATATGTTAAGGAAATCTATTTCATCGAAAATAATGAATTTGTAGTTCTGACACCAGAAAGTGCAAAGATTTATGATGAAGACAGAAACGAAATTCACAGAGAAGTCTTCCATGTAACATGGGATGCTGACGCTGCAGAAAAAGAAGGCTATGACCACTTCATGCTGAAGGAAATCTACGAACAGCCAAAGGCGCTGCGTGAGACTCTGATGAGAAGACTGGATGAAGACGGCACTATCAAGCTGGACGGTATCAAGATGACAAAAGAAGATATCGAAGGCTTCACAAAGATTTACATTGTAGCTTGCGGTACAGCATACCACGCAGGTTTAGTTGGTAAGTACATCATCGAAAAGCTGGCGAGAGTACCAGTGGAAATCGACGTGGCATCCGAATTCCGTTACAGAGATCCATTCATCGATGAGAAGACTCTGTTTATCGCAATTTCCCAGTCAGGAGAAACTCTGGATACTCTGGCAGCCCTGAGAGAAGCAAAGCGTAAGGGTGCAAGAGTATTAAGCGTTGTAAACGTAGTAGGTAGCTCCGTTGCAAGAGAATCCGACGATGTATTCTACACATGGGCTGGCCCTGAAATCGCAGTAGCGTCCACAAAGGCTTACACAACACAGCTGATGTGTATGTATCTGCTTGGTCTACACATGGGTTACGAAAAGGGCACCATCAGCAGAGCCTTCTATGACAAGTTTATTGAGGATCTGAAGGAAGCTTGCGACAAGCTGACTATGTGTCTGGGTAACAAAGGCTACATCGAAGGTCTGTCTAAGCTGTTGTACAACAAAGAGCAGGTATTCTTCATTGGCAGAGGATTAGACTCCGCAGTATCTTACGAAGGATCCCTGAAGCTGAAGGAAATTTCCTACATCAATTCCTTTGCCATTGCAGCAGGTGAGCTGAAACACGGTACTATTGCACTGATGGAACCTGGTACACTGGTTCTCTCCCTTGCAACACAGGACTTCTTATATGAAAAGATGTTATCCAACATCGAAGAAGTAAAGGCAAGAGGTGCGCACGTATTGGCAATCGCCAAGGAAGGCAATACATCTATCGAAGCCAAGAGTAACGAAGTCATCTATATCCCTGAATGTAGAGATGAACTGACACCGTTATTATCCGTTGTTCCGCTGCAGATGTTTGCATACTACGTAGCAAAAGAACGTGGCTGCAACATCGATAAGCCAAAGAACCTGGCAAAGAGTGTAACTGTAGAATAATTTTAAATCCCTATAGAGCCCCGCTTTTCCGGCGGGGCATCACCATGAGAAAAGAGGTACGAAAACCATGCAGAAATATGAAATCAGAGATATCAATCTGGCACCTTCCGGTCACCAGAAAATCGAATGGGTAAAGCAGAATATGCCACTGCTGAATGGCCTGGAAAAGGAATTTTTAGAAACAAAGCCTTTCGAAGGTATTAAAATCTCCCTGTCCGTACATTTAGAAGCAAAGACTGCTTACCTGTGTAAGGTGCTCGCAGCAGGTGGTGCACAGATGGCAGTAACAGGCTCCAACGTGCTGTCCACACAGGATGACGTTGCAGCAGCACTGGTAGAAGATGGCTTAGCTGTATACGCATACCACAATGCAACACCAGAAGAATATGACAGACATATCGAAATGACATTAGAACATAAACCAAACATCATTATCGATGACGGTGGTGACCTGGTAAGTATGATTTACAAGAAGAGACCTGACCTGGGTGAAGAAGTCTGGGGTGGCTGTGAAGAAACAACAACAGGCGTAACAAGACTGAAGGCTATGGAAGCAGATGGTGTTCTGAAGTTCCCAATGGTTGCGGTAAACGATGCGGACTGCAAGCACTTATTTGATAACAGATACGGCACAGGCCAGTCCGTATGGACCAGCATCATGGATAACACAAACCTGATTATTGCAGCAAAGACAGTTGTTGTAGCAGGTTATGGCTGGTGCTCCAGAGGTATTGCTATGAGAGCAGCTGCTCTGGGTGCAAACGTAATCGTAACAGAAATCAATCCGGTTAAGGCAATTGAAGCAAGAATGGACGGCTTTACGGTTATGACTATGGAAAAGGCTGCTCCACTGGGTGATATCTTCGTTTCTGCAACAGGTTGCTGCAAGACTATCGCAGTAAAACACATGCTGATGATGAAAGATGGCGCAATCCTGACAAACGCAGGCCACTTCAACAGCGAAGTTGACATGGCAGGTCTGTACGAAGCTTACGTGGAAAAGAAAGAAATGCGTAAGAATATCATGGGTTACAAGCTGGAAAGCGGCAGATGGGTTAACGTTATCGGTGACGGCCGACTGGTTAATATTGCTGCAGCTGACGGTCACCCTGCAGAAATCATGGATATGAGCTTTGCGGTACAGGCATTATCCGCAATGTACATCAAAGATCACTATAAAGAACTGGGCAACAAGGTTATCGACGTAAGCGGTGAAATTGATGACATCGTGTCCAGAAGAAAGCTGGCTGCATGGGGCATCGAAATCGATGAGCTGACTCCAGAACAGGCAGAATACATGAAGAGCTGGAACGTGTAAGGAGAGAGACATATGACTTACGAACAGATTAGAGACGACGCAGCAAAGGCTGTAACAGAGCTTTTGGAACAGACAAACCTGACAGCTGGCGATATCTTCATCATTGGCTGTTCTTCCAGCGAAATCAAAGGATCCCGCATCGGTAAGGGTTCTGATATCGACGCAGCAAAAGCTGTTTACGACGGTGTTTACCCAATTCTGAAGGAAAGAGGTATCTTCCTGGCGGCGCAGTGCTGTGAACATTTAAACAGAGCAGTTATCGTTGAAAAGGCAGCCGTAGGCCGCGATGCAGAAATTGTTAACGTGGTTCCACAGCTTCATGCAGGCGGATCCTTTGCAGTAACGGTATACAACAATGCAGAAAACCCTGTAGCCGTAGAAGAAATCAAAGCAGACGCAGGGATGGATATCGGCGATACTTTTATTGGTATGCACCTGAGAAAGGTTGCTGTTCCAGTGAGAGTTTCCATCAAGGAAATTGGCGAAGCACATCTGACTTGTGCCAGAACCAGACCAAAATTCATCGGCGGCAGCCGTGCTATCTACGATGATGCACTGGCAGGCGGCGAAATCCAGAGATAAATAAGATTTAGATTGGTGCGGGAATTTTTCCGCACCTTTTTTCTTGGGATGTCATATGATAGAGTAAAATCTTATGAAAGACAGGTGAATCCTATGTCAAATAATTGTGGATTATTCGGTCGCGGTGAAAACGGTGGAGTAGATACCAGCTTATTATTTTTCTTCTTACTGCTGGTGGTTATCTTCTGTAACTGCTGTAATTAAAGACGAAGAGAAGCCAGACCCTTGGGGTCTGGCTTTTTTTTGAGTGTTTTACAGAAAAAGGAGAATCCTGAAAAGATTCTCCTTTTTGATTCAACCAGGTACTTCGCTCTGATTGTAATAGATATAGACGTACTTAATGCTATAGTAATCAATCGCACTGATATTGCCGGTACCGGCCTGCTGCAGCAGAATATAATTGAGTCCTACGCCAACCAGATAACCAAACCGGTCTTCAATCTGATTAGATGTAACAAGCTGTTCCACCCGAAGGTATCTTCCAATTTGCGTTCTAAGAAAGCCGTTCATGTACTGTAGATTTTCATAACTTAAGACTTCCTGATAACCAGGGGGCAGCAAAGGATTTGCAGGTACCTGAAACTGCGGGTTTTCTGGCAAAACCGGGTCTGGATTTGGATCTGGAATACCGGGGATGTTTTGCATTTGATCAGGCTGCCCGGGAATGGTCTCGATTCCGTTTTCATCGGACCAGATACCGGGCATTGGCATATTTGATGCAATAGAGCCGGTTCCGCTTGGAGTGTAACTGGTACCCGGAACAGGTACCACATAATTTGTCATTTGTGTGCGATGCATATGGGGGGCAGATGTTTGATGTGACATGTTCTGGTTCCATTGATGCTGACGTACCAAAGTGCCACAACCGTTATCACCCATGCAGGATGTAATCATAAGAAATACCTCTCTGTTATTGTTTTTGATTAAGTTTCCGCATAAGAAGGTGTAGGTTGGTAAAAGCAGTGATCACCTACGCGGTTATGAATGACGCCGACGCGAGTCGGGAAATAAGTAGGACAGGTAGCGCTATAAGGGTTGAAAAAAAAGATGGATTCGTCTACACCAGGCAGTCTGCCGCCAGCCATTACCCAATCTACAATTTGATAATGGATTTCTTCCGGGACCATGTTGTAGACATTTTGTGAATTATATGCACCGCCAACGGATTCACGCATACAAGTGAACTGACCGGGCTGGGTGATAATTCTGCGGACATCACCACCTTGGCTGACTCTTGCAAATTCACCATAGGGAATGGTTGCCCGATTCATAATCACTGTTGCAACTGCAGCCATACCGGAAGTGCCTTCGCCGCCGGCTTCACATTGAATCAGTCGGGCGAAAAGTTCCCGTGTATCTAAAGCCATATTTTCACCTCAAAGAAATTGTTTAATATTATGATATGCAGGGTACATAAAGTATGGTATAATCTTTGAAGATTTTTATCATAAATAGGAGGGAAAAGAGATATGATGATTATTGCAGTATTCATGTTTTTTCTAATTGCAGCTATGGTTACCCTCGTGATACCGATTACGGTAGGGGTTTTGGTATATCGTGATGCTGACAAAAGAATGGATTGCAATCCTTGGCTTTGGGCATTGATTGCAGCATTGGCACCAAGTTTTGTTGGTTTAATTATTTATTTGATTATTCGTGGAGATTTTGCGCTGAAAGAACCGGTTTTTACTTATGACGAATTTGGTAACCCGATTCCACAGCCGGCACCAGGCTTTCCAAAATGGGCAAAGGTATTGCTGATTGTTTTTGCAGTATTATTCGTTGTACTGCTGATTGGCGGTTGCGGTGTGATTACCTATAGCATTTTTGCATATAATACACCAATGACTTTTGACACATTCCACTATAATTTCTAGCAGATATGTAGTAAAGGGCTTTCCTGAATGGAAAGCCCTTTTTTGTTTGTACCTGCATATGTTCTATAAATAAATGAATTTTCTTTAGGATTATAGAACTGCCCTAGGGAAGACTTTCTCTATTTCGACGTCCGGAACAGCAGTTTTTTCAGTGCAGGCCAGTAGAAGGGAATCAGTGGGAACAGGTAGCTGTGACCGCTGACGGTTTTCGTTGTGACCAGCATCAGGAAGCCCAGAATCAGCGTTCCAAAGAATCCCCAGAATCCCCACAGATGGCAACCGATGAGCATGATAACCCGGATGAACTTAATCCCGTAGGACAGTTCCATGCTTGGCTGAGTAAAAGACGCTAGGGCAACAACAGCCATCACTAAAATGGTCTGTGGAATAAACCAGCCGGAATCGATGGAGAATTCTCCGAGAATCAGGGCGCCGATGACCGATAATGACATGCCAAGCGAGTTAGGTGTATTCAACGATGCCAGTTTCAGGGCATCGATAGCAAGTTCCAGCAGGATGAATTGCCAGAATATCGGGAGCGCATACTCGTCTCTCGGCAGTATAAAATCTAAATCAAAAGGTGCTTCGATGTGCCCCTCGCAGGTCAAAAGATAGATTGGTGTGGCCAGCAGAATGAGCAGCATATTTAAAATCCGCAACAAGCGGAGATAATTTCCTGTAATCAGAGGGAAATAGTAATCGTCCGTGTCCTGGGTGAAGTTGAATATCCCCACTGGAAGCAGCAGGACTGTAGGGGTGTTGTCCACAATGATGGCGATTTTTCCTTCTGTAATATGGGCGCAGACAACATCAGGCCGCTGGGTGTAGCGGACTTTCGGGAACGGATTGAAGGAGGATGCGATACCGCCTTGTCCGCGATGGAATTCTTTCATCAGCTGTTCTACAATGGACTGATCGCCTACAGAAATACTGTCTGTTTTTATATTGCCTAATGCCGATGTGACTCTGGATAGCAGGGCATCGTCCACGATGCCTTTCATATAGCATACTGCTACGTCGGTTTTAGACTTCGCGCCTATCATGTGATACTTGAAAATCAACCGGTTGTCACGGATTCGACGGCGGATTAGTCCGATGTTGCTCATAATGCTTTCGGTAAACCCGTCTTTTGCACCCCGGAGAGTCTTTTCTTTCTCCGGTTCTTCCACCGATCGCAAAGGGTACCGCCGAATATCCACGATTACGATTTTATCTAACCCGTCTAAAATAATGGCAGCCAGACCCGAGTACATCTGCTTGGCCGCCATGTCTACATCCGACTCGGCTGTAGCCGTAATAAAAGGCACCAAAGACGCCAAAAACTGATCGGCGCTTACGATATTTTTCATCTCCCGATCCGAAATCCCCATAAGGAAATCCAGCAGCAACTGGCCCTTTTGTCCATCGGAAAGGCCGTCAAGAAAGTACATCCTGCCGTCACGCCCGCCGATGGAGAGGCGTCTTTCTACCAAATCAAAAGACTCGCCCACAGGTAGCTGCCCGGTAAAATTATTAAGAAAATATGAATAATTGTTGGCCATTGTTCTAACCTCCATTGGTTTCAATTCATATGAGATATTTTCTCAAAACCCTTGAAATCTATACCCTTTCAAGGGTATAATATTAAAGTTAATGAAATATATCCAAAACGGAGGACGAAACATGAATTATGCAAAATTAGCGGAACTGTTATTCCCTAACATAGAAAAAACACCGGCAGAAATCGAAGCGATGTATCCTGCCCGTGAATTACCAGAAGGCGCAAAGGTAACAAGATTAGGACCTTCCCCTACAGGGTTTATCCATTTAGGTAACCTGTATGGTGCTTTTGTTGACGAAAGACTGGCACACCAGTCCGGCGGTGTATTCTACCTGAGAATCGAAGACACTGACGACAAGAGATACGTAGAAGGCGCTGTAGAAATCATCATCAACTCCCTGAAGTTCTTCGGCATCAACTTTGATGAAGGTGCTACTATGGAAGGCGATATGGGTAACTACGGCGATTACACACAGAGCAACAGAGGCCCAATCTACCAGGCATTCGCAAAGAAGCTGGTAGAAGAAGGTAAGGCATACCCTTGCTTCTTAACAGAAGAAGAAATCGCAGAAATCAGAGCCGGCCAGGAAGCTGCAAAGGCAAACCCTGGCATCTACGGCGAATACGCAAAGCATCGTGATTTAACGATGGAAGAAATCGAGGCTAATATCGCAGCTGGCAAGCCATACGTAATCAGACTGAAGTCTCAGGGCAACCCTGATCAGACTGGTGATGATGTGAAGAAATTTGCTGTGGAAGATGCAATCAGAGGTACACTGGAAATGCCAGAGAACTTCATGGATGTTATCATCCTGAAGGCAACAGGTATCCCAACATATCACTTTGCACACGTTGTGGACGACCATCTGATGAGAACAACTCACGTTGTAAGAGGTGCAGAATGGTTACCATCCCTGCCAATCCACGTAGAATTATTCGAAGCATTAGGCTGGGAAGCACCGGTTTACTGCCACACTGCACAGCTGATGAAGCTGGATGAAGAAGGCAACAAGAGAAAGCTGTCTAAGAGAAAGGACCCTGAACTGTCCTTAGACTATTATAGAAACCAGGGTTATCACCCTGCAGCAGTTAGAGAATACCTGCTGACGATTCTGAACTCCAACTTTGAGGAATGGAGAATGGCTAATCCGGATGCACCAATTGATGAGTTCGAATTCACCACAGAAAAGATGAGTAACTCCGGTGCACTATT
>JAZUBY010000042.1:0-2743 GCA_045638885.1 Emergencia sp. | reverse complement strand
AAAGTCTGCTACTTTTTCACCAATCTCCGGATCGATCATCTTTGCCATGAAGTCAGTAACTGCACGAGGTGTATAAAACTCGCCGGAAGAACCTGCACTCTGAAGCTCTCGAAGAATGGATTCATAGATTTCGCCAAACGCGTGACTTTCTTCGTAGTCGCTCAAATCCAGCTCGTCAATGACATTCACGATCTGCCGCAACAGAACGCCGTCTTTCATGTAGTTGTTTGCATCCTCAAAGGTGGTTTTAACAATCGCCTTCTTGATTGGTGTAGCCTGTGTAACTTCCAAACTCTTCAGAGTGGGAAATAGTGTATTATTCACAAAATTCAGTAGCGTATCGCCGGTCATCGCATTACCGGAGCGGTCATCTACTGCCCAATTCCTCCACCGACAGTTCTCCGGGATGATAGACTGGTATCCTTCTTCATCGAATTCCCAGTCATCCTCCTTGGAATCATATACTTTGAGGAAAAGCATCCATGCGATCTGCTCAATACGTTGGGCATCACCATTGATGCCTGCATCATTACGCATGATATCCCGGATCCTTTTTACAAACCCAGACAAATTGCTCATAAAATATTAACCCACCTTATAGATTTCTTCTTCCAATTCCTGTACTGCTTTCTGATAACCTTCTTCGCCGCCAAACAACTTGGCAATTTTGGACGGCTTTCCGAATCTGCGGAAAGCATTCAGTTTCAAAACATCCTTGCTCTCAATCTCGCTGATGCCAAAATTCATATACTGCTCCAGCAATGCTTCCAAGACAGCACGTGCATCACCGCTGTACTTGCTGAGGAAATCTCTTTTCTTCACATTGTTTGCACGTTCTTTTCGTGTCAGCGGCTTGCGATCAAACGCAACGTGGCAGATAAAGTCAAAATCGTCCACATCAGTCATATTCTGATCCTGCTTCATTGCATCCAGATCAATACCACGCTCCTGCAGCAGACTGCGAATCTGTTCCTTCTTTTCATCTGCTGTCCATCTGCGGATGAAATTATCAAGGGATGCATACTCGCCCAGTATGTTGGATTTTGTATAGTCCACAATGCTTTCCTGGCGAAGAAGTTTTCCGTTAGCATCGTAAACTGCAACAATTTTGTTGATAATATGGACTGTGCAGCCATCCGGCCCTACAATAGGCTTCGGATTCTTCGGACCGGGGCCAGGACCTGGGCCGGGACCCGGGCCTGGTCCTGGACCTACGGGTGGATCTGGGTTGAAACCCGGATCGATCTCAATGGGACCATCCCAGTCAGGATCAGCAAACAGTCTTGTAACATTACGGAAGTCCATGACCACAAAGTGAGTCTTTCCTTCCTTCTCGCGTAATCTGGTGCCACGACCGATGATCTGCTTAAACTCTGTCATGGAACCAATCATCTCATCCAAAACGATCAGCTTTGTCATCTTGCAGTCCGCACCGGTAGACAGCAGTTTGGATGTGGTTGCAATAACCGGGTACTTGGCAGAAACTGAGATAAAGTAGTCCAACTTACTCTTGCCATACGTATCACTGCCAGTAATACGAACCACATAGTCAGGATTTTGTTGACACATATCGGCATTCAGATTATTAAGTGCAATACGCATCCGCTCAGCTGCATCTTCCGTCGCACAGAATACGATGGTTTTTGCCATCCTGTCTGTTGCCTTGAGGTATCTTGTAATCTCAGCTGCTACTTGCTGGATTCGATCCTCAATGATGATGTTGTAATCGTAATCGCTGTTATTATAGATCCGATCCTCAATCGGCAGACCATTAATGTCCAACTGGCCCTTATAGGGACGCCAGCCATCAGAAATATCGGTGGTAATATTTATTACTTTGAAAGGCGCAAGGAATCCATCTTCAATTCCTTCTTTCAAGCTGTAGGTATACACTGGCTCTCCAAAGTAATGGATATTAGATACATACCTGTTTTCCTTGGGAGTTGCAGTCATACCGATTTGCGTTGCAGAAGAAAAATACTCCAGGATTTTTCTCCAGTTGCTGTCCTTTTTGGCGGAGCCGCGGTGACACTCATCCACAATCACAAGGTCAAAGAAGCCCTTATTGAAGAGCGACGCAAACCGTGCAACTGCTTCTTCTCCAGACTCGTCGCCCTCGACTTCCTCATTTCCAGCAAGCTGCTGGTACAGAGAAAAGTATACTTCGTGGGAAGTAATCGTAACAGGATCATCTTTAGCAAAGTTGATTTTGTGAATCGTCTTTTCCAAAGGAGAGAAATCCTGTTGAATGGACTGGTCAACCAATATATTCCGGTCTGCAAGATAGAGAACTTTTTTCTTTAACCCACTTTTCAGCAAACGGTAGACAATTTGGAATGCTGTATATGTTTTACCCGTACCAGTAGCCATTACCAGGAGAATTCGATCCTGACCTTTTGCGATTGCGGAGATTGTCTTATTGATAGCGTTTCTCTGATAGTATCTGGGTGGGTACGTGTTTTGACTTGAATAATAGGGCTGCTGAATCGCCTGTTCTTCAGCCGGAGAAAGACCTGCGCCGTTATTGGCGCCTGCTTTATATCGTGCATACAGTTCATCAGGAGAAGGAAATTGATCCATCGGAATCTGGCGTTCCTGACCAGTAAGAAAATCGTGTTCCATGAATGCATCGCCGTTAGAGCTGTACGCAAATGGAATCCCCATCATTTGAGCATAAGTCATTGCTTGCTGTAAACCATGAGAAACAGTATGCTTATTATCCTTTGCTTCAACGATTGCAATA
>JAZUBY010000041.1:0-17536 GCA_045638885.1 Emergencia sp. | reverse complement strand
GCTAACTCATCCTTTAGCTGGGATTCCTGCACGTCGCAAAAATAGCTGTAAAAAACCCCCGTACTAATCAGGAGTGCTGCTGCCAAAGCAACAACAACAGCAAAAAATATGGATCTAAAAATTCTACTTGTCATGGGTGCCCTCCCAGCGATACCCTACTCCACGAACTGTTTCAATACGTTTCCCGTATTCGTTTAACTTGTGGCGCAGAGATCGAATATGTGAATCAAGGGTACGAGAATCACCGATATAATCATATTTCCATACCAGGCTGAATAACTGCTCTCTGCTGTATGCTTTTCCCGGGTTGGAAAGAAAGAGTTTGAGCAGTTCGAACTCTTTATAGGTTAGAGATACCCTGTTACCATCTACGGTAGCAATATACTCATCCAGATTTACAGTCAGTCCATCTAACTGTAAGATGTTTTCCTGTTTCTTGTTCTGGCTTCTGCGTAATACAGCTTTGACTCTGGATACCATTTCCATAACACTAAACGGCTTCACGATATAGTCATCGGCACCTAAATCCAAGCCATGGATGCGATCATATTCCTGTCCTTTGGCCGTGACCAGAATCACCGGAAGATCTCTGGAGTCTGCAGAAGCTCTTATCTTCTCAAGCAGCTCCAGCCCATCCATCTTTGGCAACATCACATCTAAAATGATCAGTTCCGGGCGGTCAAGTTTCAAAGCCTCCCAGCAGGAAAGGCCGTCTTCAAAACCTCTGGTTTCAAAGCCGGCTGAATTTAATGCATAAAGTTCGATGTCACGGATGCCACTGTCATCCTCAACACACCAAATCATAGTTATACCTCCTCGTGTACACCTGTAATGCAGTAAATAACCCATTCTGCAATATTGGTAGCATGGTCACCAATACGTTCCAGGTATTTTGCAATCATCAAAATGTCTAGCGCAAACTCACCCTTTGCAGGATTCTCCGCTACTAAGGAGATTATATCACGTTTTGCTTCTAAAAAATAGTTATCAACGACATCATCTTTAATTAATACGCTCTTTGCCAAATCCAAGTCTTTTTCAACAAAAGCATCTACACTGGAGATTACCATTTCTATGGTCTCATTTGCCATTTCCTGTATCAGTTTCACCTCTTCCATGGTGTGGCCCTTCAGATGCTTTACAATTTCTGCAATATCTTCTGCCTGGTCTCCGATACGCTCCATATCTGTAATCATCTTCAACGCAGATGAGATTAAACGAAGGTCACGCGCAACCGGCTGTTGATGCAGCAGCAGCTTCATGCAGCGGCTTTCAATTTCACGTTCCATCTGGTCAACAGCACCGCCATTCTTTATCACCTGGGACGCCAGTTCTAAATCCCCGTCAGCCAATGCCTTTGCGGCGGAAGCAATCATTTCTTCACACATGCCACCCATTTCAATAATTTCTTTGTTCAGTTCAAAAAGCTGTTCATCAAATCTGTTTCTCATAAAGTCCTCCTTTAACCAAATCTTCCTGTGATATAGTCTTCTGTTCTCTGGTCGCGTGGCTGTGAGAAGATAAGATCTGTCTCGCCATACTCTACCAGCTCACCCAGCAGGAAGAATGCAGTCTGGTCAGACACACGTACAGCCTGCTGCATATTATGAGTTACCATCACGATGGTATACTTTTCTTTCACTCCTGCAACCAGATCCTCGATACGTGATGTGGAAATCGGGTCTAAAGCAGATGTCGGTCCATCCATCAGCAGAACTTTTGGTTCTACCGCCAAGGCTCTTGCAATGCAAAGACGCTGCTGCTGACCGCCAGACATGCCTAGTGCATTCTTCTTCAATCTGTCTTTCACTTCATCCCAAATTGCTGCATCACGCAAAGCACGTTCTACGATTTCATCCAGCTGGGTCTTGTTAGTAATACCATGGGTACGTGGTCCATAAGCAATATTATCGTAGATGCTCATTGGGAATGGATTCGGTTTTTGGATTACCATGCCGTTCTCTTTTCTCAACTGGTTTACATCGATATCTTTACCAAAAATATCCTGGCCTTGATATCTGATATCTCCTGTAATTTTCACGTCTGGAACCAAATCATTCATACGGTTCAACGTCTTCAGGAAGGTAGATTTCCCACAACCGGAGGGTCCGATGAATGCGGTAATACTCTTTTCCGGAATTTCAATATGAATATTTTTCAAAGCCTGATGGTCTCCATACCACAGGTTCATGTCTTTTACTGTAATGATACTGTTCATTATGCTGCTCTCCTTTTCTCAAAATACGCCTGTACAAATGCTGCTGCAAAATTGATGAGTACGGCCAGAACCATTAAAATCGCCGCGATGGCAAAGGCAACACCGAACTCTCCCTGTTCCTTTGCATAAACGTAAAGGGCAACCGTTAAAGTCGCACCGGGCGATGCCAGTCCGTCTACCATACCATTTAAAGCATGGGCAAAGCCTGCAGTAAACAGCAGTGCTGCGGATTCACCTAAGATACGACCCACCGAAAGGATGCATCCGGTAATGACACCGTCCACACATCCAGGAAGTACCACCGTGCGAACCACTCTCCACTTGCCTGCACCCAATCCAAAAGCACCTTCTCTGTAAGACTGGGGCACTGTTTTCAGACTTTCCTGTGTGGTACGCATAATGGTTGGCAGGTTCATGATGACCAATGTCAATGCTCCCGCCATCAGACAGGTCCCCATACTGTTAGAAAAGATCAGCATCCCTACCAGACCATAAATAATGGACGGGATCCCGGATAATGTTTCCGCTGCATATTCAATCATAGCAACAATTTTTTTATTGGAAGCGTATTCTGTAAGATAAATAGCTGCACCTACACCTAAAGGCAATACTATGGCCAGCGTTGCAAGCACAATATAGATACTGTTCAAAATGTCAGGCAAAATACCGATGCGCTCCGTCAGATAGCTAGGCTGTGTGGACAGCAGCTCCCAGGATAAATTCGGTACCCCCCGAACCAGGACGTAAATCAGAAGGAACAATGTCAATGCTGCAGTCAGTCCCACCGATATCAGCATCAAGGCCTTCATCATCACTTCAAATCCTTTTCTTTTCTTTGATAGTGTTTGGTTTAACATAGATTACTCCTTTTCTCTCTTCAGGAAAAAGTTCAGTGTAGCATTGATCATCATGATGAATAAGAACAATACCAACGCGATGGAAAATAGCGCCTGCTGCTGCAGACCGCTGGAATACGCCATTTCACTGGAAACTGCAGTTGTTAAGAAACGTACGCTTTGGAACAAAGAGTCTGGCATGTTTGGCACGTTACCCGCAACCATCATGACAGCCATGGCTCCACCGATGGCACGACCTACGCCCAATACCACAGCCGCTGCAATGCCGCTCTTTGCAGCCGGTACGGAAACTTTGAAGTAGGTCTCAATTGGTGTAGCGCCTAAGGCCAGGGACGCATCTTCATATTCTTTCGGTACTGCATCCAGTGCAGTAATGGACATTTTGATAATGGACGGCAGAATCATGATTGCTAATACGATGATTGCTGCCAGCAGACTTGCACCGTCTGGTACATCAAAGACCTTGCAAATGCCTGGAACCAGAACCAGCATACCTACCAGACCATATACAACAGACGGAATTCCGGCAAGAAGGCTGACAGCAGACTGCATCACCGATTTCACGCGTTTTGATGCCAGTTTTGATAAGTATACCGCTGTCATAAATCCTACAGGAACACCAATCACTATGGCTCCAGCTGTACCGTAAATACTGGTTAAAATAAATGGCAGGATGCCGTACTTCGCATCACTTGCAGTGGATGCCCATTCTTTACCTAACAAGAAGTCAACAAGTCCGATTTCTACAATGGCAGGAATACCAGAAATCACCAGGTAAACTGTAATTAATAACACACATCCTACGGTAATCAGACCCAGCAGCAGAAAGATGCCGTGGATGAGTTTTTCTATCATTTCTTTCTTTTTCATAATTCTTCTTTCCTCTCAACAGAATATGCGGCGGCCATTTTCAGGCCGTCGCTTCTGCAGATTTTAGTTAGCAGGCACTACACCAGCTTCTGTAATGATGCCCATTGCATCTGTAGATGTAATGTAATCATAGAACTGCTGTGCTGCATCGCTTAACTGTACATCAGACTTTGTTACGAGTACGAATGGACGCTGTACGACATAGCTGCCGTCTTTGATGGTTTCATCAGTTGGCGCAATGCCATCAACAGTTACTGCAATTACGCTATCTTTTACAGACGCTACAGAAGCATAACCGATAGCACCTGGATTCTGAGATACTGTTGTAATCACGTCTCCTGTAGAAGTCAGTTCCTGACGGTACTTACATGCTTCTTCTGTCTCTGTGATGGATTCAAAACCGTCACGAGTGCCAGAACCTGCTTCACGTCCGATCAGCACGATTTCTCCATCGTTGCCGCCTACTTCAGACCAATTTGTAATTTCACCCTTGTAAATCTTTGCAATCTGCTCCAGGCTCAGATCCTTGACAGGGTTTTCAGGATTTACGATAATTGCAATCCCATCATAAGCCAGTACTGTTCCTTCTAATCCTGCTGCCTTTTCTTCGTCCTTCAGGTCACGGGAAGAAAGACCGATGTCACAACGACCTTCTTCTACTGCCTTAATGCCGGAACCGGAACCTGTTGGGTTATAGGTAAACGCAATTCCTGTTTCGTTCTGGAACGCTTCACCCAGACCGCCGATTACTTTTTCCATAGATGTGGAGCCGTCAGTCGTCACTGCACCAGTCGGTTCATTATTTCCGCATCCAACCAGCATGGTCATAGCTAAAACTGCAACCATCATCATTGCTACTAATTTCTTCATTTTGATTTTCTCCTTTCAAATACGCTTATTTTTGATTTATATTATTTCCTCATTACAATTGATAGTTTAATGTGCGTATGTAAAATCAAAAATACAAGGTCTGTGAAATCAATGTAAAATGAAATCTGCAAAAAAGAAAAAACCACCCTCGTTTTGCCGAAGGTGGTTTTTCTTTTAGTATTTGTTATGATTATTTTTTAAAAGGAACATAGTCTGTGTCTATGCCAAAATGTCTTGGTCCGAAGATTTCCAGACCCTTTTCTGTCTTCCATAATTCTGGAGCAGGTAATGCAATCACATTCATTTCAGAGCCGATTTCAAAGTCCGGAATCGTAATTGGATCACCATTTGCGTCAATCATACAAACCAGATCTGGAACAGTTACGTCCAGTTCGTCGTTTCTATAAGAAGCATAGATTTCATTCTGGTAGTCCATGCGATATGCTTCGCCTTCAAATTCGTTTTTACCCTTTAAGTAGATAGAGCCAAAGTCAAATCCATCTCTACCTTCCCATGGGTTTGATTCTACATCCCCGCGGAACAGCACTTTACCGTCCATTTTCTCTGCGATTGCAGATGCTACATCGCCGCCTGCTTCTTTTGTTTCGCGCAGAATTCTACCGATTTCCAGAGCATAGGAGATTGCACCAGGAATCACGCAGTCTCTGAATTCGCTGCCCTTGATTGGGTGGTCACAAACCATGATTTCGTTGCCACTGGCAATGGCCATAGCTCTTACCAGTGCTTCTGCACGTTCATCGTTCATAACATCAGAAACGATAGCTACATCACCATAGTTGGTTGCTACTGCTAATGGCTGAATTGGCTTGTTGCATAAGTAGAATGTGGAATGGATCAGTTCTGGAACAGATCTACCTGCAGGGTCACTATCAACGATAGGCAGGCCCAGCTGGCATGCTACGTGAAGTGCTTCTGCTGTATTTTCGCCTCCTAATTCTGTGGAAGATACACCAAAGAACTTCTTGCCCATGAATTTTTCCAGTGCACGGAATGCAGTTACAGATGGTGCTTCCTCTAATTTAGGCAGACCTTCTTTGGATGCAGATGGTGCACCGCAACCATAAGGGCTTGCAACATACTCATCATCAGGAATCTCTGCTAAGTCAGCTAACCACAGTTCTCTGCCTTCATCAAAATCCTGCTGCATCATAGCTAAACCCTTTTCCAGGGCTCCGCCACCGCCTGTGCCTACAACCGTACAGCCGTATAAAATATCGATAATATCCTGTTTCTCTAACTTTCTCATCGTCAGCCTCCTGCTTACTCTCTAGCTAAGGATTTTGCAGATGGGATGAACTTTTCTGCTAATAAGTACAGTACGAAGGAGAATGCGATACCGTAGTAGCCTACGCCACACAGGTAAGCTAAACCGGAGGAGATTGCCCATACGATTACGGATGGCCATACAATACCTTCTCTGGAGTGCCAGTTTTCTTTCTTACCCTTACCGATTACCCAGTAGTCAGCTAACATGATACCACCTACAGGGCATACTAAGAATGCTAACATACCTAAGAAACCTTCGATGTGGTTCAGGATGCCGCAAGCACCTAATAATGTACCGATAATACCTGCAACGATAGTAACTTCTCTTCTTCTGTTGTCCGGAATGTTGAATGCGGAAACGATGTCCAGACCGCCGGAGTATGCATTGGAAGAGTTTGTTGTCCATGTGGACAGGATGATGGAAATAACACCGATGATAGGCAGACCTACTTCAATCAGAACTAAGCTGATGTCGTATTCGCCTGCAATCTTTGTTAAGATTGCGCCTAATGCCAGTGTAATAACGCCCATTGGGAATACGCCCCAAACAGTGGACTTCCAAGTTTCTTTTCTGTTCTTCTGGAATCTTGCAACGTCAGCAGCTGTAATAACGCCTACTGCGTAGAAGTCGAAGGATAAGCTTACGCCGCCCATGAAGCTCATAGTACGAGCAACTTCTGTGTCGATACCTGCTGTACCGTATGTCTTCAGTGCAATAACTGTACCTGCTGCCATTACGATCATTAAGAATGGGATAGATACGAAGTTCAGCTTTTCCATTGCCTTCATGCCGTAAACCGCTGTAATCAGCATGATCAGACCCCAACCGATGTTGGATACGATCATTGGAACCTGAATACCGAACTGGCTGTCCATGAAGTTTACGAATGCGTCACCGCAGATACCGTTGTTGATACCGAACCAACCAATCAGGTTTACTGCGAAGATTAAGCTTACGAATAATCTTGCACCAGTCTTACCGAATGTGGATTCTGCCAGTGTGCAGGATGCCATACCCAGGTCACTACCCTGCATACCTAAGATAGACATCAGAATAACTACGATTAAATAACCTAATGTACCGGAAATGATTGCTTCACCCAGTGGCATGGATTCTGCTAAGATTGCGCCTTCCCAGAAAGAAGATGCACATACACAGATACCTGCCTGTACAAATGCCAGAGAAATCCAACCCTGACGTTCGTTCTCTTTAATCGGGGTCAAAGCATTTGCTTCTACATGTTTCTTGTTTTCCATAAAAGATAACCGTCCTCTCTTAAAATTGCGATTTTTTTGCAGTATATCATTTCCCGGAAATACTTTCATTAAGCAAAGGTTTAAAAAAGATGTCGTTTTTTGTGCACATGCATAACACCTTTTTCTTTTTCATGATATAATGGAAACAATAGAAAGGAGTTTCCATTATGAGTATTACGATTCGTGATTGTTTAAGTCTACCATCTTTGAGCCTCGGAACAGTTATAGCAGGGCATAAAGGCCTTGATAGTATTGTTACCACAGTTTCCGTCGTAGAATTTGAAGACAATGATGAACCAGATATTATCAGTCCCAACGAACTTTTGATATCATCTTTATATTGTGTTAAGGATGATGCAGATGCACAATGCAGGCTGATTGAGAATGCAAAACGAAGCGGCGACGTGGGCCTTGTCCTCTTCTACGCTGACGAAATATTAGGAGAAATTAATCCAAAGCTGATGAAGCTTGCAGACCGTCTCCATTTTCCTATTATTTTAATGCCAGGTGCCGATATGGGGCTAAAGTACAGCGATGTCATCAGTGAAGTGATGGAAGCCACGTTTATGGATAGAAAGACCAACAACTATTTCGTTGGAGATACTGTCCAGAGACTCTCCCAAAGCGAAGACAAAGACAGAACACCTGCCATGCTGTTGCAGCTGGCCAGTTCTTACACAAAGGCCTCTTTCTTCCTCTGTGATGAAAACGAAAACCTGATTGCATCTTCCTTCTGGCCGGTGAGCAATCATATCAGTTTCAGCAAGGTCCTTCACGTATATCACAATAACAGAGAGTACAAGTCTCGTATTTTCCGTACAGACTTTGTCGACAAAAAAGACGTTAAACTGGTCCTCTATGCCGTTTCGCAAAACACCAGACTGAACTCCTCTATGATAGGCGAGGTCATAGAAGTCATTCAGTTGTTCTCCCTCTTGTGGAACTATAACCTGAATACCCATATGGCAGAGTCTCTGATTCCGCCTTTGTTAAAGGGAGATAAACAGCTTGTACGCCACATTTGCCGTCATAATCAAATTGACATTAACCAGTTTAACAGGCTTTGTATTCTGACAGGACCTGAGGAAAATCCAACCCTTCTGGATCATACCCGCAAGCTGTTTCGAGATCATGGTTTTCATGCCTTAATCGACCGCTTCGGACAATATACCGTAATCTTATATCAGCGGAAAAACGAAGTTTCTGCAGAAATCTTAGAGCAGGAGTTTTATTCATATCTGTGGAACTGTGGACAGGAAGTTCACGATGCAGCGCTCCAAACCTTCCATCTGGTAGATGAAGCGCCTTATTTTTATCAGCTTTTTTGTCAGCATATGGAGACAGCTACGGGGATTTACCCATATAAGGGAAGCTTCTCCTACAGGGATTTGCTCTTTGCAAAAAAAGTTTGTGATATCCAGTCATCTATTGATTCGGATAGCCGTTACTATTTGGATCTGTTAACGCCGGTTGTAGAAGATACAGATTCAGAATTGCTGCCAACACTGCTGACCTATCTCCTCGACAGCAGCAGCGAAGTCAAAAGGACAGCAGAAATGCTTTATGTCCACCGAAATACGGTTCTATATCGTCTCAACAAGGCCCGCAGCCTACTGCACTGCGACCTAAACAAAATGCCGCAGGCCTATGATATCTATCTGGCTGCAGCATTACAAAGATTACAAGCTGAAGAATCTATATAAATTTTTACATCAAAAAAGCTGCCTTTTAGGCAGCTTTTCGCTTCTGTGTAATTTAACGAATTACCTTTCCCTCTTCATCGAAGGTCTTCTTAATCAGCAGATACCCCAGCGTCATATCGATAGCGTAACAGGTCAGATACAGACCTGTAATCCATTTCGCATGTTTCCTGTAATCCCAGTTTTTAAACATAGAATCACCTCTCTTATTCTGCACCTTCCGTGTTAGCAGGTTCTGCTTCCGGTTCCAATTTCACGTCATCCGGTCTGCCTCTTCTTACCTTCGCTGTGAAGATAATGTCCATAACAAGATCTACAATACCGCTGACAAAGAGCCCGATACCCAGCATTCTGAATAATGCCTGTGCTGTTGCAAACGGATTCATCATCACAATAATACCAAATACAGTAATCACTGCTGCAACAATCAAAGTTGCCATTGGCACAGGGTAACCAAACTTCTTCAGGTTTACAACATTTTGGAATCCTTCCAGGCCCTTATATGTAATCATAAAGCCCAGCACAAATGGGAACAGCATGATAAACATAGTGCCTTTCAGCATAACGAAAATACCTAAAATAATCAAAGATGCTCCTACTGCTAAGCCATTGGTATCTTCCACAATGCGATTTTCTACCTTGGTAACCATGTATGCAACAATACGTACAATACCAATGATTGCGGCCGCACCTGCCAACAGATAACAGAGTAAATCTTCTACTAGTAACGGTTTTAATAATAATGCCAGACCGAATAATACATAAATCAAAGAGCTGACAAACTTGGATACTGTTTTATTCATAACTACACCTCTTCCTACGTTTCTTGTCTTTATTTTACTTCGGTAAAGCAAAGAGGGCAACCCCTAAAATCAAAAGCGCGAGCCCAATCCAGCCTTTTTTGCTTAATTTTTCGTGCAGGAAGAAGCGAGAAAGGATAATGGAAACCACCATACCCATGCGGTAGATGGTCATAATAACGGCGGCCTTACCCAGAAAAAGTGCTTTATATACCAGTACATGCCCTGCACCGCTGGCTGCAGCACCAAAGAGAATAAAGAGCCATGTCTTCTTCGGAATATCCATCATCGTGTTCTTAATCTTTCTTGCCGGTTTTCTTTTCACATATAGAAGCGTCCACAAGAAAACTACCACGATAATGTATCGGTAGGTGGAAGTAACGTTCGTATCAACAGGCGTGGTGTCCGCCTTGACAATGACATAAGAAACAGAAGCGCAGATGGCAGATAAGGCAGAAAACAAAATCCATTTTTGATCCGAATGCATGAGATTGTGATTTGTCAGGCTGTGAAGCTCTTCCCGGTTCATCATCAAAAGTGTACCGGCAATAATCAGTCCTGTCCCCACCAGCATCCAAAAGGTAATGGCTTCTTTGATAAATATACGACACAAAACCATGGAAAAGACGATGGTCAGACTCTGGATAGCCAGGAAAACACTGATGCTGCCGCCTTTGAGTCCCAGAAAGTAGAAAGCCCAGGATATCGATAGCACAATGCCTGACGCGCACACGGAAAGCCACGACTGCCATCCCATATCTGCAGTTTGAAAGAAGGCTCCCGAAAAAGCTGCCGTACCGGCAAAGGCAGTAAGCAATACTGTATTTGTAACAGCGCCGGTGATATAAGCATCAGTGTCTTTGATTCCAATTTTAGAAAGTATGGTGGATATACCGATACAAAGAGTGGAAATCAAAGCAAGTAAAAGCCACATAAATCTTCCTCATTTCTTCATTGATACGCCTAGTATGAACAGATGATTTGACTTTTATAGGAGATTTCAGTAAACTAATGAAAATAAATCTTTGACGGAGGACTACAAAATGAAAACGATCGGCATCATCGGAGGACTTGCATGGCACTCCTCATTGCAGATGTATGAATATATCAATCGCTATGTTGCGGAACATTTGGGTGAATATAACTGTGCAAAGCTGATTTTAGCTAATGTCAACCTGCAAGAAATCTTCGTCACCCGCCTCTATGAGCAGGAACAGGTCATGTTAGAGGGTGCAAAGCAGTTGGAAGCCGCAGGATGTGACTTCTATATGATTTGTTCTAACACAATGCATAAGCATGTCCCTTTTATCGAGAAGCATGTGAAAACTCCAAACCTTCATATTGCTGATGCAACGGCAACAGAAATTCTTTCCCGCGGTATAAAAAAAGTCGCACTAATGGGAACCAGAATTACTATGGAATCTGATTTCTATCGCGGACGTCTACAGAGCCACGGTCTGGAAGTTCTCATTCCGGAAGATGGGGACCGTGCGTTTATCGACAACGTACTCATGACTGAAACCGGCGTTGGTATCGTAAAAGAAGAGTCTGCACGCAGATTCTATGAGATTGCACAGCGTCTGGTAGATGCCGGTGCAGAGGGTGTCATCCTGGGATGTACTGAAATCGGTATGCTGATGCAGCAGGAACATACAGATATCCCTTTATTTGATACGACCATCATTCATGCAGAAACAGCTGCAAGAATGGCAATCGAAGAAGATTTATAAACCTATATACAGCACAAAAGAGACGCTCTTTCTTAGAGAGCGCCTCTTTTTATTTCAATTCTACTTTTCCTGTTCTTTTCTCATTTGTTTCGCCAATCCGTGATCGAAGGAATAACCTCTGCCTTTTACTTCTTTTACCGCATTGATGGTAATGAACGCTTCCGGATCTATGTCGAGAATCGCCATCTGTACACCGTGAAGCTCACGACCAGCCGTTACACACATAATGATATCTGTATTGTTTCCATGATATCCGCTTTCACCATGGAGAATGGTATTGCCCACAATCATAGACGCCAGTTTTTCACGGATTTCATCATGCTTCTTGCTGATAATAAATAGCTGCAGAGCACCGCCACCCATGAGCACAACCTTCTCTGCAATCATAGAATAGAGGAATGTTACGATGATACCCAGCAGAATTACTTCTGCAGACTTTGCAAAGATAATCTGTGTCAGAAGAATCATACCATCGATAGCATACATTGGGATAGATAAGGGCCAGCCAAACTTCTTGTTTAGGATAATTGCAATAACATCCGTTCCTCCGGTAGATGCACCAGATTTGATAATCAGCCCCATACCGATACCGCAGATGACACCACCATATACAGTTGCGATAATTGGGTCATGTGTTAAATTTCCAATGGATGGCATAGACTCAAAGAGTCCCATAAACATCGGATAAGCAACAGTGCCAACCACAATAGAAGCTGCAAATTTTTTGCCTAATACAGCCCATGCCAAAATAAAAAGTGCACCGTTTACAATAGCTACTGCGACAGATACCGGGATCCCCAGATAGTGTTCTCCGATTCGTCCCAGGCCTGTCGTACTGCCAATCATAATATCATTGCTTACAATGAAGGCCATAACCCCAAAAGCTGTAATGGCAAGGCCTAGCAATACCAACGCATATTTAATAAAGAAATCAATTATTGCTTTCATAAACTTTCTCCTGTCATTCTTTTTTGCCAAATGCTATTATACCATGTCTTTCTATCATCGTCTACAAAGCAAAATCCCGGAAGGCGCATGGCTCTGCCGGGGTTCTGTTATCCGCCAGTTTTTAATTGGTTAACCTTACTTTAGCACTTTTGTTGGCTAAAGTCAAATTATTTTTTTGAAAATATAACTTTTTGTTTGGTTTTATCTCGTCCTCATGATATAATTGCCTTGAGATTACTTTAATACGGTAAAGGATGCAATTATGATTAAGAATAAAAAACAATTGATACATATTGCCGATCTCATCGGCGCACAGTTCGGTCCAAGTACAGAAGTGGTTGTTCACGACTTTACCAAGGATTTAGATCATACCATCGTACACATCGTAAATGGACACGTTAGCGGCAGAAAGGTTGGAGATGCCCCTACTGGTGATTTTCTGAAATACATGAAGTCATCGACCGAAGGGAAGGATAAAATCCGTCACGTGATTCATACGCCAGACGGAAAATTCATCCGCTCATCCACAGCAAACTTCTATGATTCTGACGGTACACTGAACAGTTCTCTCTGCATCAATCAGGATATTACGGATCTTGTAACCCTTGAATCTGCATTCAAAGGCATGGCTGATGATTTTTACTTTGACAGCAATATGTCTACTGCCGATGAAGAACCAATCAAACCACCTACAACATCTATTCACAGTGTCATGGACAATATCATCGCAGAAGGTATGGCTATGATTGGAACACCTGCAGATAAGATGAATAAGGATGCTAAGATTAAACTGCTTGCCTTCTTAGACGATCGAGGTGTTTTCCTAATTCAGAAATCCGGTCAAAAGGTTTGTGAACTACTGGGTATTTCCAAATTTACACTATACAACTATCTTGAAGAAGTCCGTAAAGGATAAAATAAATGCACATGAAAAAAGAGCCAGTCTTAGGACTGGCTCTTTTTTTCGTATAAAGACTAAACTATTTCTAGATTAAGCTTCTGTCTTTGGTTCTGCTGGTTTAGCAGGAGCTTTCTTTACGCGCATGTTGTTGATAGCGCCTGTAGGACATTCCTTAGCGCACATGCCGCAGTTCTTACACTTAGCTGGATCAATTGTAGCTAAGTTGTTTTCAACTGTGATTGCTTCGAACTTACAAGTCTTAGCGCACTTACCACAACCGATACAAGCGTTGGAGCAAGCCTTTCTTGCAACAGCACCCTTATCTGTGTTCTTACACTGAACAACAACTAAGTTCTTAGCAGTCTGAATTTTGATTACGGAGTTTGGACAAGTCTTAGCACATACGCCACAACCTACGCAGTTTTCTCTGTTTACAACAGCAACGCCGTCACAGATGTGAATTGCATCAAAGTCACAAGCAGCAGCACAGTCACCTAAACCAATACAGCCGTGTGGACATGCGGATAAACCACCGAAGAACTGCTTTGCAGCGGAACAAGTCTGAACGCCCTTGTATTCCATAATTGTCTTCGCAGCATTTGCGTGTCCGTTACACATTACAACAGCAACTTCCTTTTCAGCCGCGCCAGCTTCAACGCCTAAAACTTCTGCTAACTTAGCAGCTACGTCTGCACCACCAACTGGGCACAGGGAGCAGCTTAAGGAATGATCTTCTGCTAATGCGTTTGCATAGTCATCGCAACCATTGTAACCACAAGCACCACAGTTAGCGCCTGGCAGTTCAGCACGCAGGTTTGCGAAAGTTTCATCAACAGGTACGAAGAATACCTTGGAAGCAATTGTCAGGATTGCAGCGCAAACCAGACCGATTGCTACTACGATTAAAATAGGTGTTAACATTCGATTCGCCTCCTCTTCTTACTGGAATAATCCGCTGAAGCCCATGAAGGCCAGGGATAACATAGCAGCAGTAATTAATGTTAAAGGAACGCCCTTGAATGCTTCAGGCACACCGTTTTCGTTTTCCAGCTTGGATCTAACACCAGCAAATAATACCATTGCCAGTAAGAAACCTACGCCGGCACCGATTGCATTGCAGATGGATAAGAAGTATCCATAACCAGCATCGATATTTGCGATACATACACCCAGTACCGCACAGTTTGTAGTGATCAGTGGTAAGAATACACCCAGAGCCTTATGTAAGGAAGGGATGTACTTCTTTAACAGCATTTCTACTAACTGTACTAAGGATGCGATAACCAGAATAAATACTACTGTCTGCAGATATGCAATGTCAAACTTGTTTAATACCTGCATAATTGGCCATGTTGCCAGTGTCGCCAGTACCATTACGAAGATAACGGCAACACCCATACCAAATGCAGAGTCTAATTTCTTGGATACACCTAAGAATGGACAGATACCCAGGAACTGCGCCAGTACGTAGTTGTTAACCAAGATCATGCTCATGATAATTGTAATTGCTAACATGCTTCTTCAGCTCCTTTCTGACATTCTTTTTCTTTTCTTGCGCCGCCGCACATTGCAGCCATTGCACAACCATCACAACCGAAATCGTTCTTCTTCAGAGCCTTGCCCTTAGTGAAGTAGTTTACAGCAGCGATCAGACAACCGTATACGAAGAATCCGCCTGGAGCCAGGTTGAAGATACCCATGCCAGGAACGATGTCTGTTAAGATTTCAATTCCGAATAAAGTACCAGCGCCGAAGAATTCTCTTACGCCACCCATGATACCTAATGCCAGAGTGAAACCTAAGCCCATACCGATACCGTCTAATGCGGAATCAAATGGGTTGTTCTTGGAAGCAAACATTTCTGCTCTTCCCAGGATGATACAGTTTACTACGATCAGTGGGATAAATAAGCCCAGGGATGCGTACAGGGAAGGAATGAATGCCTGTAACATTAACTGAACGATAGTTACGAAGCCCGCGATAACTACGATGTAGCAAGGGATACGTACTTTGTCAGGAATGATGTTTCTCAGTAAAGAGATTACGATGTTGGAACAGATTAATACTGCCATTGCGGATACACCCATACCTACACCGTTGATTGCGGAGGAAGTAGTAGCCAGTGTTGGACATGTACCTAACAGTAATACCAATACTGGGTTTTCCTTAATGATACCTTTGGTAAGGATGCCTAACTTGCTTGGTTTCTTATCCATTATTTAGCACCTCCTACAATCTGATACTGCTGCATTGCAGCGTAAACGCCGTAGTGAACAGCGTTGGAAGAAATAGTAGCACCAGAGATGTGGTTTACAGCAGCTTCGTCCTTAGCAGTTGTGGACTGAATTTCGGATAAACCCTTGTACTGGTCTACGAAAGCAGCGTCATGAGCCTTAGTACCCAGACCCGGTGTATCTGCGTGAGCAGTTACCTTAACGCCTGTAATCTTACCTTCTGCATCGATACCGATCATTTCTGTCAGCGCGCCACCGAAGGACTTAGTGCTTACAGTAACAACCATACCTGTACCGTTGTCAGCGATGTAACATTCTGTTACGAATACTTTGTCAGCTTCTGCTACTGCCAGTTCACCGTCAAATGCAGTGAAGGAGTCAGCGTCTGCTAATAATTCCATTCTAGCTTCATCTGCAGCCTTCTTGGAGTTTGTTTCAATGATTGGCTTTGTTACGCCATAAGTAGCAGCTAAAGCAGCTGTTACAACTAAACAGATGCATACTAATACTAAGATAGGTGCAACGTATTCTTTAAATGTAGTATTATTTTTCATTATTTCTTTGCACCTCCGTATCTAATTTTGATGCACAGCTGGTCGATCAGTGGTGTGCATAAGTTCATCAGTAAGATGGAGAAGGAAACGCCTTCTGGGTATGCACCCCAAATTCTAACAACCATTGTGATAACACCACAGCCAACACCCATGATAACCTTACCTAAAGGCATGATTGGGGATGTTACGTAGTCTGTAGCCATGAAGAATGCACCCAGCATTACACCACCAGCTAATACGTGGAAGATTGCCATGTTGAATGCGTCGCCGCCGTTAGCAGCATAGTATACCAGCGCGATTACAAATACTGTACCGATGAATGTAGCTGGGATGATTGGGGAGATGATCTTCTTCCAGATCAGGAATAAACCACCGATTAACAGTGCGATAGCACTTACTTCACCCATGGAACCGCCGATGAAACCTAAGAACATTTCCATGTTAGTAGGCAGGTCAGCAGCGCTGCCTTCGGATAATACACCCAGAGGTGTAGCGGAAGTTGCTGCATCGATATCGGACATTCTTGGAACCGGCCAAGTTGTCATTTCTGTAGCGAAGGAAATGAACAGAACGATTCTTGCTGTGATAGCAGGGTTCGCAATGTTTCTACCAACGCCGCCGTATAACTGCTTAACGATAATGATAGCGATGAAGCAGCCGATGATTGCCATCCAGTAAGGGAAGTTGGATGGTACGTTGAAGGCAATCAGTACACCAGTTAAAGCAGCAGACATATCGCCGATAGTCTGTCTCTTACCAGTCATCTTGTTGTATAACCATTCAAAACCAACAGATGCAGCTACGCATACTGCAGTCAGAACGATACATCTGAAGCCAAATACGTAAGTACTTACTAATAAGGATGGCATCAGTGCAATGATAACCATCATCATTGTCTTGCTAGTGTCCATTGCACTCACTAAGTGAGGTGCAGAGGATACCGCCAGATTATTATAATATTTCTTATCCATTATTTAATTCCAGCCTCCTTTACAACGCCTTTACCCAGCTTGTTTAAGAAGCCCAGAGGTCTTCTTGCAGGACATACATAGGAACAGCTTCCGCATTCCATACACTGCATAACCTGTAAATCGCTTAATCTCTGTGCATCTCTACGTTCGTATGCTTCAGCTAAGCCTGTTGGCAGTAAGCCGAAAGGACATGCAGAGTGACATCTGCCGCAGTTGATACAAGCAGTTTCTTCAGGGATGTAAGCCTTATCCTTGGAGAATGCTAAGATTGCATTGTTGTTCTTCACGATTGGCATTTCATCGGAGAAGATTGCTCTACCCATCATAGGACCACCCATG
>JAZUBY010000040.1:0-40175 GCA_045638885.1 Emergencia sp. | reverse complement strand
TTCATAACGTTACCCTTTCCTATCTATAAATTCCTTTATTATTTCTCGTAAAAGTAGAGGTTCATGTCTACCGGACCGTAGATGCCTGCTACACTCCCACTGTCTGTATACTGCCACATGGTAAAGTCTGACTTGTAGGTGGTCGAATCTGCGTAATGAGCCAGCCACTTATCGTAATCTTCCAGGTAGCTTAAGTCGATATGTTTACGCATCCACTTCGGGTTTCCATATACCATTGGCGTATGGCCGTTTCGATTGATAACCTGACAGAATGCGTCTGCAATAGCAGTTTTTTCTTCTTTCTTCAGTTTTGCGGCACGCTCTGTCCCGTCGATAGGTTCCATGTCAAAGGCCACTGGGTAGTGAACCCCTTTGCCTCGAATGTGTTTCATCACATATCTGGCTTCTTCAATGGCCTCTTCCGGTGTAATGGCTTGGGAAAAGAAATAAACGCCCACGTCCAGTCCTGCTTTTCTGGCGCCTTTCAGATTTTCTTTGAACCTGGAGTCTAACACCAATGCCCCATTCCCGGATCCTCTGAATCCCAAACGAATCATGACAAAGTCAACGCCGTCGTCTTTCACTGCCTTCCAGTCGATTTCGCCTTGAAACTCCGATACATCGATACCAGTCACACCTACATAATGTTCATCTTCATATACTGCTCGTCCATTCTCATAGTAAAGGTGTGCCATGTCATAAGTCGTATCTGATACTGGCATTTTAAGTCCCAGTCCATCATATTTACCAAACATGATATATACAGATATCATCACAATTATAGCCATCAGCAGAGCTGTGATAATGGTGATTTTCTGCCATTTTGTCCAATTCTTCAACTTTATTTTCTTCATGAAAACATCATACCACAAAACAGGTCTGGTTAAAAGAAGATTTGACGGTAGCTGTCTTTTCTATTATCATAGATATGTTAAAGATTAGGAGGTGCCCACATGGTAGATTATGACAAGCTTTCTTTAGAAATCGTACAATATCGAAGAGATTTACATCAGATTCCGGAACTTGGTTTTTATGTATATAAGACCTGCGCTTACGTGTGCAATGTATTAGAACAGCTGGACTGCACGGTAGAGAAAATTCTGCAGACTGGTGTTGTTGCATATTTTGATTTTGGTAAGGATGAGACGCTGGCATTCCGTGCTGATATGGATGCTCTCCCAATCACAGAGGAAACAGGACTCCCTTATGCATCGACTCACGAGGGCTGTATGCACGCCTGCGGACATGACGGCCACATGGCCAGTCTCCTTGGCTTTGCAAAAATCCTGGACCATTACAAAAAGAACAACGTAGATGTAAAATATAATGCCATGCTCCTGTTTCAGCCAGCCGAAGAAACCATCGACGGTGCTCTGAAGATTTGCGGCACCGGTATTTTTGATGAATACAACATTAAGGCCATTTACGGACTCCATCTATGGCCGATGCTCCAAAAGGGTGAAATTGCATCTCGCCCGGGCCCAATGATGGCAAAATCCACAGCGGTCAACGTAACTTTCGAAGGACTCAGCGCCCACTGCGGAGATCCTGATAAAGGAAAAGATGCACTGGAAGCAGCCTGCCGTTTCGTCAGCGATATCTATACATTCAAATCACTGTATGTGAAAGACCGCAGCATCTTGAAATTCGGTAAGCTGGAAAGCGGCACTGTCCGTAATGCCATTGCACCTTTCGCGGAATTAAATGGTACCATGCGTACCTTCCACGATAAGACCTGGGATACTTTGGTAGAAGCCATGACAAATCTGGGCGAAGAAATTGAATCTCACTATGGAACAAAATTCCAGTTAGATGTCAGCCATAGTCATCCTGCAGTGGTGAATAACGAAGACCTTTATGCCAAAGTGAAACCTGCACTGATGGAGCTGAATTATGTAGAACTGGCAAGACCGGTTATGATTGCCGAAGACTTCTCTTTCTTCGAACAGCAGATGCCCGGCATCTTCTTCTTCCTGGGAACAGGCACCAACATTCCGCTTCACGCCGATACTTATGACATCGACGAGTCTGTTCTGATTGAAGGCCCAAGACTATTTGATACCTTGTTCAAAGAAGAAATCTAATAAATTATGTGTATGAAAAAATGACCTCCTGTTTGGAGGTCATTTTGTATAGCTGTAATTATCTCTTGTTGCTCTTTCTCCAGATTTTCTGTTCTTCAGCTGCCTTAATCAGGTCTTCTCTGAAGTCTGGGTGCGCGATGCTAATGATGCCTTCTGCTCTTTCCCAAGTTGTCTTACCTGTCAGATTTGCAATACCCTGTTCTGTTACCATGAATGGTGCGCTGGTTCTTGGCGTTGTGATGATAGAACCATCTGTGAACTTAGGCAGAATGTTGGAGTGCAAGTTACCCTGCTTATCCTTTCTGAAGGATTTCATTGTCAGGAAGGACTTACCGCCAGGACATTCAAATGCACCTGTCGCAAAGTCTAACTGACCGCCTGTACCACTGATGTGTCTGATGCCGGAAGATTCGGAACCGATCTGGCCATACAGGTCCATATTGATACAGCTGTTGATGGATACGAACTTATGGTGCTGCTTAATGACTGCAGGGTCATTGATATAGGACATTGGTGCAGTCAGAACGTTGGAGTTCATGTGCAGGAAGTCATATAATTCTCTTGTACCGTTACAGATACCGAATACACCCTTACCTCTGTCGATGGCTTTCTTTCTGTCGTTGATCTTGCCTGTTTCATACAGCTTCAGATATGCGTTAGATAACAGTTCTGTATGCATACCTAAATCCTTCAGGTCAGATTCTGCAATCAGATTGCCTAGTGTATCAGGCATGCCGCCGATACCCAGCTGCAGTGTGATTTCGTCTTCTAAATATGGGAAGATATGGTTTGCAATGGCAATATCTTCCGCTGTTGCAGGCGCACTTGGTGGTGTTACTGCGATTGGCTGATGACATTCTACGATAGCATCAACCTGAGAAATGTGAATATGGTCATTTGTCTTACCAAAGATGACTGGCATGGATTCATTCACTTCTACGATGATAATCTTTGCTCTGTCCAGCATTTCCTGCTGTGCACAGTTTGTCAGACCAAAGCTGAAGTTACCGAATCTGTCCATTGGTGCAACGGTGATCATTGCAACGTCTACTTCCGCATAGCCCTTTGTGTAGTAAGGACCGCAGTGTCTGAACAGCATAGGCTCATAGAAAGCTCTGCCCGCATCGACATATTTACGGTCTAAACCGGAGCAATGCCATAAGTTGTAAGTAAAGGATTCCTGGTTAGGGTCCTTTTCTACAACCTGAACAGGTCTCATAGAAATCGCATGTCTAACCTTAACGTCTTTCAGTTCTCCTGCTCTGTCACCTAAAGCGTTATCCAGCTCGATTGGGAATGTACAAACCTGGCTGTAGTCTACCCAGTCGCCATCTTTAACCAGCTTCACCGCTTCTGCAGGTGTCATTAACTTCTGCTGATATTCTTTTGTATAATCCATATCAATCATCCTTTCTTTGACAAAAAATTATCTATGAAATATTATACCACACTGATTGGAAAGTGTCATAATATTTTCACTAATTCTTCTTTGTAATCCACAGCACTTCCGGCGGATTGTTCTGCTGGTTCAGCATTTTGGTATAAACTACGTGGAATACGTCAGATGGCAGCATCTGCGCGAATTCTAAAATAGCTTCCTTTTCTCTCGCGCCTTCTTCATGACCACTGTACAGTACAACAGTTACCACGCCATCAAAAGCCACAAGTTCCAGTGCTTCTTTGATGCCAACCAGGGAGTCTTCCATAGTAGTAGTCACAGACTTATCACCTCCAGGCAGATAGCCCAGATTAAATACGATGGCAGACGGTGCTCTGTCTGGGAATGCAAATCCGGAAAACTTCTGCATGCCTGTGAAATTACTCTGTCCAAAGCATACATTTTTAATTTCTCTCTCACTCATCAGCTTCTTGGATGCATCAATGGCTTCTCTCTGGATGTCCAAAGCTAAAACGTCACCATTTGGACCTACTGCTTCTGCCAGTGCCAGTGTATCATGACCGTTGCCGCAAGTAGCGTCGATGACATAATCCCCTTCATTTACATACTGCAATGTGAGTTCCATTGCTAAGTTGGTTGTCTTTGTTAATATATTCATAACTAAATCCTCTATACTTTAGATAATAATGCCTTCCAGATGATCGCACTCGTGCTGAATAATCTGTGCAATCCATCCTGAGAATTTTTGTCTTTGTTTCTGAAACTGCATATCTTCGTATTCCACTTCGATTTCCTCATAGCGGGTGGTCTTTCTCTGACCAACTAAAGACAGACAGCCCTCTTCCGTCTCATACGGCCCCTTCTTGCTGACGATGACAGGATTGAACATGGCCATATTCATAAATCCCATATTCACAGCAATGATGCGCTTGCTAATACCAATCATATTGGCAGCCATGCCGACGCAGGCCTCTTCATTATGTTTCAACGTCTCCAGCAGGTCAATGGCAATCTGCTTGTCAGCAGGTGTTGCCGGCACTGACGGTTTTGCCAGAAACGTCACATCTCTCATAATCGGTCTAATCATGACTATTTACCCTTCTTCTGCAGTAAGCAGATACATTCTGTATGCTTTGTGAATGGGAAGTTATCAAAGGCCTTCACGTACTTGATGTCATAGTTCAGGTACTTGAACTGTAACAGGTTCATTGCCAGGGTCTTTGGGTTACAGGAAACGTAAACGATCTGATCTACGCCATATCCTGCGATTTTTTCTACCGCATCCATGGACATACCCACTCTTGGTGGGTCAACTACGATGACTTCCGGTTTTTCTGTTACGTTCTGCAGCACTTTAAATACATCGCCTGCGATAAACTCGCAGTTATCAAGGTTATTCAGTTTCGCATTTTCTCTTGCTGCCTCAACAGCTTCTTCTACCAGTTCTACGCCAACCACGTGCTTTGCCTTCAGCGCTAACACCTGGCTAATGGTACCGGTTCCACAATACAGGTCGAATGCCATCTTTCCTTCAAAGTCGTCAATTAGAGCCAACGCTTCACTATATAATCTTTCTACCGCTTCTACACTGGTCTGGAAGAAGGAGAATGCACTGACCTTAAACTTCAGGCCCAGGATTTCTTCCATGTAGTAGTCTCTGCCGTATAACGTCTTTACTTCTTCCGGTGTTACTTTGTCTGCGATATTGTCGTTCAAAGTTCTCAGAACGCCAATGACATTGTTTTCCAGCGGCAATGCCAAAATACCATCAACAAAAGCCTGTTCATCAAAGCCTTCTTCTCTGGTTGTAACGATGTTCACCAGCAGTTCCTTTGTGCGGATGCCCTTTCTGATAATCAGGTTACGCAGCAGGCCCTTATGGCTCTTCTTATGGTAATGAGAATAGCCCTTTTCCATGGCAAAGTCCAAAGTAAAGCGAAGAATCTTATTATAGTCTTCGTCTACCAGCTGGCACTGGTCTACAGTCACGATGGACATGTAGTTCTTTTTCTTATGCATACCCAGGCAGGTCGGACCATCTTTGACCATGTCGCCAAAGGTATATTCCATCTTATTTCTATATCTGTATCTGTGCTCGTCCGGGCAGCCTTCGATGCCATCAAAAACTTCAGGCCAAACGCCTCTTTCTTCTAAAAAGCCTTTTACTTCGCCCATTTTATTGGCCAACTGATCTTCGTAGGATACCCCTTGGTAAACACAGCCGCCACAAAACTCGTCGTGGACGCAAATCTTAAAATCTTCCATATTTATCGTAAAACTCCTTCTTGTATTCTAAGAATCTATCTTCCTCAATGGCCGTTCTGATGTTTTCCATCATCTTGATCAGGAAGTGAATATTGTGGTTGGATAACAGCATGTGGGAAAGCAGTTCGTCGGCTTTGAAGAGGTGTCTTAAGTAAGCCTTGGAATAGTTTCTGCATGTGTAGCAATCACATTCCGGATCTAACGGTGTGAAATCTCTTTCGTATTTCTTATTTTTAATGTTTACTCTGCCGTAGCTGGTTGTGCATAAGCCGTGACGTGCAATTCTGGTTGGCAGCACGCAGTCGAACATATCTACACCGCGTTCAACCCCTTCGAACAGGTAGTCCGGGCTGCCTACGCCCATCATATATCTCGCCTTATCTTCCGGCAGGTAATCTACGCAGTCATCCAGAACTTCCAGCATGATGTCCTTTGGTTCCCCTACGGACAGGCCGCCGATTGCATAGCCCGGTAAGTCCAGTTCAACGATTTCTTCTGCACTCTGCTTACGCAGATCCTTATACATACCACCCTGCATGATGCCGAATAAGGACTGCTTCTCTACGTTGGTATGCGCTTCCTTACAACGCTTCAGCCATCTTGTTGTTCTTTCTAAAGAATCCTTTACGTATCTTCTGTCTGCAGGATATGGAATACATTCGTCGAAGGCCATCATAATATCAGAACCTAAAGCGTTCTGAATTTCCATAGCCTTTTCCGGTGTCAGGATATGTCTGGAACCGTCGATATGGCTCTGGAACTTTACCCCTTCTTCCGTAATCTTTCTCATCTTTGCCAGAGAGAATACCTGGAATCCACCGCTGTCTGTCAGGATTGCGCCGTCCCAGTTCATAAACTTGTGCAGTCCGCCTGCTTCTTTAATCAGCTCATGACCAGGTCTCAGATATAAGTGATAGGTGTTGGACAGGATGATGTTGGCCCCCATTTCCTTTACCTGTTCCGGTCTCATAGCCTTTACTGTCGCCTGTGTACCTACCGGCATAAATACCGGCGTCTGGATATCACCGTGAGGTGTGTGCAAAACACCGCGACGTGCATTGGTTTTTGCATCTTTTTTTATCAGTTCATAAGTAACCGCATGTTTCATGTGATTGCTCCTTTTCTACTTCTTGTTGATATATCTTTAACTAAGTTATTATACACTTAAATGTCAAAAAACTCAACCTTAATCATGTCATTCCGACCGTTCTCAACTTCTCGGGGATTTGGCGTGTCGGATATCAGTGTCAATAACCATTTCCTGTTGAGAAATTTTCTTAAGAATTTAATATCATCCTCATCATTTGGATTAAATACCCTCCATCCGACAGCGAAAGACTTTCCGAGTGGATTTGGTACAATCATACGATGCATAAGAAAACCCTTTGGTTGGAGTTGTGATACTGCTTTATCAAACTCCCCAAAGGGTTCGCATGCGTTGTATATGATTGTCAAATCTACGAGAAGTTTTGAGTTATTGGATGGAGGCTATTTAATGATCATGGCATCCCCATAACTGAAGAATCTGTACTTCTCTTCTACTGCTACATGATATGCCTTCAGAATTTCTTCGCGGTCATATAAAGCAGAAATCAGCATTAATAATGTGGATTTTGGCAGATGGAAATTGGTAATCAGTGCTTCTACAATTTTGAAAGTATAGCCCGGATAAATGAAAATACCCGTGCTACCTGCACCGCTCTTAACCAGATGCTTTCCGGATGCTTCATCCAGATAAGCCGCACTTTCCAGTGTTCTGGTGGAGGTTGTACCAACAGAAACAATTCGGCCTCCTGCCAAAATGGTTTCATTAATGGTTGCAGCTGCATCCTCTTCGATGAAATACTCTTCGAAATGCATATGATGGTCTTCCACCTTTTCGCATTTCACAGGTCTGAAAGTACCGATACCAACATGTAAGATTACATAAGCCAGTTTAATCCCCTTCGCCTGAGCCTGCTCCAACAGTTCTTCTGTAAAGTGCAGACCTGCAGTCGGTGCAGCAACAGAGCCTTCTTCCTTGCAATACACGGTTTGGTACATATCTTTGTCTTCTAAAGTGCTTTCACGCTCAATGTATGGAGGAAGCGGCATCTTGCCCAGCTCTTCCAGTCTCTCCATGAAAATACCCTCGTACTCAAATTCTACAATACGCGTTCCATCTTCACCGTAATCTAAAATATGTGCCACAAAATTTTCACCAAAGGATACGGAATCTCCAGGCTTCAGTCTTCTGCCAGGTCTGACCATGGTTTCCCATTTGTCGCCTTCTAAGCGCTTAATCAGCAGAAATTCAACCTTTGCGCCTGTTCCAACCTTCTCGCCAAAAAGTCTGGCAGGCAGTACTTTGGAGTTATTCAGAACCAGACAGTCTCCCTCTCCAAGATAATCTAAGATGTCATAAAAATGTTTATGGTCAACCGTCTTTTCTTCCATGTCCAAAACCATCAGTCTGCAGATATCACGCTTTTCTGACGGGCGCTGTGCAATCAGTTCCTCTGGTAAGTGGTAATCAAATTCGTCAATTCTCATCTATTCGTCTCCTAGTTCTATTTTTTGTTGTCCGTCGATGGTATCGCTTTTGTCTTCATCACCAGGGAAATCCAGTCCCATATGATGATAGCCCAGTTTAGATACCATTCTGCCCTTCTGTGTACGATATAGCAGGCCGGACTGAATTAAGTATGGTTCATAAGCATCTTCGATTGTCACACGTTCTTCCCCAATAGATGCTGCAATGGTGTCAATACCTACAGGGCCACCGTTAAATCTGTGGATAATAGATTCCAGAATTTCTCTATCCAGTCGTTCCAGACCCAGCTCATCGATACCAAGGGCCTTCAGCCCCTGCTTTGTCACTTCGGAATTGATGACACCGTCATGGCGCACCTGAGAAAAGTCACGAATACGTTTCAGCAACCTGTTTGCTACACGCGGTGTGCCACGGGAACACTTTGCCATCTCAAGGAGTGACGCATCGTCACATTCCACGCCCAGTAATCCTGCGGAACGACCAATGATATGAGAAAGTTCTTCGTAATCATATAGCTCAAATTTGCTGATAACGCCAAAACGGTCACGGAGCGGTGCAGATAAACTGCCGGCTCTTGTTGTCGCACCAATTAAAGTAAATTTGGCGATGTCTAATCTGATGGATCTTGCAGACGGCCCTTTCCCGATGATGATATCCAGCGCGTAGTCTTCCATTGCAGAATATAGAACTTCTTCTACAGAACGGTTCAGACGGTGGATTTCATCGATGAACAACACATCATTTTCGTTCAGGTTGGTCAAAATCGCTGCCAAATCCCCTGCTCTTTCAATGGCCGGACCGGATGTAATCTTGATATCCACACCAAGTTCATTGGCAATAATGCCTGCCAGTGTCGTCTTCCCTAAGCCTGGAGGACCGTAGAACAATACGTGGTCTAAAGGTTCGCCTCTCAGTTTAGCCGCCTCAATGAAGATCTTTAAATTTTCTTTTACATTTTTCTGCCCCATAAAGTCATCCAGACGTTGTGGACGAAGTGTCGTCTCCTGACGTTCTTCTGTCTGCCCAAAAGAGCTGGACTGGGTTATTCTTTCATCAAACATAATCTATCCTCTAAAACAAATTCTTCAGTGCCTGCTTGATATAGTCTTCGCAAGTCAGGCTGTCATCTGCTACCTTGCCAACAGCATTTGCAGCTTCATTTTTGCTGTATCCTAAGGCCATCAAAGCTGCCACCGCTTCGCTGCGTTCATCGCCTGTTACAACCGTTGCAACGTCACCAAAGGATACTGCATTGGCGTCAAAACTGCCAATCTTGTCCTTTAATTCTAAAATAATACGTTCTGCCGTCTTCTTACCGACACCGTTAGCCTTGGAGATGGATTTCGCATCGCCCATACCGATGGCAGCCTTCAGTTCTGCCGGTGGCAGTGCACTCATGATGGACATGCCTGCCTTTGCACCAACGCCATTGACCGTAATTAAAAGTTCAAACAGTTCCAGACTCTCTTTGTCAGAGAAACCGTAAAGGCTGACATCATCTTCTTTTACAATCATAGATGTGAAGATTTTCACTTCTTCCCCCTCCATCTTCTTATATAAAGGGGAATTTGCCGGTATATGTACTTCAAATCCCATGCCGGAGGCTGTCTCTACAATCACCTCTCCATTCAGGCCGGGATGAAAGATGCCTTTGATAAATCGAATCATATTGTTTTCCTCTTACTCTCGTTATTTCCCTACAATTTTGCGTACACGGTTTCCTGCTGCATGGCCATGACAAATGGCTGCTGCTACTGCGTCAGCCGTATCGTCAGGTTTCGGTACTTCCTTTAGGTTCAAAATCGCCTTAACCATAGCCTGTACCTGCTTCTTGTCGGCACGGCCGTAACCTACAAGAGCCTGCTTGATCTGCAGCGGCGTGTACTCGTTGATATCCAGCCCTCCGTTAACACAGGCAAGAACAGCTACGCCTCTGGCCTGGCCTACCATGATTGCCGTCTTAGCATTGCTGTTAAAGAACAGTTCTTCGATAGATGCCGCATCCGGTCTGTACTGTTCAATAATCGCACTTAATTCCGTATATAGATGTTGCAGACGATATGGCATTTCCGTCTTTGCATCGGTGGTAATTGCACCGTAGTCTACAACAGAAAAATGATTTCCTTTTAAATCCAGAACCCCCCAGCCTAATATGGCATAACCCGGGTCAATTCCTAAAATTCGCATTGTATTTTCCTTACTTTCTTTCCAGACTGGTTTAAACACCCAGCACTACTCATAATCTAATTCAGTATATCATAAGAACATTTGTTTGTCTACTTGCGGGAAACATTTTTTATGCTTTTCATTCTTAGGTGTTCATGGTATAATTATGCTGTATCGGTGCATATTCAGCATCGACTTATTAGTGCATAAGTTTAATGAGATAGGAGATGTAGCATGCGTTACTCGAGACAAAACAAAATTTTAGAACTCATTGCAAACAATGAGATCGAAACACAGGATAAACTAGCTGCCCTACTGAAAAACGAAGGGTTCGAAGTTACCCAGGCAACGATTTCCCGTGATATTAAAGAATTACAACTTATTAAAGTTCTGTCGGCATCCGGTAAATATAAGTATGCGGTAAGTACCCATCAGGACACGCCAATTTCAGATCGTTTCATTAAAATTTTCAGAGAAACCATTACGTCTTTCGCTTCTGCACAGAATCTTATCGTGATCAAAACACTTTCGGGCTGCGGCCCTGCTGCCGGTGAAGCCATCGACTGCATCGGGCTGCCTCACGTAGTTGGCTCCATTGCCGGAGACAACACCCTCCTGTTAATCGTAGATCATGAAGACAATGTAGAAGATATCCTATCTATTTTTAATGATATGTTAATTATGAGGTCAAAAGGATTATGATAAACCACATCAGTATTCGCAATTTCGCAATTATCGAAAATACGGAGATTGATTTTGAAGAGGGCCTAAACATCATCACTGGTGAAACAGGTAGTGGTAAGTCCATTGTTATCGAAGCTATCAGCCTTGCTTTAGGAAGCAGGGCTGATTCTACATTTGTACGCCATGGAGAAAAAAAGGCAATTGTTCAGCTGGCTGGCGAACTGGATGATGAAGAAATCATCATTACCAGAGAAGTCTCTGCCGCAGGCAAAAACCTTTGTAAACTTAATGGTCAGCTGGTAACTTTGGGTGAACTGACAGAAACCTGCAAACGGTTGGCAGACATTCATGGACAGTATGACAATCAATCTCTTTTAAATCCGGAAAACCATATTCGACTGGTAGACAGCTATCATGCTGAGACCATTGTTCCTGTTCGTGAGGCCTTTGATGACAGTTTTGTTTCTTATGGGGAAATCCGTAGCAAATGGAAAAACCTGCTGGCACTGGAATCTGATAATCAGAGAAAGCTGGATTTTTATCGCTACGAGAAAACAGAAATCGATGGAGCTGATTTGAAAGCCGAAGAAGATGAAGCCTTGGAAGAAAGAATCTCTATCCTGCAAAACAGCGAGAAGATTTTCGGTGGAATCGAAACTGCTTACAGCTGCCTTCGTGACGGTTCTTCCAGTGCTTTGACAAATCTCGGAAATGGACTTCATGCCCTCCAGGATATCAGTGCTTTTTCCAAGGAAATCGCCGAAATGACAGAAGAGTTTGCTGACATGTATTATCGTCTGGAAGATATTTCGACTTCCCTACGAGATATCCGTGAAAGCATTACCTTCTCTCCTGATGAACTGGATACAGCAATCGCACGGTTGGATCAGATTGAGAAACTAAAAAAGAAATACGGCGGTTCTATTGAGGAAATTCTTGCCTATCGCGACAAAATTACCTTGGAGCTGGAACAGATTGAAAATTATGACGATGTCAAAGCTGCTTTGGAAAAAGATTTGCACGCTGCCCTCTCTGACTTACAGGAAAAGGCTGCTGCTCTTACTGCTGTCCGCAAAGCATCTGCTGAAGAGTTGTCTGCAGCCATTGAAGCTGAGCTTCATGACCTGAACTTTAGCAATGCAGAACTTTCTATCCGCTTCGCAGAACCGGATTCCATCGGTGCTGACGGTAACGACCTGGTTGAGATTTTCATCTCTACGAACAAAGGTGAACCGTTAAAACCACTGGTTAAAATTGCTTCCGGCGGTGAAGTTTCCAGAATTATGCTTGCTATCAAAAATATCACTGGCACATATGACAAGATTCCAACCATGATTTTCGATGAAATCGACGCAGGTATCAGTGGAATCACTGCCAGCATCGTAGGAAGAAAACTGCGTGAAATTGCAGAGGATCATCAGGTTATCTGCATTACCCACCTGCCACAGATTGCTGCTTGTGGCGACAGTAACTATCGTATCCATAAAGAATCTGATGATGACAGCACTTTCACCAATGTGGATCGTCTGTCTGATGACGAAGTTGTCGATGAAATCGCAAGACTCCTCGGCGGTGAAACAATTACAGAGACGACCAGACTCAGTGCAAAGGAACTGATGGCATCTGTAAAGAAGTAAATATCATATACGAGGATAACGGCTGACGTTTCAAAAATGTCAGCCGTTTTTTATTTTCGCACACAAATTGTCAGAAAAATCTTTTTTTAAAGAGTTCGAAAATAGGAAAAAATTCGACAAAAACTTTCATCCGGCAAAGGACTTGTCCACATCGCCAAAACCCCTAAATTTAGAGGGTTTGAGGCATTCTTCACAAAAAAATCAAAATTGTATACAATTTTATTTTTTTTATTAACATTTTTATGTGGAAAACTTTGTCCGCCGTAAACGTTGGAATTTCAATCTATTCATATTTTCCAAACTTTGTCAAGGGTAAAGTTATCCACATATTCATTTGAGTTTTGCACAAGTGGATAAGTTTGGAAGGAAATGGTAGTGAAATATACCTACATATGCATAAACATATCCAGACATAGCTTCGAAAGCGGAATCTCCAGCATGGTTCTGCATCCTATTTCTTCTTCTATCGCCAGGTTATACACGGCTCTTGCATAGGCTGTTAAAACGGCAGCTGTGAAATCCGGATTGGATGACAGCTCCAGCTGAAAGCTTGCTGTCGTCCCCTTGCCCACTCCCAAAACGGTCCCGCCATGTGGAAACCCACAATGTTCTTTCCCCAGCTTTTCCTGGGAAATAAATTGCACTGTCGTTTCATATCCGGCAAAATAGTCAGGCATTTTTTTGATTTCTTCTTCAATCTGCAGCAGATCTGCTGCTTCTTCTGCAACCACATAGCATTCTCTCCTGTGCATGTTAATTGCGTTCATCTCCTCAGGAGTTGTTATGCCTGCTCTTGCCTTTTCCATAGCAGCTTCCAATGGTATGGTATACTGTCTGGCATCTTTGACGCCTTTGATGCACCTGATTGCATCGGAATGGCCTTGACTGATGCCTTTCCCCCAAAAGGTATGTAATTGGGAATTTGGTAATACTGCCGCAAACATTGCCCGCATCATGGAAAAAAGCCCCGGATCCCAGCCGCAGGAAATTAGAGCCAGTTTCCCTCCTTCTCGTGCCGCTTTATCGACCCTCAAATAGTGCCTGTGTATCTGTTGATGGTGATCAAAAGAATCTACTACATTATATAAATGCGCATATTTTGGCGTCTGCTCCGGCAAGTCCATTGCACTACCAGTACAAAGAATCAGCACATCCATCTTTTCTCCCTTTTCAAGCAGCACTGTGCTCTTTGCCAGTGGATGTTGCAACTTCCGTCTTGAATAAATAGCTGTCAGTTCCATATCCTCTTGTCGGTTTACTGCTTTCTCCACTGCCTTTCCAAGGTTTCCATACCCTAAAATACCTATCTTAATTTTCTCCATGCAAATCCCCTTTCTGCTTTTCTAATCATATATATTACCAAAAAGAAAAAACAGACATAAAAAACCGCCGGAAAATCCGGCGGCTTGCATTATAGCAATCCAGGTAGTAGATGTATCAGTGCCATATACACTGCCGTTCCACCAAAGATTGATAGCAAAATATTTCGTTTCCATAAATGAAGCAAAATAACTGCAATAACAGAAATTCCTGTTGCAACAGTCCCCATGCTGAAATGCACCACATCTCCTTTGATACAGTAAATAACCAATACTGCCATAATCGCTGCAGGCAATAAGTCTGCCACTTTTTTGATAAAAGACGGCATGGTTCTGTCTCCACTGAAAACAGCAAAAGGCAATGCACGAAGCCCAAAGGTAACCAGTGCAGCCACTGCAATCAACAAAATAGTATTATACATGGCTTTCACCTTCTTTCTTGTCTTTATCCCCTGCACAAGCTGCAGACAAAACGAATACGGTAACAAGCAGAGACGGCAGCAGGAATTTTTCTATTCCCAAAAGCAGTAAAAATACGGTAGACACTACGCCAGCTACAGCTGCTGCCATTTTTGTCTGTTTTGTCGCACCCAAAACTTTCTCCAACAAAATAACCACAAACAAAGCTGTCATGGAAAAATCGATTCCACTTAGGTCAAATGGAATCATATTACCCAGTAACCCGCCAATCACGGAGCCTAAGACCCAGTATCCATGGTCAATAGCCGAAATCAGGAACCAGCTGTCGCGATGTTCTTCTTCCGGGTCCTCCGTCTTACAGCCACATAATACAGAATAGGTTTCATCAGTTAGTGAAAAAATCATATACAGCTTTTCTTTCATTTTTGCAAAAGAATCTACAAAAGAGATTCCATAGAAAATATGTCTGCAATTGACAAAAAGGGCGGTTACCGCCATGGTCATCAGGGAGACCTGGCTTGCCAGCATCGGAATCATAACAAACTGCAGAGACCCTGCATAAACCAAAAGACTGATGAGCAACGCCCAAATCCAGCCAAATCCTGCTTCCTGCAGGGAAATTCCAAAAGCAATACCAAGAAAAATATAGCCGCACATTACGGGTATGGTTTTCATCCATGCGTATTGCAATTTATGATGCAACGATGGTTTCATCGATATCTTCTCCTTTGTTTTCTTTCTTTGCCAAGGTTCTCACATAATTTGGCAAGCACATACAGCACCACTATTATAACGCAAAAAAAGCACTGCCACAACAGTGGCAGTGCCTTCAGATCATATTATTATGTTTATTTTGTCGCATCCACTATAGGTGGCAGTCTGTCAGCCATCAGATTCATCAATGCATCTGCACATGGCAGAGCATCTACCATCTTCGCATCGTTTACAGCAACTAGTTTTGGAGCTTCTACGCCTAATGCGCCGCCTAAAATTTCATCAATTTCTGCATATTTGTACAGTGGCAGGATATCATCCATTTCATCAGAAATATCAGCTTCTTCTTCGAATCCAAAGTCTTCGTCAAAGATATTTGCAATTTCTTCTGCAATCTGCCAGTTATTGTATTCCACTTCTTCTTCGCAAACTGCTTCTACTGCCATCATTCTTCTTTCTGTATTGATATAAGTACCATTTGCACTTACTGCACCGGTACCTGGGAAGAATACATCTGCAGCTGCAGCCGTTTCTGTCATGTAAATATCAGATACTGCCAGGAATTCTAAACCGGATAAATCATAACCTGCAGCGATAGGGTCTTCACCAAAGACAATAAGTCCCTTTACGCCTTCCATTGCCTCTGCACCGGAATCAATTCCCTGATCAATCAGACCCTGAGAATTGTTCTTTGCCTTTACTTCTAAGATACCGTTTCTTGGTCCGCCGATGTGACCAGACAATACCGCAATATCAGCAAGTAAAGTAGCCGCTTCTACAGAAAGAACGTTCTGCTGGAATACAATCATTGCCTTCTTCGCATTTCCGTACAATTCTGCAACCGCCTTGATTTCTTCGCATACTTCTGCATCAGCTACAGAAGCTGCAAATGCTTCAAAGCCTTCTGCATCAGAAGTCTTACCCATATCGATTAAGGCCTTCGCAACGCCCTTCAGGAATACGGTACTATTTTCTGTGCAGATCATCTTTTCCGCAAAGTCGAATGCATCGCAAGCGCCGTCTGTATTGACAACAACAACCTTTGCACCGTTCTTTGCAGCCTGTTTGATCTTATTCCATACTACAGGGTTATGCTTTTTGATGAAGCCAGGAACCAGAATCACTTCTGTAGACAGCAGTTCATCGATGGTATTTGGAGAAGCATCGAAACCTAAAACATCCATCAATCCATTATGTCTGTTATTGAAGGAGAAGGTCTTTGCGCCTAAAATCTGTGCCAGGCTCTTCATAACATAGATTTCTTCGTTAGTATATCTGTCAGAAATAGCTACCGCAATGGCATCTCTGCCGCTTCTGATCTTTACAGCTTCCATCTTCTTTGCAGCCATCACAAAGGCTTCATGGTATTCTGCGATTCGGAAATCTTCGCCATCCTTAATCTTCGGCAGGACTTCCTTGCCTTCTAATACAGAAATATCGAAACCGAACTTACCTTTACCGCAGGAAATGCCGGCATTTACAACACCATTCATATCAGGATTTGCTTTGATCAGCATATCGCCATAGGATTCCACATCTAAAGAGCATCCTACAGAACAGAAAGAACATGTTGTATTTGTAATGCATGTTTCTAATGGAACTTCCTTCTGTACAGACTGTCTTTCCTGCAGAGCGCCTACCGGACAAACGCTGACACACTGTCCGCAGGATTCACATCCGGATTCAGCCAGACATTTTTCCATATTTGGTTTTACAACAGTGTCAAAGCCTCTGTTTACCAGGCCCAGTGCACCAACGCCCATGACTTCATCGCAAACTCTTACGCATAGGCCGCAAAGGATGCACTTATTTGGATCTCTGACGATAAACGGATGATCATCTACGAATTCAATCTGATTCTTGTCACCTGCAAATCTTTCAGGTTCTACGCAATACTGGTTAGCATAATCAATCAGCTTACATTCGAAATAATCGTGGCATCCGCATTCCAGACATCTGGAAGCTTCTGCTAACGCCTGTTCTTCCGTAAATCCATCATAAACAACTTCAGAGAAGTTATCTTTTCTTTCTGCAGCAGTCAGCTGATCAGCCTTCTCTCTGCACATTCTTTCTCTGTCTTCGAAAGTCTTTTCTGTTACATCTGTTCTTTCTACGAAGTATGGCGGCTCATAACTTACCACTTCACCGTTTAAGTAAGAATCGATAACGATGGCCGCTTTGTTGGCATCGGCAATGGATTCCACTGCGATGGAAATCTTATCATTACCGCAGTCACCACCTGCAAATACGCCAGGGATGCTGGTCATGAAAGTGTCTTCATCATAAATGATGCCGTTCTTCTTTGTTTTATCTAAGTCAAAAGCATCGGAATCTACGGCCTGACCAATGGCCAGAATGACAGCATTTACATCCAGAGTTTCTGTCTTTCCTTCTACTGGAACAGGCTTTCTTCTGCCGGATTCATCTGGTTCACCCAGTTCCATTACCTGCAGGACAACCTGTTTTACATGGCCTTTTTCATCTTTGATAAATTCAATTGGGTTTGTCAGATTCTTGAAGATAACGCCTTCTTCTTCTGCTTCTTCAACTTCTAATTTGTCTGCAGGCATTTCATCCATGGTTCTTCTATAGATGTTATATACCTGTTTTGCGCCCAGTCTTACTGCAGTTCTGCATGCGTCCATAGCAGTATTACCGCCACCAACGATGGCTACCGTTTCACCAAAGTCGATATAGTTGTTACGAACAACCTTTCTCAGGAATTCGATACCGCCCATAACACCTTCTGCGTCTTCACCCGGGCATCCTACACCAGTAGACTTCCATGCACCGATGGCAACCAGAACAGCATCAAAATCATTGTGAATAGAGTCAAAGGAAATGTCTTCCCCGATTCTTGTATTTGGTACGATATCCACGCCCATCGCTTCAATGACTGCAATTTCAGCATCTAATACATCCTTTGGCAGTCTGTACTCAGGAATGCCGTAACGCAGCATACCGCCCAGCTTTGGCATAGAATCGAAAATTGTAACACTATGTCCCTTCTGTCTTAAGAAATATGCCGCAGACAGACCCATAGGGCCGCCGCCAATGATGGCTACGGATTTTCCTGTTTCATCCTCGATTTCAGGAATAAAACGTTCGTCGGAAACCATATCTACATCAGCTACGAATCGTTTCAAAGCTGCGATGCTGATTGGTTCGTCTACAAGACCTCTTCTACATGCATCTTCACAAGGATGTGGACATACTCTGCCGATGGATGCAGGTAACGGAATTCTATCCTTAACCAGCTCGTGAGCCAATTCAAATTCGCCGTTTGCGATCAGACCTACATAACCCTGACAGTCTGTGCCTGCAGGACAAGCCTTCACACATGGCGCTTTGCAATCACCGTTATGATTAGAAATCAGCAGTTCTAAATTAGTCTTTCTGGATTCTACAACGCGCTCTGTATTTGTTCTTACAATCATAGCTGGTGCAATTTCTGTTGCACAAGCTTTACATAATTTTGGGTTGCCTTCAACTTCTACAACACAAAGTCCACAGGAACCGTAAATTTCTGTTCTTTCGTCAAAGCAAAGTGTTGGAATGAAAATATCATTCTCTCTGGCAACTTCCAGAATGGTCTGTCCAGGAAGGCCTAATACTTCTTTGCCGTCAATATTCAATCTGAATTTTTTCATCGTATTCTCCCTCCCTATTTCTTGACAATTGCACCAAATTTACAAGTTTCTAAGCACTTGCCGCACTTGATACATTTTTCTTTGTCAATCACATGCTGACCCTTTACTTCTCCGCTGATTGCGCCAACCGGGCACTTTCTGGAGCAGGCAGTACAGCCTACGCACTTATCCGTAATTTCAAAACTGATTAAATCCTTACAGGATTTTGCAGTACAAGTGTGGTTGTAAATGTGGTCTTCATATTCATTTCTGAAATATCTGATGGTTGTCAGAACAGGGTTTGGTGCTGTCTGTCCCAGACCGCACATGGATCCGTCTTTGATCTTTGCTGCCAGTTCTTCTAATAGTTCGATATCGCCGTCTTCACCCTCACCGCGTGTGATTCTTTCCAGAATTTCCAGCATTCTCTTAGTACCGATTCTGCAGTAGTTACACTTACCGCAGGATTCTTTTCTTGTGAAGTCCAGGAAGTATCTTGCCATGTCTACCATACAGGTATCTTCGTCCATAACAATCATACCGCCGGAACCGACGATAGCACCTGTCTTGTTGATGTCTTCATATGTAACTGGTGTTTCTATCAATTCTGCAGGGATGCAGCCGCCGGATGGACCACCCATCTGTACAGCCTTGAACTGCTTATCCTGTTTGATACCGCCACCGATACCAAAAATAACGTCCTTCAATGCAAGGCCCATAGGTACTTCTACCAGGCCGCCCTTCTTAATTTTACCAGCCAGCGCAAATACCTTAGTACCCTTTGACTGCTGTGTGCCCATTGCACCAAATGCTGCACCGCCATTGTTGATAATCCAGGCAACGTTGGCAAAAGTTTCAACGTTATTGATGTTTGTAGGCATCTGCCAGTAACCTTTCGCTGCAGGGAATGGAGGTTTCAGTCTAGGCATACCTCTTTCACCTTCTAAGGATGCAATCAGTGCAGTTTCTTCACCGCATACGAAAGCACCGGCACCGGCTTTGATTCGAAGGTCAAAGTCATAACCGCTGTCAAAGATGTTCTTGCCTAAAAAACCTTTCTCTCTTGCCTGTTCCATGGCAATTTCCAGTCTCTTAATTGCTAAAGGATATTCCGCACGACAGTAAATCACGCCTTCTGTCGCACCCATAGCAAAACCACCGATAATCATACCTTCAATTAAGGAATGTGGGTCACCTTCCAGAACGGAACGGTCCATGAATGCGCCCGGGTCACCTTCATCGGCATTACATACAATATATTTATTCTTACCAGGGTTTCCCTTGGCAGCATTCCACTTAAACCATGTTGGGAAGCCTGCACCGCCACGGCCTCTCAGACCGGAAACCTTGATTTCTTCAATGACTTCATCCTGGGTCATGGATGTGACAACCTTCTTTGTTGCTTCATATCCGCCAACTGCCAGGTATTCTTCAATCTTTTCTGGATTGATTAAGCCGCAGTGTCTCAGCACTACACGCTGTTGTTTATCTAAGAACTGCTGATCTTCCGGCGCAATGGCAAATTCTTCAACTACCTTACCGCCTTTCAGATGTTCTTCTACAATTCTTTCTACTCTGTCCGGCTGTACTTTCACATATCTGGTTACATCTCCATTGTCTTCATAAACGTCGACGATTGGTTCCAGATAGCAGGTACCTACACAGCCTGTAAAGTCAATCTCCGCGTTGACGCCTTTTGCAGCAATCTGAGCTTCAAATTCTGCCTGTGTCTTCTTCGCACCAGTTGCGATACCACAGCTGCCCTGTCCGATTACAACTTTCATTCTGTGCACCCCCTTAAGCTCTTTCTCTGATTTCAGATAAAATCTGTACAACTTTATCTTTTGTCAGATTACCGTAAGTCTCATCTCCGTCAGCACTCTGAATCATCATAACTGGGGCCAGGGAACAGCATCCCAGACATGCTACGTTGTTCAAAGTAAACAGGCCATCCTCTGTTGTCTCTCCGTCCTGAATGCCTAGGTATTCACATACGGCTTCTTCAATGATTTCAGATCCATTTACGTGACACGCCGTACCCTGACACAGCATAATCAGATTCTTGCCGATTGGCTGTAATCTGAACTGTGCATAGAAGGTAGCAACACCATAAATCTTTGCAGGCTTGATGCCTGTTGCTTCTGAAATGTGGTTAATGGTGTCAATGGATAAGTATCCGTAAATGTCCTGTGCCTTCTGTAAAATCGTAATCAGGCTTCCCGGTACTTTTGCGTACTTCTCTAAAACAGGTTCCAGTTCCTTAAACTGTTCCTTATTCTGAGTGCCGCAGCAGCAACATTTTTCACTCATTTTCGTCTCCTCCTGCTTCCTCTTTTTAAATATAAATTGTTAAATTTAAACAAAGCTATACGCTTCTTATTATACTATTCCAACAAAAAAAATCAATTCATTTGAGAAAATTTCGAAAATTCAGCCAAAACAAAATCGGGGCACCTGTCTGACGCTCCCGATTGATTTTGATTCGCCTATTTCTTTAAATACCTGCGATAAACATTTCCAACGCAAGCTGAGGATCCAGCAAACCGGTTTTGATATTACGGTCTACTTCGTAAATAGAGGATAAAATTTGTTTCAGCTTGTCAACAGAATAACGGTTGGCATAAGGCAGCATTTTCTTGATTCGGAACTCACTGCCACCCAGCTTTTTGTGGATTGCACCAAGATCCATCCCTTCTTCCCGCATCTGTTTTACAGATAACATCATTTCAAACTGGCTGACAATAGCCCCGATAATAGAAAATGCATCACTGCCGCCGTGCATCATATTATACAGAATAGAGAAGGCTTTCTCCTTCTGGTTGTTGCTGATGCCATCCAACATATCAAAAACAAACGTATCCATGTCCCCACTAACAGTCTCCATGATATCTTTTTCCGTTACGCGGATGCCGTCACTGTGAGCGATGATTTTCTGAATATCATGGTCAAAATGAAAGAGTCTGTAGTCACTTTCTTTGTGATAATATCCCGTTGCATCAATCAATGTGTTAATGCCACCTGGTGTAATATCAATGCCTGCAGCATGAAAGCGTTTCCGGGCAAAGGATATTAAATCGGGCTTATCTATCGGTGAAAAATCGTATACTTGTCCATGTTTCTTTATCGCTGCCGTCAATGCCGCTGAGGCTTTGATTTCTTCTGCAGAAAAAATTAAGATCGTGCTTTCATTGCTGGCCTCCAGATATTCGGCCAGTTCTTTGATCTGATCTTTGCTGTAACCTCTCGGACTGTCACTATTTAACGGTTTGAAGTCACGAACCCAAACCACACGTCGTTCAGAAAACATGGTAAAGGTTTCTGCCGCTTCCATGACCTGACTGCAGCTTGCATCATCATCAAGGAGCTGATAGTCCATGGACTTTACCGCTGGATTCACGTATTTCTTTACCAAAGTGTCCACAGCCCATTTAATCAGATATTGCTCCACACCATGCATCAAAATCACTTTGTCTATATTTCCTGTTTTCAGGTTTTCGGAAAACACTTTGAAGCTGTGTTTCACCGCTGCTTTTCTGTACATACTGAAAGTTTTCCCTTTCTATTGATGATTCCCACTGCCCCGTCCAGGTCAGTTCTAAATACCATTATACCGTTTTCCTCTAGTTTTTCAATGACAATCTCCGATGGGTGACCGTAATTATTCCTGCCTACACTGATGACTGCAATCTTGGGATTTACGGCTTCCACAAAAGCGTCACTACTGCTGTAAGCGCTACCGTGATGAGCTATTTTCAGGATATCTGCCTGTAGTTTATCTGTGCCTTGATAGGCTTCCAAAAGCATCTCCTCTCCCTCTTCCGTAATATCCCCTGTAACCAAAGTCTTCCGTCCATTGTGATGAACCATGAAAATCAAACTATTCAGATTTTCATCATCCGTGTCCGGGTTTTGTTTTTTCGGCCAAAGTATTTCCAGCCAGTATCCGTCTTCTAAGGGAATCACTTGCCCGGCCTTTCCTTCTGTCAACAGTTGATCAACAGGATAGCACGCGACCAGTTCTTCCAGTCCTGCAAAATGGTCTAAATGGAGATGGGTTGCGGCAGCAAAGTTTATCTCTCGAATTCTGTTCTTCAAAAGATAGGGTTTCAGCGTCTTTTCTCCCGTGTTATAGCCGTACTTTCCCCCTCCGTCAATGAGCACCTGTTTGTTTCCTGGTGTTTTGATGTGAAGGCAGTCCCCCTGCCCCACATCTACGAAAACCAGTTCCGCCTTGTCAAAGGGCGAGCGGTCCATGAACGCTCCAGTCGCTGTACACAATAGAATGATCAGAAATGCGGGTATCATTTTTTTCCAGTCTTTCCTGTAAAAATAAATATGAAAATATTCAGATGTACAGAAAAATACAATCCCATAGGTGAAAATAATCAGCCAAAGTGGTGGTGATATAACATCAAAAGACAAAATCCCATCTGAGACAAACAAACTGTTGCACCAAATCATTAAATTTGTTACTGCTTCCAACAGCTGCGATATACCAGGCGTTACCGTGTCTAGGAGTAAAAATATGATAAATCCTGCCATGCCAACCGGTGCGAGAATAGAAACCAGAAAAATTACCGGAATGTTACATAAAATTCCTACAAAAGATACATAGTTAAAGGTATATGCCATATACGGTAATAACCCGGCCTGGACTGCAAATGCTACTGCCCACCTCTCCCCTACATACTTTGCAAAAGGTTTTTGTAGAAAGGTGATGGATAAGACTGCAAGGAAAGACATTTGAAACCCTGTGTCTAAAATAGCATATGGATTTTTGACAAGGGAAAAAATTGCCATTGCAGAAAGTGCTGTCAAAAGATCGTATCTACGGGCAGATAATTTGCTGAATAACGTTAATACAATCAAGCCGATGGCTCTTGTTACAGACGCGGACCATAGTGCCGCTGTTCCGTAAACAAAGAGAAACAACAAAAACCCTGCCGTTAAAGCACGGCTTTTTTTCTTTTCGTACAGATAGCGGTATATGCTATACAGAATACCTACATGCAGACCGCTAACAGCAAGAACGTGAGCCGTACCATTTTTTCGAAAAGCTTCGTAGACGGTCTCGTCCATTAGAGTTTTGTCTCCAAAGAGGAGACCGCACAGCACCCCCTCGGCAGTTTCATTGACCGACAAAGCTGTCATGTATCCTTCTCTTTTTTGCAGAATGTATTTTTTCATCTGCATATATACGGATTTTGCAGGTTCTTCTACGGAAAATAATTCTACGATACAGGTATGTGAAATTCCTTTAGATAACAGATGTCGTCTGTAATCAAAGGTTCGCGGATTCCCTGCCTCCTGAGGCAACGTAAGCGTTCCGCAAAAGGAAATTTTACTGCCAAGCAGACTCCATGGCCGATCAAGGGGTTGATAGTATGATGCAAGAATTTTGTTTTTGTCTGTTTGAATCACAAACTGATAGGTTTCATCCGCCCGTTGCTTTACATCAATAATAGTTCCATATTCTGTCATCATGCCCGAAGAATCGCTGAAATTATCGTTTTTTTCAAGGATGAACAGAAGTTGTAAAATAAAAAGTGTACCTGCTATCATAAGCAGGCAATAGCAAAAAAGTTTTCTTCTCATTTCTCAGTTATTCATCAGCTTCATTTTCCATTTTATTCCATTTTCTTTTGTCGCGCAATCATTTCTTAATATTTTATGAAAACATGAAATATTGTTTAACATGGTTCAAAAATATGGTATAATGACTGAAGGTCATTCTGTAAAGAAAGGATTATAAATACATGTTTAGAGATAATAACGAAAAGAAAAAAGGCAGTAGAACAAAAAAGTTCTATGACAAGGTTTCTGACAAACAACAAACGGCAAATAAGCCTGTTGAAACAGATGCACCGATAGAACGGCCTAAAAAGAAAAGAGGCTTAAAGAAAATTAATCTGAAAGATATGAACAAGAAAAAAGTGTTGAAAATCTTTTTGATTGGTTGTGTTACTTTAGGTCTGATTGGATGTACGGCGGTTGGAATTATCATTGCAAGAACGCCAAGCATCGATACAGATGATATTGCTGAAATTTTAACAGAAAGTACAATTATCTACGATGATAAAGGCAATGAAGTAGACACAGTCTTTGCAGAGAATAATAGAACCAACGTGAAGTACGAAGACCTTCCAGAGAACATGGTAAATGCACTGGTAGCTTTGGAAGACAAGACTTTCTGGAAACATAACGGGTTCAACTTTATCCGTATTGGCGGTGCTATCGTACAGGCCGTAACAACCGGTGGTGATATCGGTGGTACTTCTACTCTGACACAGCAGTTGGCAAGAAACCTGTTCCTTCAGGATACACAATTCGATCGTTCTTATGTAAGAAAAATTCAGGAAGCTTATTATTCTGTAATCCTGGAAAGAGAACTGACAAAAGAAGAGATTATCGAAACATATTGTAATACAGTTTACTTCGGATTCAGTGCCTACGGTGTACAGGCTGCTTCCCAGGCCTACTTCTCCAAAGATGTAAGTGAACTTACATTGGAAGAATGCGCAGCACTGGCAGCTATGCCGCAAACACCGACTGGATATCAGCTGGTTATGTTAGTTGGTAATAATGAAGTCACAGAAGCTGACAAAGAAATGATTCTAAAGGAAACAGCTAACGGTACTTATCTGGCAAATGACCTGAGTAAAGGTCGTAGAGAGACTTGTCTTGCTCTGATGTTAGACCAAGGCTACATTACACAGAAAGAACACGATAAAGCAGTCGCAGTTGCTTTATTGGACATGCTAAATCCAACTTATACAAACTCCGCTGCAACAGCGACCTACTTCCAGGATTATGTTATCGAAGAAGTTATTGAGGACCTCATGGAGAAATCCGATTTAACTTATGACGAAGCCTGGACTAAAGTATATCAGGGTGGCGTAAAAATCTACTCCACAATGGATAAGCAGGCGCAGGAAGTTATCGAAACAGAATTTGCAGATAATTCCAATTTCCCTGGTGTATCTATCGTAAAAGACGATGACGGTAATTTACTAAATCAGCATGGTGAGATTACCCTTTACGATTACGATGACTACTTCGATGAAAACGGAACATTTACTTTCACAAAAGATGAAATTAAAAAGAACGATGACGGTTCCTTCATCATTAAGACTGGTAAGAGATTATACGTTTACGAAACAGAAGTCGGTGGTGCAATTGATTACAGCATCGAGTTCAAACCATTGTATAAAGAATCTGAAGGTGAATTATATTCCATCTCCGGTGGATTCGTAAATATTCCTCAGAATTACAAAACAATGAACAAGGATGAAGACATCGTTATTGATGCAAAAATGATGGAAGATCCTCTGTATACAGATTTCTTCATTTTCAACGATGATGGAACAATTTCTGTACCATCCAGTTCCTACACACTGCAGCAGAGTGTTGTTCAGCCGCAGGCTGCTATGACAATCGTAGAGAATGAAACCGGATATATCAAAGCAATGGTGGGTGGTCGTTCTACTTACGGAAGACAGCTTCACAACAGAGCAATCACACCACAGCAGCCGGGTTCTTCTATCAAACCGTTAGGTGTATATTCTGCTGCACTTCAGCAGAGTTTTGAAGAAGCTGAGGCTGGTAGGAAACATAGCTTTACTGACTTCAAGATTGACCAGCAGGGAAAAGATCTTTGGGGTAATTACATTACTGCAGGCTCCATCGTTGTAGATGAGAAGACAACTATTGATGGAAAAGTATGGCCATACAATGCCGGAACCGGTTATTCTGGTGTACAGACTTTCAGAACTGCAATCCAACAGTCCATCAATACTTGTGCAGTTAAAATCATTCTTCAGGTTGGTGAAGAGTACTCTGCTAAATTAGTCGAAAAGTATGGCATTTCCACGCTGGATACCGAAGGTGATGTTAACGACATCAACCCTGCAGCCCTTGCTTTAGGCGGTATGGCAGAAGGTGTTACAACATTAGATATGGCAAGTGCTTATACCGTATATCCAAACAACGGTACAAGACATGAAACAACAGCCTATACAAAAGTTGTTGATCGAGATGGCGAAGTTCTGTTAAACAACGCAAAGACAGAATCTATTCGAGTTTTAGATGCAGGTGTTGCATATATTATGAGAGACCTGCTTCATGGTGTAGTATCCGGTGGTACAGGTTCCCCTGCTGCTATTTCCGGCGTACGTGTTGGTGGTAAGACAGGTACAACAGATAATGAATTTGATATCTGGTTCGATGGTTTCACACCATCCTACTCCGCATCTCTTTGGATTGGTAATGACCAGAACTTTGAATTAGACAGCATGTCCGGACCTGCTGCTGCACTTTGGGGCACAATCATGGATCAAATTGACGGTGCAAAAGAAGGATCTTATCCTGATGCTCCTTCCAATGTAGTCTACTCCGGTGGAGAATATTACACAGCCGGTACAAAGGGCGGCGTGCCAAAGAAGGACGACATTGAAAAAGAATTAGAAGTATGTGAAGATACCGGTTACCTTGCTACACCTAACTGTCCTGATGTAGAAGAGAAGAAGTTCCTCAACTATGGTGATGCAAAGAAAAAGGTTCCAAAGACATACTGTCACAAGCATAATCCTGATCCAGGAAAATACAAGATTAGTAGTAAGGAAAAATGGTCTGACGAAAAAGCTATCGAAGCAAAACGTAAGGCTGAGGAGGAAGCTGCCAGATTAAAGGCGGAAGAAGAAGCGAGAAAGAAAGCGGAAGCAGAGGCTAAAAAGAAAGCCGAAGAAGCTAAGAAAAAAGCTGAAGAAGAGGCTAAAAAGAAAGCCGAAGAAGAAGCTAAGAGAAAAGCTGAAGAAGAGGCTAAATTAAAGGCTGAAGAAGAGGCTAAGAAAAAAGCCGAAGAAGAAGCCCAGCAGCAGGCTGAAGAGGAGGCCAATCAAGAAGCAGAAAGCACAGAAGAAAATACTAGCGAAACACCTGTTCCATTATCAGATGATGTTGTAGAAGATTCTGTCACTCCTGCCGCATAACTTAAATAAAAAAAGCAGTTATTCACACCACGTGAATAACTGCTTTTTCATTAGAATTAATTATGGCTAACCAATTAATTTGTTAAAATCTTCTACCCTTTTACCAATGTCGTCAGCACCGAATACTGCAGACCCCGCAACAAAGATGTCGCATCCTGCATCTCGAATCATCTCCACATTGTCCAAAGATACGCCTCCATCGATTTCAATCTTATACGCATAACCTTTTTCTTTTCGAATTCTATCAAGCTCTTTAATTTTTTCCAAGGTCTGCGGAATAAATTTTTGGCCTCCAAATCCTGGATTTACAGACATCACCAATACAAGGTCCAGTTCTTCCAGAATACAGTCTAAAGTTGAAACCGGAGTTGCCGGATTGAGAGACACACCAGCTTTTACCCCATGAGATTTAATATTTTGAATGGTTCTGTGTAAATGTCTGCAGGCTTCCTGATGTACGACGATATATTCTGTCTTATCTGTCACAAAATCAGCAATGTACTGATCTGGATTTTCAATCATTAAGTGTACATCATAAGGACTCGTGTTCCACCCATTTAATGATTTCATCACTGGTGCACCAAAGCTGATATTCGGTACAAAATGTCCATCCATAACATCAATATGTACCAAACCGGCACCAGCCTCGCTAATGATCTGAACCTGTTCTCCTAACTTAGAAAAATCTGCTGATAATATAGATGGTGCTAAAACTCCCATAGTCTCCTCCATTCATGTTCTAATACTTCTTTTTATTTCGGATTTCATCCATTGCTGCTACATAGGAAGCATATCGCAGTGGATGAATCAAACCTTCTTCTACTGCCTGTTGGACTTTGCAGTCAGGTTCCTTCATATGTCTGCAGTTATCGAATCTACAGGATCCCTTCATGCGTGCAATTTCCGGATAGAAATCACTTAAATTTTCTTCATCAGCTTCCAGAATTTCAAAAGAAGTAAATCCTGGCGTGTCGAATACATATCCCTCTTCCCCAGCTTCAAAGATTTCCACATGGCGGGTGGTATGTTTACCTCTTGCCGTTTTCTCACTTACATTTCCAGTCTCCATGTTTGCCTGTGGAATAAGTCGGTTCGTAATAGTTGATTTTCCTACACCAGATGGGCCCGCAAAAGCAACCCTATGTCCGGAAATATACGGCTTTAATTCCTCAACACCATCTCCGCTTGCACCGCTGACACAGACAATTGGATAAACATCTTTATAAATATCAATGATTTCCTGCAGTTTCTTTTCCTTCACTAAATCAATCTTATTAATGCATAAGATTGGCTCTATATGATTCATTTCTGCCATAATGAGAAATTTATCAATGGTCGTAAAATTTGGTTTCGGCTTTGTCGCAGCCATCACTACAATGAAGCGATCGATATTAGCAATCGGAGGTCTGATAAACTGGTTCTTGCGAGGAGCGATGGAATTAATTACAGCGTCACCATCTTCTAATACTTCGATGTCTACCATATCTCCTACCATCAGGGTAATCCCATCTTTTTTAAATATCCCTCTTCCTTTTGCCTGAAATATTCCATCAGCGGTTTTTACATAGTAGAAACCGCCTATTCCTTTCATAATTAAACCTTCCATTTTACCTCTGTGTCTTTACTCTTCCGTTTCATCAGAAGATTCCTCACCTGTGGCCTCTACTGATTCAGTGGCATCCTCTTCTTCAGAACTTGATTCTCCATCATTACTGTCTACAGCTTCCTCAGCATTTGCATCAGCATCTGCTTCTGCATCCGTATTATTGGATTCCTTATCGGCATCCTCATCAGACTCTGTCTCAGGAACAGCTTCCGGTTCGCCCTTACTGATTACAATATCGATTTTGGTATCTTTTTTTACCTTATCGCCAGCATTTTCGCTCTGTTCCATAACAATGTTCTTAGCATATACTGTACTTTCTTCATAAGTTGTCTGTCCTAATGCCAGACCACAGTCTTTCAGAGTTTCTTTGGCTTCATCAATGGTCAATCCTAACAAACTTGGTACTTGTACTTTATCAGTACCCTTACTTACCACAATGTCTACAGGTGTTCCCTGTTCTGCTTCTGTACCCTCTGCTGGATCCTGTGCAATAATTTCGCCCTTTTCTGCGTCACTTTCTTCTTCGCTCACATTGCCCATCACATAACCTTCAGCTTCTAAATAAACTTTAATGGTCTTGTCATAGTTCTGTCCAACGATACCGGGAACAAGTCCTGTCGGCTTACCAATGCAAACCATAATGGTAACCGTATCACCCTTTTCTGCCTTCTCTCCAGCCTCAGGTGACTGTAAAGCAATCTGTCCTGCTTCGATATCTTCAGATCTGACATCATCGCCATACTCTACTTTAAAGCCAAGTTCTTCTAACTGCTCTTCTGCAGCTTCCGGGTCCATTCCAATCAGTTTTGGTACCTCAACACCACCGAAAACACCCGTTGCAAACAAAATACCACATACTGTTGCAGCCAGTGCAATCACCACTGTAATCGCAATGATGATTAATCTTTTCTTATTATGTCCCTTTTTTGAACCAATACCGCTTTCTCCAGCATGCTCTGCTTTTTCTCTTCTCTCATCTAATTCATCCTTGTCATTAGACGCTGAAGAATCAAAATGCTTCTTGTGTTCTTCCTTTTGTTCGCTAGAAGTGCCTACAAAAACAGAATCTCCAACCATTTTTGTTACAAAATCAATGTTATTTAATTCTTCTAAAACTTCTTCCGCATTCTTGTAACGATTTGTCTGATATTTATCTGTTGCTTTTAAAACCATCTTTTCCAGTGCAGGCGGAATACCATGTACCAAATGAGATGGTGGTGTGATTTCATCATTGATATGCATCAATGCAACCTGTACCGGATTGTCGCCATCAAACGGAACCTGTCCGGTCAGCATTTCATAAAGAACAATCCCTAAAGAGTAGATATCGGAACGTTCATCTACATAAGAGCCTCTTGCCTGTTCTGGAGAAAAATAGTGAACAGATCCAATAATGCGGCTGGTTTCATTTGCAACCATAGTAGAACTGCTAACAGCCTTTGCAATACCAAAGTCCGCTAATTTTGCAATACCGTCTCTTGTAATCATAATGTTATGCGGCTTCACGTCTCTGTGAATAATATGGTTTTTATGAGCCAGACTCAGTGCAGAGGCTACCTGTTTCGTAATCTCCATCGCATCCCTATAATCAAATGGGCCATGCTCACGAATCAAATCACTTAACGGTCTGCCATCAATTAGTTCCATAACAATAAAGTGAATGTTTCCTTCTTTCCCAACATCGTATACGCTTACAATATTCTGGTGTTGTAAGCCTGCTGCCGCCTGGGATTCTCTTTTAAAATTCTCTACAAACTGTGCGTCTTTTGTAAACTCAGGGCGCAAAATTTTAATAGCAACATAACGGTTTAACAGTCTGCACTTTGCTTTATAAACGACGGCCATACCGCCTTCACCGATTTTTTCAATCAGCTCATATCTTCCTGCAAGTAGTTTACTCATCGATATCGTCCTCCGTAACCTCTACAACAACCATTGTGATATTATCGTTGCCACCTCTTGCTTTTGCTGTCTCTAGTAATTCTTCACAAATATTAGTCATCGTTTCATTTTTCTTTATGATAGAAGTCATATCTTCCACGTTAACTTCTCCATATAATCCATCTGTACAGATTAGGATTCTGTCTCCTGCTATCACAGGAACAACAAAAAAGTCTGCCTCGACTCTATAATCAGCTCCGACTGCTCGGGTAATCATATTACGGTTTTCATGATATTCTGCCTCTTCTTCCGAAATCAGGCCTGCTTTTACCAAAGAATTTACGTATGTATGATCTTCTGTAATCTGCGTTAATACACCATTTCTCATTACATATGCACGGCTGTCACCAATATTAACAATATATAACGACCCCTTATGCAGGTGTGCCGCTACTACTGTTGTTGCCATGCCTCTGTTTTCTTCATGACACTGTGCCAATTCCAATACTTTAAAGTTCACATCTCTGATGCAGTTTTCAAAATATGCCTGAATCTCATCTTCACTCTGTAAATGGTGTAAATCATGACTTTCTACATATTTTGCAATTTCGTCAACACATGTTTTACTTGCAACTTCGCCGGAGTTGTTTCCTCCAACACCGTCAGCCACAATAAAAACTTTATCTCGTTTCAATACGTAACATGCGTCTTCGTTATTGCTTCGCCTCAGTCCTCTGTCTGTTTTGAAGCCAACCTCCATCTATTGTCTCCTTTCTGGCAGCTTACGATGCATCAGGCAAATGTAAAATCCATCTGCTTCATCGACGCCCGGAAGCAACTGTCTTTCTTCAATCAATTCATATTCCAGATGTTTTTTCAAAAATTCGCTTACTACATCACCATTTTCTTTTTTATTAATCGTACATGTGCTGTAAAGCAAGTCGCCACCTGGTTTTACATATTTGCAGGCATTTTCCAATATTGCCAATTGTTTTGCTGCAAGCTCAGCGACATCCTCTAACACTGGTCTGTGTTTAATTTCCGGTTTTCTTCGTAAAACACCCAATCCGGAACAAGGTCCATCTACTAGCACCTTATCAGCAAGCTCCACATATTCTTCATGAAACATCGTTCCATCCTGCTCACCTGTCTCAATGAGGGTCAAGCCTAAGCGTTTTGCCTGTACCTGCATCAGGTCCAGCTTGTGGGCATAGATATCAAAAGCCAAAATACGTCCTTGATTCTCCATTTTTTCGCCCATAGCAAGGGTTTTGCCTCCAGGTGCTGCACAAATATCCATTACGGTATCTCCTGGCTCCGGATTCAAAATATCTACTGCCAAAACAGAAGCCGTATCCTGTACAGAAAAGTACCCCTTTGCAAAGCTTGGAGTATCTAAAAGGCCGCTTCCTTTCACGAAGAATACTCTTTCGCAAAGGCTGGATTTTTCCAGAATAAAGCCCTGTTCTTCCAGCTCCTCTTTCAACGCCTCCGGCGTGGTCTTTGTCAGATTCACACGTATGGAAAGCGGTGGACGCATATTGCTATTAGCAAGCAGCGTTTCCACTTCTTCCTCACTATACTGAGAAAGCCACAGATTCACAATAGACGGGTCAAAAGAATACTTCACAGACAGATATCCTTCCAAGTCTTTTGCAGGGTCTGGTAATGAAATCTGTGCCTTCTTCTTTCCATAGCCTCTCAGCACACCATTTAAGAATCCGTCTCTACCCGGCGCTACCTTGCGTGCCAGTTTCACCGTTTCATTGACTGCCGCATATTCCGGTACAGAATCCATGAAAATCAGCTGGTAAAGTCCCATACGGAGAAGAACCTTAATGGGTTTCTTTACACCCTTCAGTCCCTTTGGAATCAGCTGTTTTAGAATATAATCTAAATAAATCTGATTCTCCAAAACGCCGTATACCAGTTCTCTAACGAAGGCTGGATTTTCCGGCTTGATCTGTCCAATCTGATGATTCAATTCAATGTTGGAATAAGCCTGGTTTTTTTCTATTTCTAATAATGTATGATATGCAGTTTTTCTATTTAAATCTGCCATTAATCGTTCCTGCCTCTAATTGCTAAAATACGTAATAAGTTCATAACAGCCATTGCTAATGCTGCGACATAAGTTAAAGCCGCTGCTCTCAGCATCTTCTTAGAACCCGGAATATCTTCTGCTGCTACCAAACCCAGTTCTTCCATTTTGTCAATGGCACGGCGGCTGGCATTAAATTCTACAGGCAGTGTAACTGCGTGGAATACTACAACACCTGCAAAACCGATGATACCGATATCCAGAAGCAGCATACCGAAATACCCCATTTCATAGCTGCCTGCACTAAGCAACAGAATACCAATGATAATCATCGGCCATGCCAGTCTGGATGCAAAGTTCACAGCAGGTACAATAGAGTTACGCAGTTTCAGCGGCACATAGCCCTTTGCGTGCTGCAATGCATGACCTGCTTCATGGCACGCAACGCTGACTGCGGCAACAGAACTCACCCCATAAACAGATGAGGATAAATTCAGTGTGCGGTTTCTCGGATTATAGTGGTCTGTCAGGTTTCCATGGATGGCATTGATTCGCACATCATGCAGTCCATTATAGTCCAGCATTCTTCTCGCCGCTTCTGCGCCAGTTAAGTTCTTGCGGTTTCTAACTTTTGAATATTTACTAAAAGCACTATTTACTTTTGCCTGGGCAATCATAGTAAAGATGATTGCTGGCAATAAAAGAATATACGTTGAATCGTAATACATGTTTTCCCCCTGTTTTACTCTAATACAATATCTTCGTCAATCTTATTTCCAAGCAGAAAAGCTTTTACTTCTACTCTCTTCTTCCCTGGCATCTGGATTTCTGTAGCACGGAGTAATCTGCCACCACAGCAGATATCGATGCCTTCGTTGGAAACTTTTACAATGCTTCCCGGTGCTGCATCACTGCTTTTATCCAGTACTTCAGCCTTCCATAATTTCATGGTCTCCCCTTTGTAGGCACAATATGCACCTGGCCATGGATCAAAAGCTCGAATCTGTCTCTCAATTTCTTCCGGTGTTTTCGTAAAGTCGATGATGCCGTCTTTCTTTGAAATCAAACCTGCATAGGAAGATAATGCATCATCCTGTGGCTCCGGTTTCACTTCTCCAGCTTCAATCATCGGCAGTGTATCAACCAGAAGTTTCGCCCCCATTTCAGCCAATTTATCATGAAGCGCTTCGCAGTTCATGCCGGCAATTGGCAGGCTTACCTTTGTCAGCATGTCTCCCGTATCCAGTCCCTCTGCCATCTGCATGATGGTAACGCCGGTCTCTTCCTCGCCCTGCAGAATTGCATGATGAATCGGAGACGCTCCACGTAACTTTGGTAATAAAGATGCATGGACATTTACGCAGCCGTATTTTGGAAGATCTAACAGATCTTTCTGAATGATCTGTCCATAAGCTACAACAACTGCAATATCAGGAGCATATGCTCTCAATAGTTCCATTGTTTCTGGACTTTCTTTAATTCTTTCCGGCTGCAGTACCTGAATATCATGAGCTACTGCCAATTCTTTTACCGGTGTAAACTGGACTTTTTTTCCTCTGTTCTTTGCTTTATCCGGCTGGGTTATTACATAGCCGACTTCATGGCCTGCTTTCAGAATCGCATCCAGCACAGGAACTGCAAAATCAGGTGTTCCCATAAATACGACTTTCATTATTCTTCCATCTCCTCTTCTACGGATCTGATGTTTTCTGCCTTATCGATATACAGGATTCCTTCTAAGTGATCGAATTCGTGGCACATTACTCTTGCATCAAAGTCTTCGAATTCATAAACCTGTGTATCACCGTTTAAATCCATTGCCTGGATTTTAATTTTCTGTGGTCTTTCTACCGTACCAATCATGCCAGGTACACTCAGACAACCTTCGTCGTCAATCTGTGAGCCGCTCTGTTCCAGAATTTCAGGGTTAATCATGTAGTAAACTCTGCCTGGTTCCGGTTCTGCAATAAACATTCTTCTCATTACGCCAACCTGTGGTGCCGCAATACCTACACCATACTGTTCTCTCATCGTTTCCAGCATATCCTGCAGTGTCATTTTGATTCTATCTGTCACTTCGCTGACCTCTCTGCAGCGCTTTCTTAAAATTTCATCGCCTTCTGTTACAACATTTCTAATTGCCATATTCTTTTCTCTCCTTCTAAAATGTGCTATATGGATTGACGTCAATCGTCAGGTTGCAGTCAATCTTCTGTTTCACCAGTTCATTGCCAAAACAATCAATGTAGTGAATGTATTTATTTCGTAATCCTTTCGGACATTTAATCAAAATATAGTAGCGATAACTGTCTTTTCCCTTGAAATGGGATGAAAGTTTTGGAGCAAAAATTTCATTTTCTTCATTTTCAATTGGACTCTTCAGTAGATAATGCCTGCAGTTATCAGCAGTTTTCATAGCAATCTGTTCATACTCACTGGTGAACTCTACCAAAATTAAATCCGTAAATGGTGGATAGTCCATGAATCCTCGAAGCTGAATTTCGGTTTCAAAAAAACTTTCGTAATCATGATTCGCAGCTGTAGTCAGCGCAAAATTATCCGGCGTGTAAGATTGAACAATCACCAGTCCTTCCTCATCACCTCTGCCGGCGCGACCTGCAACCTGGGTTACCAGCTGGAAGGTTCGTTCCGAAGAACGATAATCAGGAATGTTCAGACTCACATCAGCCGCAACAACTCCTACCAGGCCTACATTCTTGAAGTCCAGTCCTTTTGCAATCAGCTGGGTACCGATAAGAATATCTGTCTTTCCCTTAGAAAACCCATTGATAATTCTTGTGATTTCCCGATTGTTTTTCGCAGTATCCAGATCCAGTCGTTCAATGACTCTGTCCGGAAACAGCTCTTTTGTAAATTCTTCTACCTTTTCAGTACCTGCACCAAAATATTTGATGTATTTACTATTGCAGCTTGGACATGTCTTTGGAACTTCAAAACGCTTTCCGCAATAATGACACACACCTGCGTTTTCACTTTTGTGATAAACCAGGGAAATGCCGCATTCCGGGCACTTCATAGCCTCACCGCATTCTCTACAGGAGATGAAAGTAGAATACCCTCTCCTGTTCAGGAAGAGAATAATCTGCTGTCCTTTTTCCAGCGTCTCTACCATTTTACGGTAAAGATAATCGCTGAAAATCGTACGGTTCCCATCCTTCAACTCTTCACGCATGTCGACAAGTTCTACCTTTGGAAGAGGATTCGCATTATATCTCTGCTTTAGTTCTATAAGCTCATAAATACCCTCTCTCGCTCTTTGGTAAGATACGACCGACGGGGTAGCACTGCCCATAACCAGCACACCTTTATAATACATCAGTCGCTTCAGCGCAATATCTACAGTCTCGTATTTTGGCGTCATGTCAGACTTATACGTAGCTTCGTGTTCTTCATCCATGATAACGATGCCGATATTTTCCAGTGGTGCAAAAACACCGAGTCTGGCCCCAATGACAATTTTTGCCTCGCCTCTGCGGATACGCATCCATTCGTCAAAACGTTCTCTCGGCGTCAGCTTGCTGTGGAGAACGGCAATGGTTTTCTTACCAAATCGTCCAATAAACCGTTCCAGAATTTGTTTTGTCAGTGCGATTTCCGGCACCAGCATAATCGCAGTTTTTCCTTCGTCTAATACACGAGAAATTACCTGCATATAAACCTCAGTCTTTCCGCTTCCTGTTACACCATGAAGTAAAAAGTTCTTCTGTCGGTTTCCTTTGATTGCGGCTGTAATGGTCTCTACCGCTGCCCATTGTTCTGTGGTGAGGGACTCAATGTCCTGACGTTCACCAGCCTCATCCTTGTACGGCTCCTTCTCTTTTCCTGCTTTCGCCGGTTTACCATTAGGAACAAAGCATTTTACAGCGTCCTGATATTTGATACCATAGCGGGTTTTCATCCACTGACAGGTATCCATAATTTCATCAGTTAAAGAGACATGCTCATCAATAGAGACAACCTCTTTGATAATGTCCGGGTTACAGTCCGGCGTGGCATTATCGTCAAAAACATATGCAGTTTTCAGCTTATTACCACGATTAAAAGGAACCTGTACTAAATCTCCTCGGTTTACCGGCAAGTCTGTACGATAGGTAAAAAAGTTATCTGTATGTCTGCTGTTGTGATCAATGATAACGTTAATATATTTCATTACAGTAAGAAAATGTTTGCCTTTTTACATTCTTCAATATGATCGTGCCCCCAGACAGAAGCCTGTACTTCACCAATGTGGGCTTTACGAAGGAAGAACATACATAGTCTGCTCTGTCCAATACCACCGCCAATGGAATATGGCAGTTCATCATTTAAAATCTGCTGATGGAATTTCTGTGCTCTTCTGTCATCACAACCTGAAATAGTCAGCTGCTTATCCATAGTTTCCGCATCTACTCGGATACCCATGGAGGAAATTTCAAAGGCACGGTCTAAGACATCGTTCCATAAAATGATATCACCGTTTAATTCCCAGTCATCATAGTCAGGAGAACGGCCCCCATGCTTTTCGCCGGATTTCAGGGTGCCTCCGATTTTCTCGATAAACACAGCACCGTGCTGTTTTGTAATCAGGTCTTCTCTTTCTTCCGGTGTTTTATTTGGATATAGGTCTTCCAGTTCCTGTGTTGTAATGAAATAAATTTCATTTGGCAGTTCTGTCTGGATGTCTCTATATAATCTGTTTACGTAGTCACCTAAGTTTTTGATTGCGTTATAAATCGTTGTTACGACTTCATGTAAATACTCTTCTGTACGCTGGTCTTTCGTAATTACTTTTTCCCAGTCCCACTGGTCTACATAGATAGAATGCAGATTATCCAGCTCTTCATCTCTTCTAATCGCGTTCATATCAGTATAGATGCCGTTTCCTGGTTTGATTCCATATTTGCCAAGAGCCATTCTCTTCCACTTAGCCAGAGACTGTACGATTTCTACTGGTTTTTCGTCCAGGTCTTTCAGCGTAAAAGTAACTTTTCTTTCAATACCTGTCAGGTTATCGTTTAGTCCGGATTCCGGTGTTACGAACAGCGGCGCAGATACTCTGCGTAAATTTAATCCGTAAGCCAGTTCCTGCTGGAAGTAGTCTTTGATTTTTTTAATCGCTCTCTGCGTTTCCAGGGGGCTGATTACTGGATGATAGTTCTCCGGTTTGATTAATTGTGCCATTGTATTATTCTCCTTAAACTTGAAATTTATCTCTTTGAAAATTCGCATCCACAATAGTTTTGTCTGTAAAGTTCGTATTCTTTTGACATTTGAATGCTTCGTTGAAATCCTGCTTTTTTCTTAAAATCTAAATCCAGAAATTCAACATTATATGTTTCTGCAGCCACCTTTCCAATGGCTGAAATCAGCGGATAATTTTTGTGAGGACTCACAGTTAATGTTGTTGTAAAAAGCGGATATCCTCCTAATTTTGCAGCTTCTGCGGTTTTCTCCAAACGCTGTGTGAAGCAAATCGTACATCTGCTTCCGCCCTCCGGCTCTTCTTCGTGGCCTTTTACTGCCTGAAAATAATTCTCAGGATCGTAGTCTCCTTCGATAAAATGGACTTTGCCCGCGCCACTAAGATGTAGGTTATAATGTTCTATAAAACGAATTTGACTTTCTTTTCGTCTTTCATATTCTTCCCGGTCTGTAATGCAAGGGTTATAGAAATAGACTGTAACATCATAGTCATCAATCAAACGTTCAATCACAGCCGTACTGCATGGACCACAGCAGCTGTGAAGTAACAGTGCCGGTTTTTCTATAGCTTCCGGTTTCGCTGTCATCGATGTAATGACATCCGGCATACCGTCAAATGCTTGAGAAGAGCATTGTGGCTGCAAGGATTTTTTCGTCATCTTTCTTCCCCCTTTTTTGCAAAAATTACTTCACAAACTAATCGATATATTATACCATATTCTTAGCTTAAAAAAAAGAGGTTTACCATGAATCAACAGATTAATTCCATCAGTTCATACTTAAAAAATCACTTCGGAAAGAAGACTGTCAAACTATCCATTGACGGCGGATTTACCTGCCCCAACCGTGATGGTTCCAAGGGTTACGGAGGCTGTATCTTCTGCTCTGAAAACGGCAGTGGTGAATTTGCATCCAATATCGAAGAACAGGTTGAACTGCTATCAGAGAAATGGCCCAATGCGAACTATCTGGCCTACTTTCAAAATCATACGAACACCTATGCTCCGGTAAATGAGCTTCGCGAAAAGTATGAAAAAGTCCTTTCCCACCCATTAATCAACGGCATTGCCATCGCTACAAGACCAGACTGTATCAACGAAGAAGTTCTGGATCTTCTTAGCGAAATCAATGAAAAACATTTCTTATGGGTAGAGCTTGGTCTGCAAACCATTCACGAAGATACTGCAAAGTGGATGAACCGCGGATACCAATTAGAGACTTATGATTATGCAATCAAAGCTTTGCATGATCGAGGCATCAAAACCGTTGTACACCTGATTTTAGGCCTGCCAGGGGAATCAAAGCAGGACATGATTGATTCTGTTAACTATGTAACACGTTCTGGTGCCTGGGGCATGAAAATTCACATGCTCAACGTAGTCAAAGGATCACGCATGGAAAAAGACTACGCAGACTACAACTCTTTTGAATCTATTGAAGAATATGTTAACTTCGTCTGTGATCTGCTGGAAATTATTCCACCAGAAATCGTTATGCACCGTTTAAGTGCCGACGCACCAAGAAAGATTTTAATTACGCCGGAATGGAGTTATCGCAAGAGAACCATACTAAATGGAATTCAGCATGAATTGAAACGAAGAGGCAGTT